>JAAEZB010000005.1:0-52522 GCA_018223085.1 Paracoccaceae bacterium
GGATTATCAATGGCGGCAGCAGGATTGGAACCGTCCCGGACAGCTTGAGGATTTCCTTCCAGAGTTCGAGGGATGGGACTTCGATTGGCTCGATATTCCGCAGATCATTCGCGATGCAGAGGCGATCTATGAATTTCCCATGGTGGACCGCAATCCGCTCCCGCAATGGAGCTTTGGGCCATTGACCCTTTTGGGCGATGCGGCGCATGCGATGTATCCCATCGGCTCCAACGGGGCGAGCCAGGGCATTATCGACGCCCGTATCCTTGCCCGCGAGATTCGCACCCATGGGGCAGCCCCCGAGGCGCTCAAAGCTTATGAAGAGGAACGCCGCGAGACGGTGAATGCGCTGGTGCTGCGCAACCGCGGTGATGGGCCGGATAAGGTTCTTGATATTGTGGAAGAGCGTGCGCCGGACGGGTTTGACGATATTGAAACCGTGATGCCGCTTTCGGAGCGGGAAGAGTTGGCCGCTGGCTATAAGAAGGTTGCCGGTATGGACATGGCTGCGCTGAATGCGCGCGGCCCGCTATTGGAGCCCTGAGCCATGATTGCCCCCCGGATCGAAGCCCGTGCTGGCCGTGTGATCGAGTTTTTGGCCCGTCTGGTCGCCTATAGTGGCGGGCTGATCCTGTTGGCGATTTCGGCCATGACGGTGGTGTCGATCATTGGGCGGATGGGTGTTGGCTATGGTCTTGGGCCGGTGCCGGGGGATTACGAGTTGGTGGCCAATGGCTGTGCGTTGGCGGTGTTTTCCTTCCTGCCATATTGTCAGCTCAAACGCGGCCATGTGACCGTGGATATCCTCACCGATCATTTTCCGGCGCGGGTGCGGGTGTTCATGGGGCTCTTGGGGGATGTTCTTATTTCGCTTGGCGCTCTGGTGATCCTGCGCCAGCTTTGGTTCGGATTTGCCGAGAAATTCCCCTATGGGAGCGACGCCCTGCGCGAGGCTCTGTCGATGGGGTACAAGCCGTTTTATCCCGAAACCACCTATGAATTGCAGATTCCGGTCTGGATTCCTTATGGCTTTGCGCTTCTTGGGGCGGCTTTGTTTGCCCTTGTCGCGCTCTATACAGTCTGGCGCAGCCTCAATTGGCTGAGCGCGGGGCAGGAGGACGCAGTATGAGCGGGATTGAGCTTGCGCTGAGTGGCTTTGGCCTCATGCTTGTGGCGATCTTTCTCAGGGTGCCGATTGCCATCGCCATGGCGATGACCGGATTTTTCGGCACATGGTATGTCATGGGCACGCCCAATGCGCCCATGGCCCAGCTCAAGACCATGAGCTACGAGACCTTTTCCAACCAAGGCCTCTCTATCGTGCCCCTGTTCCTGCTCATGGGGCAGGTGGCGACGCGCACGGGCATGTCTTCGGCCCTGTTTCGCGCCGCGAGCGATTGGCTCGGGCATCTGCGCGGCGGGGTTGCTATGGCGTCGGTCGGGGCCTGTGCGGGCTTTGGCGCGATTTGCGGCTCGTCGCTTGCTACCGCTTCGACCATGGGGCAGGTGGCCCTGCCGGAGATGCGCAAGCGCGGCTATTCCGATGCGCTCTCAAGCGGGGTTCTGGCGGCGGGCGGGACGCTTGGTATTCTTATCCCGCCAAGCGTTATCCTTGTGATCTATGCGATCATGGCCGAGCAGAACATCGTCAAGATGTTCATGGCTGCGCTCGTGCCGGGGCTTCTGGCGGCGCTTGGCTATGTCATCACCGTGGCGCTCTATGTGCGCCTGCGCCCCGGATCGGCCGATACGGCACCCTCGGTGCCGATGAAACAGCGCTTGAAAACCCTTGCCGCCACATGGCCGGTTCTGGCGATTTTCGGCCTGACCATGGGCGGGATCGTGGGCGATTGGAACTGGGTCAAACCCGGTGCGCAGGCGCTCTTTACCCCCAACGAGGCGGCAGCCTTTGGGGCCACGGCGACAACGCTCTACGGGGTTTTTGCGCGGCGTCTGACGTGGGCCGGGCTTTGGGACTCGATCCTTGAGACGGCCAAGGCGACGGCGATGATTTTCCTGATCCTGCTCGGGGCGGAGTTGTTCAAGGGGTTCCTTGCTCTGACCCGCGCGCCGGCGCTTTTGGCCGATTGGGTCGAGATGGCGGGCCTTGCGCCGATTGTGGTTCTGACGCTGATGTTGCTGGCTTATCTGGTTTTTGGCTGTGTCATGGATTCGCTCTCGATGATCCTTTTGACGGTGCCGATTTTCCTGCCGGTGATCGAGGTTCTCGATTTCGGTCTTACCCCCGAGGAAACCGCGATCTGGTTCGGGGTTCTGGCGCTCATCGTGGTTGAGGTCGGGCTCATTACGCCGCCTGTGGGGATGAATCTCTTTATCATCAATGGTGTGGCCCCCGATATTCCGATCTCGCGCACCTATGCGGGGGTTGCGCCTTTTATCGCCTCGGACCTGATCCGCGTGGTGATCCTCGTTGCCTTTCCGTCGATCACGCTCTGGCTGGTGCAGGTTATGTTTTGATCCCCTCGCGCGCGTTTTGGGGCTGGACGCTCCGCGCGTGCTTGGCTAGATCAGGGTCAGTGCCCAAGTGGCGGAATGGTAGACGCAGGGGATTCAAAATCCCCCGACTTAACGGTCATGTCGGTTCGAGTCCGACCTTGGGTACCAACATCCGCAAATTCAGAGAGACGTGTCAGACGCCGACGTAGCGTTCGCTCACATCGGCGGGCAGGGCGGCCATATCGCCGCTCCAGACGGTTTTGCCGCGCTCGATAATGACGGCCTTGTCCGAGACCTGCTGCAATTCGCGCAGGGTCTTGTCGATGAGAAGGATTGCCATGCCGGTGTCGCGTTTGAGGCGGGCAATGGCGGCCCAGATTTCCTGTCGGATGATCGGGGCGAGGCCCTCTGTGGCCTCATCAAGGATCAATAGACGGGGATTTGTCATCAGGGCGCGCCCGATGGCGAGCATCTGTTGTTCGCCGCCGGAAAGAGAGGCCGCGCGCTGGCTGTCGCGTTCTCCGAGGCGGGGAAAGAGGGCTTCGACCTCTTCAAGGCCCCAGTCGCCGGGACGCGCCGTGGCGAGAAGGTTCTCGCGCACCGTCAGGTCACGAAAGCAACGCCGCCCTTCAGGCACGAGGCCAATGCCAAGGCGGGCGGCTTTATGGCTTGGCAGGCGGTGCAGGTCCTGGCCATCAAAGACGAGCCGCCCTTGCGAGGGCAGCATCCGACAGATCGCCTTGACGGTCGTCGTTTTGCCCATGCCATTGCGGCCCATGAGGGCGACGACTTCGCCCGGCGCGATTTCGAGGTTCACGTCAAAGAGCGCCTGCGAGCTGCCATAGCTGAGGGAAAGACCGGAAATTTCAAGAAGGCTCATGCGTCTTCTCCGAGATAGGCGGCGCGCACGGCGGCGTCATTTCGGATATCATCGACCGATCCCGTGGCAATGATGCGGCCATAGACAAGCACGCTAATTCGGTCGGCAAGGGCAAAGACCGCGTCCATGTCATGTTCGACAAGGAGGATCGGCGCTTCATCGCGCAAACCATCAAGGAAACCTGTCATTTGTTTAGAGCCGCTTGCGCCAAGTCCGGCCATGGGTTCGTCCATCAGGAAGGCGCGTGGGGTAAGTGTCAGGGCGACAGCCACCTCAAGCTGGCGGCGCTGTCCGTGGCTAAGGTCAGCGGTGCGCTGATCCTTTGCATCGGCAAGGCCCACGCGTTCAAGAGCGGCGAGAGCAGTTTCTTTTTGGGTTTTGTCGGCATGAACCGAGCGCCAGAACCGCCATGGCCGTCCCGAAGCGCCAAGCGCGCCCAGAAGGACATTTTCAAGCACGGTATCTTCCATGGCCAGTGCCGACACCTGAAAGGTGCGGCCTAACCCGGCCCTTGCGCGGGCCTGAGTTGTCAGGCGGGTTACGTCATGGCCCAGAAGCTCGATTGTTCCGGCATCCGGGCGCAAAGCGCCGCTGATCTGTTGGATGAGTGTCGATTTTCCCGCGCCATTGGGGCCGATGATGGCGTGAATTTCGCCATGGCGCAGGTCGATAGAGACATCTTCGGTCGCCTTCAGCGCACCAAAGGATTTGCAAAGACCATGGGTGGCGAGGATGGGGTTAGACATGCGGTCCCTCCTTGCCTGTCAGAAGGCCGACGATACCACCGCGGGCAAATAGCACGATCAACAGAAGGATCGCGCCAAGGAACACGTGCCAGAATTCGGTGATCCCGCCGAGCCAATGTTCGAGCGTCACAAAAAGGCAGGCCCCGATTACCGGCCCCATGAGGCGGCCTACGCCGCCGATGACGATAAGAACGATCAATTCGCCTGAAAGCTGCCAAGAGAACATGGTCGGGCTGACGAAGCGGTTGAGATCGGCGAAAAGTGCGCCCGCAAGCCCGGTAATGGCGCCGGAAAGGACAAAGGCCAGAAGCTTGAGGCGCATCGGATCGAGGCCGACGGTTTCAACCCGGGCAGGGACTTGCCGCGCGGCATTGAGGGCAAGGCCGAAGGGCGATCCTTGCAGGCGGGCATTGAGGAGCAGTGCGAGGCAGAGCACGGCAAAGCAGAGGCCGAAATATTCGATCGGGACGAGGGTATTGAGGCCCGGAAATCCATTGCGCACATAGATCGACAGCCCGTCTTCGCCGCCATAAGCGCTCCAGGAGATGGCGAAGTAATAGAACATCTGCCCAAAGGCGAGGGTAATCATGATGAAGTAGACGCCACTTGTGCGCAGGCTCAGAAGGCCAATCCCCCAAGCGGCCAGTGCCGAGATGATAATCGCGGTGAGCCAGATCACCGGCATGGATTTTGTGCCCTCAATCGTCAGGCCAAAGAGTTCCAGCGGGGTATAGGATTGCGCATGCGAGGCAAGGATACCCATGGCATAGCCGCCAAGGCCGAAAAAGACCGCATGCCCAAGGCTTACGAGCCCCCCCATGCCAAGCGCGATATTGAGGCCAACAGCGGCCAGCGCAAGGATCACCGCGCGGGTTGCCAGCGTGATGGTAAACGGCTCATCCGCCGCCAGCGCCCAGAGCGGCACGGCCATAAGCGCGGCAAGGACAAGGAGGTTCAAATAGCGTTCCCCGATCATAGCCGCACCCCAAAAAGGCCAGAGGGCCGCCAGATGAGGACAAGGCTCATCAGGATATAGATCGCCATCGAGGCAAGCGCAGAACCGGTCTGTGTTGCGGCATCCGGTGCCATGAAGAGTTTGAAGAGTTCTGGCAGGAAAATACCGCCAAGCGTATCGGTGAGGCCGACCAGAAGCGCGCCGATGAAGGCCCCTTTGATAGAGCCGATGCCGCCGATCACGATCACCACGAAGGCAAGGATCAGGACCGGTTCGCCCATGCCGACCTGAACCGATTGAATTGCGCCGACAAGCGCACCTGCAAGGCCCGCAAGTCCTGCGCCAAGGGCAAAGACCAGTGTATAGAGTTTCGAGATATCCACGCCCAGCGCCGCGATCATCTCGCGGTCATTTTCTCCGGCGCGGATCTGAATGCCGATGCGGGTACGAGCGGTGAGAAACCAAAGCCCGGCCGCCACCGCAAGCCCCGCACCAATAAGGGCAAGGCGATAAAGCGGATATTGAATGCCACCGGGGAGTGTCACGGGGCCCGAAAGCGCCTCGGGAATATCAAGGAAGAGGGGGAAAGAACCAAAAACCCAGCGCGTGCCTTCCGAAAAGATCAGGATGAGCGCGAAGGTCGCCAGAACCTGATCCAGATGGGGCGCATGGTAGAGCCGCCTGATGACCACCATCTCCACAATGGCGCCGGCGCATGCCGCCGCTATCAATGCCGCTACGAGGGCAAGGAGAAAGGATCCCGTTGCCCCGGCCACGGCCGCAGCGGCAAAGGCCCCGATCATGTAGAGCGAGCCATGGGCAAGATTGATCAGGCCCATAACGCCAAAGATCAGCGTCAGGCCAGCCGCCATCAGGAAGAGCATGATCCCGGACTGAAGCCCGTTCAACACCTGCTCCGCGATTAGAAGTGAGGACATCGGAATACGGTATTATGGCGTTTGGGGCCCGCTTTGGGCAGGCCCCAAAACATCTTACATCTTGCACTCACCTGCATAGGCGTCGGCGTGGTTCTCAAGTGCGGTGCCGATGATCTTGTTGGTATAGACATCGCCCTCCTTGATCACTTCGCGGGCATAGATCGTCTGTACCGGGTGGTGATTGGAGCCGAACTTGAAATCGCCACGGGTGCTGTCGAATTCGGCGGCCTCAAGCGCGGCGCGGAAGGCGTCGGCATCCGATACATCGGCTTTGGCCACGGCCGAGATCAGAAGATTTGCCGTATCAAACCCTTGGCTCGCATAGAGCGAGGGCAGGCGGCCATACTTGGCCTGAAAGCTTTCGACGAAGGCCGCGTTGGTGGCGTTGTCGATATCCTTGTTCCACTGCGAGGTGTTCACAACGCCAAGGGCTGCGTCGCCCACGGCCTGAAGGATGCCTTGGTCAAAGGAAAAGGCCGGACCTACAACCGGAAGATCGACGCCGGAATCGGCATATTGCTTGAGGAAGGAAATCCCCATGCCACCGGGCAGGAAGAAGAATACGCTATCAGCGCCGCTGGCGCGGATTTGGGCGATTTCGGCGGCATAATCGGTCTGGCCGAGCTTGGTATAGATTTCCCCGGCCAATTCCCCTTCGAAGAAGCGTTTATAGCCGGTGAGCGCATCCTTGCCCGCCGGATAGTTCGGCGCGAGGATGAAGCTATTCTTGTAGCCCGCGGTATTGGCATAGGCGCCTGCACCTTCGTGCAGGTTGTCATTCTGCCATGCGACGTTGAAATAATTCCCGTGACAGCCCTTACCGGCAAGTGCCGACGGGCCCGCATTGGGCGAAAGATAGAATTTGCCTTGCGCGACGGTCGCCGGGACCACCGCCATGGCGAGGTTGGACCAGATGATCCCGGTCAGAACGTCAACCTTTTCGGACTGGATCATTTTATCGGCGAGCTGCACCGCGATATCGGGTTTGCGCTGATCGTCTTCGATCACCACTTCGATATCGTTGCGGCCCGATTGTTCGATGGCGAGCATGAACCCGTCACGCACGTCGATACCAAGCCCGGCACCGCCACCCGAAAGCGTGGTGATCATGCCGACTTTGACTTCGGAAATCGCGGCGTTCGCCATCAAGGCCATCGCGGCCGTGGCAAGCAGTAGTTTTTTCATTGTTGTCTCCCTGTCGTTTTATCGAGTTGCCGCCATCTTTTGCGCTGAGGCCCGATAATCCAAGTGGAAAATGGTCGCGACAGGGGAAAAGACTGCTGGATCAGCCCTGTGTCGCCCCCTTAAAGGCGGTCCAGTCCTCGGGGGAGTCAATATCAAGGAGGGCATGAGTGCCCGGAAGGGGCACGTCGATCACTGGCCCGTCATGCGCCTTGATGACCTCGCGTGCGCCGTGATCTCCGGTCAGGTGCTCCAGTGCCTCAAAGCAACTTGCAGGAAAGATCACTGGGTGGCCGGGGTGGCCGTCTGGGCTGACGGCGCGCAGGATGGCGGTCTTTGGGGACGTTTGCCATGCCTCTTTCATCGCTACGAGATCGTCTCTTGTCAGTGCGGGCATATCCGCGGGCAGGATCATCAGGGCGCTGGTCTCTCTTGGGCGGGCGGCGGTCGCGGTTGCGATGCTGACGCCCATACCGTGGGCGGCATCGCGCACTGTCACCGGCGCACCGTCGCAATCGGCGACAATTGCTGCGCGGGTTGGATTGTCGGGGGGCAGGGCCACGAGCACGGGCGCACGTGTGGCCTGCGCACGCAAGACCATCGTGGCCAGCATTGGCAGACCATCGACGGGCAGGGTCAGCTTATCGCGCCCTTCCATACGGGAGGATGCCCCGGCGGCAAGGATCAGGATGGTGAGCATGGCGCCTCATTTGAAACAGAACCGCCGGAGGCGCGGTTGGAACGCCTCCGGCGGGAGTATTTTTACAGAGAAGAAGAGGCGGGGGAAGGTCTAGCCCCGCATCCTTGCGCCATCTTCATCAAACAGAGGCGCATCAAGCAGGCGGGCGGTGCACATCTTGCCAAGGATTTCGATTTCCACCTCAAGGTCCGGTTTGGCGTGCTCTGTCGGCACAAAGCCCAGCGCGATGGATTTCTGCGCGTAGTGCGAATACCCGCCCGAGGTGCAGAAGCCCACGACCTCGCCATTGATCCAGATTGGTTCATAGGCGTTTACATCTGCGTCGGTTGCATCAACCTCAAAGGCACAGAGCTTGCGTGCGGGGCCTTCGTCGCGTTCGGCCTCTGCCGCGGCGCGCCCGATGAAATCGGTATTTTTCTTGAAGGAAATGAACCGATCAAGCCCGGTTTCCGCTGCTGTGTAATCGGGCGAAAATTCCGACAGCCACGAGCCAAAGAACTTATCAAGGCGCAGGGACATCATCGCGCGCATACCAAACGGGCGCATGCCATGCTCCTGTCCGGCCTCCCAGAGCACCTCCCAAAGGGCACGCTGCGAGGGCAGGTCGCAGTAGATTTCGAAGCCGAGATCGCCGGTATAAGAGACGCGCTGCACGATGCAATCGGCCATGCCGACCGTAAGGCGACGCACATCCATGAACCGCATGTCCGAGATGTCCGAGCGCGTGCAAGCCTGAAGCACGTCGCGTGCCTTCGGCCCAGCGATCTGAAAGCCCGTGCGCGTGTCCGAAATGTTTTCGACCGTGACGCCGGGGGCGGCGTTCTTTTGGAACCAGCGCATGTGAAAGGCTTGCGAACCATAAGAGGCGGTGAGCTGAAATTCCTCTTCTGAGAGGCAGGAGATGGTGAAATCCCCGATGAGCCGCCCCTTGGGAGAAAGCATCGGCGTTAGAGAGAGGCGCCCCGGTTTCGGCACGCGCCCCGCCATGATCTTGTCAAGCCAATCCCGCGCGCCCGGCCCAGTGATGCGGTATTTTCCAAAGTTATGAGTCTCATTTATTCCAACGGCTTGGCGGACGGTGTTCACCTCACGCGCGGTTGCTTCAAAGGCGTTGGAGCGGCGGAAGGAGGGCGTCTCGAACCGTGGCTCATCCTCTTGAGCAAAGTAATTTACGACCTCAAGCCCATATTGCGCGCCCCAGACTGCGCCCATTTTGTCAAAGATGTCATACATGGGCGTGGTGCGGAATGGGCGCGCGGCGGGGAGTTCTTCGTTCGGATAAGAGACGGAAAAGCGTTTCTGGTAGTTCTCGATCACCTTGGGCCGCGTATAGCCCGGTGTGATCCAATCGCCAAAACGGGCGCAGTCCATGGCAAATGTGTCGCGCTCGCATTCGCCTTCGACCATCCATTGCGCCAGCATGAGCCCCACGCCGCCGCCCTGCGAGAACCCGGCCATCACCGCGCAGGCGGACCAGTAATTGCGCATCCCCGGTACAGGGCCGACAAGCGGGTTACCATCCGGGGCAAAGGTAAAGGGGCCATGGATCACCGATTTGACGCCCACCTCGGCCAGTGCCGGGAAGCGGTTATAGGCAAAGGCGATGGAGTCCTCGATCTTGTCAAAATCATCAGGCAGGAGTTCATGACCGAAGGTCCAAGGCGTCCCGTCAACGGCCCAAGGCTTGCAGGGTTGTTCATAGAACCCGATGCAAAGGCCGCGCCCTTCTTGCCGGAGATAGCTTTCACCTGCGGGATCCATCACATGGGGATGTTCGCCGCCGTCGTCGATGATCTCGGCGATCATCGGGACCTCATCCGTGACGATATATTGGTGTTCCATCGGGTGCAGCGGGAAATAGACCCCGGCCAGCGCCCCGACCTCGCGGGCCCAGAGGCCGCCGGCGTTGACCACATGTTCGGTATGGATCGTGCCCTTGTCGGTCACAACATCCCATGTGCTGTCCGGGCGCTGGTTTGTCTCGCGTACCATGCAGTGGGTTTCGATCGTCGCGCCGCCCATGCGCGCTGCCTTGGCATAGGCATGGGTGGTGCCTGAGGGATCAAGGTGCCCGTCGAGAGGATCATAAAGCCCGCCAATGATGCCCTCGATATTCGTAACCGGCGCGATCTTGGCGATCTCTTCGGGCGTCACGATCTCGGTCTCAAGCCCCATGAAGCGATGCTTGGCGCGCTCGGCTACGAGCATGTCAAAGCGTTCCTGATTGTCCGCCAGCGTCACACCGCCCACATGGTGCAATCCGCAGGACATGCCGGTAATCTCTTCGAGTTCCTTGTAAAGGCGGATCGTATAGCCCTGAAGCGCGGCCATGTTGGTATCGCCATTGAGCGTATGAAAGCCCCCCGCCGCATGCCATGTCGAGCCGGAGGTCAGTTCTGAGCGCTCCAGCAGCATGACATCGGACCAACCAAGCTTGGTCAGGTGATAAAGCACCGAACAGCCGACAACACCGCCGCCAATGACGACAACACGGGTGGTGGTTTTCATGGGGGAGCGCCTCCTTGTTAGGTGAGGCTATCCTGTTCGGGCAGGGGCTGGGCTGGCAAGCCAGAAAACGACAGGATGTGTCGGTTGTGGGCGACAGTTTTCAGGTGAGGGCGCTTTTGAACGTCTTTGTAGAAAAACGACCGGATTGGTCGCATAGCGGCAATTTACGCCGCACGCCGGGCGGCACGCTGGCAGAACCTAGATTAGACCCAAAGGAAGGTCCCATGCGTTCAGAAGCCCGGGCTGTCGTGATCGGCGGCGGCGTGATCGGTTGTTCGATCCTCTATCACCTGACGAAACTCGGCTGGTCCGATGTGGTCCTGCTCGAACGCGACGAGCTGACCTCCGGGTCGACATGGCACGCGGCGGCCAATATCCACGGGCTGCACGATAGCGCCAATATCAGCCGCATTCAGCATTACACCATGCGCCTCTATGATGAGTTGGAGGCCGAGACCGGCCAGTCCTGCGGCGTGTTCCGGCCCGGCTCTCTCTACCTTGCGCAGACCGAGAACCGCGAGCATCAGCTTCGCTTGCAAGCGGCCAAGGCGAAACTCTACGGGATGAACTTCCACGAGATCAGCCGCGACGAGGCCGAGCGCCTGCATCCCTTGGTCAATTTCGACGGCATCCGCACCATCATGTGGGAACCCGATGGCGGCAATGTGGACCCTTCGGGCGTGACCAATGCCTATGCCGTCGGCGCGCGCCAGCGTGGGGCCGAGATCAACCGCTTTACGCCCGTCACGGGCACCGAACAGCAACCAGATGGAAGCTGGATCGTGAAGACGCCCAAGGGCGATATTCGCACCGAGTGGGTTATCAATGCTGCCGGTCTCTGGGGGCGTGAGGTCGCGAAACTGGCCGGGATCGAGGTGCCGCTTCAGCCGACGGAACACCAGTATTTCGTCACCGAAACCATCGCCGAGATCGACGCCATGGACCGCCGCTTGCCGTCGGTCGCGGATCGGGACGGGGAATATTACCTCCGGCAAGAGGGTAAGGGCCTGTTGGTCGGGGCCTATGAAAAAGACATGCGGTTTTGGGCCGAGAACGGCACGCCGCTTGATTTTGCCCATGACCTTTTCCCCGATGATCTAGAGCGGATCGAGGAAAACATGATGCGCGCCATAGGCCGGGTGCCGGTCGTGGGCGAGGCGGGGATCAAGCGGGTCATCAACGGGCCGATGATCTGGTCGCCCGATAGCAACGTGATCCTTGGCCCGGTGCCGGAGTTGCGCAATTATTTCATGTGCGGCGGTATCATCCCCGGATTTTCGCAATCGGCGGGCATGGGCCTTATGGCGGCGCAATGGATCATCGAAGGCGAAATGCAGTATGATATGTTCCCTTGGGACGTGGCGCGCTTCGGGGCTTGGGCCAACAACCCCGATTTCGTCAAAGCCAAGGTGCAGGATGTCTATGCGCACCGTTTCGCGATCCATTTTCCGAACGAGGAACGTGCTGCGGGCCGCCCGCTGCGCACGCGCCCCATCTATGAGACGCAAAAGGCAATGGGTGCGGTCTTTGGCCTGAACTATGGCTGGGAACATCCGCTCTGGTATGCCGAGACGCCCGGCACTGTGGATACCAACGGCTTTACCCGGCAGAACTGGTGGGCGCCGGTGGGCGCAGAGTGCCGGATGCTGCGCGACAAAGCCGGGATTATCGACATCTCGAACTTTGCCAAATATCGCGTCAAAGGACCGGGGGCCGAAGCGTGGCTCAACACAGTCTTTGCCAACACTATGCCGAAGGCGGTGGGACGATCTTGTCTCACGCCGTTGATCGGGGTGCGCGGCGGCATTGCCGGGGACGCCACCGTGACCCGCACCGCCGAGGACGAATTTTACGTCGTCAGCTCGGGCATGGCCGAACGCTATCACAAGCGGTTCTTCGATATGGTGCCGCTCCCGGAAGGGACCACATTCGAGAGTATGACCGAGGCCATGTGCGGCTTTAACGTCGCCGGGCCGAAATCGCGCGAGATTCTACAACGGATGACCAATGCGTCGCTCGCGACCGAGGATTTCCCCTTTATGCGCTCGAAATGGATCGAGATTGCCGGGGTGCGAGCGCTGGCGATCCGGGTGTCGTTCACCGGCGATCTCGGCTGGGAGCTGCATTGCGCCACCGAGGATCAACTGCGCCTTTACGAGGCGCTTTTGGAGGCAGGCACGCCGTTCGGTGCCGGACCGGTCGGGAGCCGGGCGCTGATGTCCCTGCGGGTTGAGAAGGGCTATGGGTCATGGAGCCGTGAATACAGCCCGGAATACTATCCGCAGGAAGTCGGGCTTGAGCGGCTCTGCAAGATGGAGAAAGAGTTCCTCCATAAGGAGGCCGTGGCCGAGACGTTGGCCAAACCGGCGCGTGAACGGCTGGTGCTGTTGCATCTTGATGAGGCGGATGTGAGCGCGTCGAATGCAGATGCCACCGGGGGCGAGCCGATCTTTAAGGATGGCGTCGGGGTCGGGCGCGTGACCTCTGGCGCTTATGGCTACACGGTCGGCATGTCGCTGGCGCTTGGCTTTGTCAAAGAGGGCGGACCGGGCGATGCGGTTGAGGTCATGGTGTTGGGTCAACCGCATAAAGCGGTGATCCTCTCGGAGCCGCCGTTCGATCCCAAGGGGGCCCGTTTGCGCGCCTGAAAAGGAGCGCGCCAAGGCGCGCGCTTTATGAGCACGCCCCAATGGGGCCTGCGGGTGCGAGGCGCTGCCTCGCGCTCCGGAGTATTTTTACAAAGGTGAAGATCAGGAGCGGGTTTTGCGCGGCACGCCATAGAGTTCGAGACGATGCCCCTTGAGATCATAGCCGAGCTTTTCGGCGATCTTTTCCTGAAGAGCCTCGATTTCAGGGTCGCAGAATTCGATCACCTTGCCGGTGGTGAGGTCAATCAAATGGTCATGGTGGTCGCGCTCGGCGTCTTCATAGCGCGCCCGCCCATCGCCAAATTCGAGCTTGTCGAGGATACCGGCCTCTTCAAAGAGTTTCACCGTGCGGTAGACCGTGGCCAGCGAGATGCCGGAATCACGTTTGGAGGCGCGGGCATAGAGCTCTTCCACGTCCGGGTGATCCTTGCTTTCTTGCAGGATGGTGGCGATCACCCGGCGCTGTTCGGTCATGCGCAAGCCTTGGGCTTCGCAGCGGGAAATGATCGTATCAGGCATGGGTGAATCCCGGGGCGGTTGGTGTTCGCATTGGATTTTTAGCTGGGCGCGGCGCGGGGTGCCACCTTTTTTCGCGCTTGACAGGGGCGGCTCGGGGCCCCATGTGACAGCTAAGACGCCTTCTGCCGCGTGAGCAGCCATGACGCTGGCCCCCGTGCCAGCCGCAGACCAAGGCGAAACCCAACCGATCCCAATATCACGCGTGGGGCCAGGGCAGGACGTGTTGCGCCATGAGGGCGCGAGGGCGGCCCCTGTCCATCCACCGAAGAAGCCCCCGATTGCGTGGGGCGGCAAGGCGTGTCGTTCCGGCGATGCGCCGGAAAGCAGATACTATGACAGATTTTAACGATCTTGGCCTGCCCAAGACCCTGATTTCGCGCCTTGAAAAGGCCGGCATCACCGCACCGACCCCGATTCAGTCCGGTGCCATTCCCCATGCTCTTGAGGGGCGCGACGTGATGGGCCTTGCCCAGACTGGCACCGGCAAGACCTTTGCCTTTGGTTTGCCGCTGGTATCGCGGCTGATGTCTTATGGACAAAAGCCCGAGCCCAAAACTGTGCGCGGGCTGATCCTTGCGCCGACGCGCGAACTCGCAGGTCAGATCCGCGACAGCCTTATGGTGCTTGTCGAGGGCACGCCGATGAAGGTCGGCCTTGTGGTTGGCGGTGTGTCGATCAACCCGCAGATCAACCGCGTGTCGCGCGGCACCGATATTATCGTTGCTACGCCCGGACGTCTCATCGACCTGATGGAGCGCAATGCGCTTGATCTCTCGGCGACGGATTTCCTTGTCCTTGACGAGGCGGATCAGATGCTTGACCTCGGCTTTATCCATGCGCTGCGTAAAATTTCGCAGTGGTTGCCGGAAAAGCGCCAGACCATGCTGTTTTCCGCCACCATGCCCAAACAGATGGCCGAGATCGCGGGAACCTATCTCGACAATCCCGAGCGCGTGCAGGTCTCGCCTCCGGGCAAGGCCGCCGACAAGGTCACCCAAGGCATCCATTTCATCGCCAAGGCCGAAAAGACCTCGCTTTTGATCGAGCTTCTTGATGCTCATCGCGACGAGGCGGCGATTGTCTTTGCCCGGACCAAACATGGTTCGGACCGGCTGATGAAGGCGCTGGTCAAGGCGGGCTATGCGGCGGCGGCGGTGCATGGCAATAAATCCCAAGGCCAGCGTGAACGCGCCATCAAGGCATTCCGCGAGGGCGAGACCATGGTGCTTGTGGCGACGGATGTGGCGGCGCGTGGCCTCGATATTCCGCAGGTGCGCCATGTCTATAACTTTGACCTGCCCAATGTGCCGGAAAACTATGTGCACCGTATCGGGCGCACCGCGCGCGCCGGGATGGACGGGGCCGCCGTGGCTTTCTGCGCGCCGGACGAGGTTGACGAACTGAAGGCGATTCAGAAGGTCCTCAAGATGACGATCCCGGTTCTTTCGGGGCGTCCGTGGATCGGGGCCGAAGTGAAGCCGGGCCAGAAACCGGGCCAAAAACCCGGTGGTCAAAAGCCCAAGAGCAAAGGTCCGCGCCGGGTTTGGAATGGCGGCGGAAAACCTGGTGGTGGAAAACCCGGCGGCAGCAAAGCTGGTGGTGGCGGGCGTCGTCGGGGCGGCTCTGGCCGTGGCAAGAGCGCCGCGTAACCCGCCTAGAGGATCAGGCGGCCCTGCATGACCTTGCAGGCGCCGCCGCTGATTGTCACCGAGCGGCCAAGTGTTGTCACACCGATGACCGAGGGGCGGCCCATGTCGTCGCCCTGATGAATGCGCAGGGTCAGGTCGCGCCCCTCGATTTCCGCCAGCATTGCGCCAAGCGTGGCGCAGGCGCTGCCCGTGGCCGGGTCTTCGGGGATATTGTCGAGCGGTGCAAACATCCGCGCATGGATGACGTCGCCTTCACGCACATAGGCAAACTGCGCAAAATCAAGGCCAGACGGGTAGGCGGCATTGCCCTCCCGGAACCCGGCGGCATCGGGCTGCAACGCCGCAAGCGTGTCGCGGCAATCAAGCTCTGTGATCGTGAAGGCAAGGCCGAGAGAGGCCATCACCGGCGCGTGGCGCTCTGAAAGGATGGCATCACGCGTACAGCCCAAGGCGCGCGCGACGATCTCCGGGTCGGGATGGGCCAATGTCTCAAGCGGCGCTTCGGTGGTAAACCGTGCGCTTTGCGATGTGGCATGGCAGGCAATCGGCCCAATCCCCAACTCAAGGATCATCTCCGGCCCATGGCCCATGTCGGCCAATGCCACTGCGGTGCCAATCGTCGGGTGCCCGGCGAAAGGCACCTCCATGGAGGGCGTGAAGATGCGGACCTTGGCAGTATGTGCGGCATTCTCGGGCGGGTAGACGAATGTCACCTCGGAAAAGTTGAATTCCCGCGTGATGGTCTGAAGCTTATCCTCGGGTAGGGCGGTTGCGTCGGGAAAGATCGCAAGCTGATTGCCGCCAAAGGGGGTATCGGTAAAGACATCGTAGACAAGATATTCGGCCATTACATCAACTCCGGTGTGCGGCCAACGCGCTTGGCCAATGGTGCCACGGTCAGGCCCTGAACGATGATCGAGAAGACCACGACGATATAGGTCGCGGTCAGGATCAGGGGTTTCCATTCGTTTTCCGGCAGCGACAGCGCCAGTGCGACCGAGATGCCGCCCTTGAGGCCGCCCCATGTCATGATTGGCACCACGCCCTTGCTGAACTCGCGGAAGGGCTTGAGGGTCAGAACCGGCACCGCCACAGCCGCCAGCCGCGCCACAAGCGCCAGCGCAATCGCCATCACGCCCGCCACGAGATAAGAGCCATCAAAGGCCACGGCAAAGACCTCAAGCCCGATGAGCAGGAACAGGACCGCATTCAGGATCTCGTCAATCATCTTCCAGAATGCATCGACATATTCCCGTGTCTGGGCGCTCATCCCGTGCTTGGCACCGATATCGCCAATAAGGAGACCCGCGCAGACCGCCATGATCGGGGCCGACACATGCAAGGCGACGGCCAGTTCATAGCCGCCAAAGGCAAGGCCGAGGGTGATGAGAACCTCAAGCGCATAATCGTCGATCAACCGCATGACCCGAAAGGTGAGCCAGCCGAGGACAATGCCGAGGATGGCACCACCTGCTGCTTCCTGCAGGAAGAGGATCGCCGCCCCCTCGATGGCGCCATGTTCGCCGCCGTGATCGCCGTGCCCGGCGGTGGAAAAGGCCAGCCCCGCAAGTACGAGGAACACCACATAGCCCACGCCATCGTTGAAAAGGCTCTCGCCCGCAATCTTGGTCTCAAGGGATTTGCGCAGGTTCGCCTCGCGCAACACGCCAAGGACAGCGACGGGATCGGTCGGCGAAATCAATGCCCCAAAGGTCAGCGCGATCATAAGCGGCATCCCCGTGATCCAGCTAAAGCCGAACCCCACGATGGCCGTCGAAAGCCCAACCCCAAGCGTTGCCATGAGCGCCACCGGCACCCACTGCGCCCGCAGATCGGCGAGCTTCACATGCAGCGCCCCGGCAAACAGCAACAGGCCGAGCATCCCCTCAAGAAGCGCCTCGGAAAAGTCGATGCCAAGGATCACCGCGCGCATCGTGTCGGCAATGCCAAGGTCCGGCATCGCCAGATCGGCACCAAGCAGCGCAAAACTCGCCAAAAGCGCGACGACAAGGATGCCGATGGCCGAAGGCAGGCGCAGAAACAGGTAATTGATTGCGCCGAACGCGCCGGCAAGGACGATGAGAAGCGAGGTGATCTGGAGAAATGTCATAATGGCAAAGCCCTGAATGGTTTCTTCGCCCTTACCACGCGCCCGCCCGCGCGCTCAAGCGTGGGGTGCCTCAACGTCTATCCATACCGGCAGGTGATCCGAGGCAATGGCGGCCGGACGGCGGCGATAAACCCCATGCGCCTTGGCGCGGAGGCCGGGGCTTAGGGCGAACCGATCCAATGCCGCGACGGGACGTGGGGCGGGAAAACTATGCGCCGCAGGTTCGACGAAATCGAGCCCCGGAAGCGCGGCGTCAAGCGCCGAGGTTGCCCCCCATTCATTAAGATCCCCGGCAAGCAGCGTCGGGCGCGCCGGGCGGTTGCGCAAATCGCGGGCAATCGCGCCAAGCTGCATCAACCGATAGCGCCGCAAAAGCCCCAGATGCGCCCCGACAACACGCAAGGGACCAATCGACGTCTCAAAATCAGCAAGGATCGCGCCGCGCGGCTCTAGCCCCGGAAGGTCGACATGCGCCGTCCTGACAAGGCCGATCTCGCCCCGCACCAGCATCGCATTGCCATGCCAGCCAAGCGAGCCGCCGGGCTGCCCGAATGGCAGCACGCGCCAGCCATGCGCCTCGACCATTTCATCGGGCAGGGCGGCCGGGCGCGGCGGCAGGCGCTTATCGGCTTCTTGCAGCACCACGATATTGGCCCCCAGCGCATCAATCACACTCAAGGACCGGTCCGGGCGCCGCCGCATATCAAGGCCGACGCATTTCTGAAGGTTGTAGCTGGCGATCCGAAGGCTGGTCATATCCGTCTCATGCCATGCCGCGCGCGGCTAGGCCATACAGGACGCGCGGTTTCGCTTGACTTGCTGGTCAAATTTGACGCGACTGCCCGAATGGAGCGCAAATCACATATCGACACATTCGGCGCGGCGGCTTTGATTAGCTTTGCCATCGTGCTCGCCTTTAACCAGGTGGTCATCAAGGTGACGAATGGCGGCTTTGGTCCGGTCTTTGCTGCGGGCCTGCGCTCATTGATCGGGCTTGTGCTGGTCACGGGATGGATTGTCCTGCGTGGGAAACCCCTGCGGCTAAGCCGGGATATTGCCTTTTCCGGTGTCCTTGTTGGTGGATTTTTCACATTTGAATTCATATGCTTATTTAATGCTCTTGATCTGACTTCGGTGGCACGGGCAAGCATCATCTTTTATTCCATGCCGGTCTGGCTGGCGCTGGTGGGGCATTTCGTGCTGCCGGGTGAACGCCTGACCCCAATGCGCCTTGGCGGGTTGGCGTTGGCCATGGGCGGTGTGGCCGTGGCGCTGGCCGATCGGCAGGGTGGTGAGGCCTCGCTTCTGGGCGATCTTCTCGCGCTCGGCGCGGCCTTGGGATGGGCCGGGATTGTTCTGACCGTGCGCCTCACACCGTTGGCCAAGGAAAAGCCAGAGACACAGTTGTTCTGGCAACTCTTGGTTTCCGCCATTTTGTTGCTGGCATTGGCACCGCTCTTCGGGCCACTTCTGCGTGACTTGCAAGGGATTCACCTTGCCGGATTGGCGTTTCAGGGAATCTGCGTTGTCGCCATCGCCTTCCTGATCTGGTTCTGGCTGATGTCGATCTACCCGGCCTCAGGCGTTGCCTCGTTCAGCTTCCTGTCGCCGGTCTTTAGCGTGCTTCTTGGCTGGTTGATCCTTGGCGAGAGGGTCGGGCCCTCAATCTGGATTGCGCTTGGCCTTGTCGCCGTGGGTCTCGTCCTCATCAACCGTCGTTAAGTGCCACAGAAGGTTCGATGTACTCGTTCGCTATCGGCGGGGCGGCGGCGTAGATCAGAGAATTCTTCCACCTTTTCATAGGGATGCGCGTAGGCCTGCATCAACCGGGCAAAGGGTGCCATGTCCCCCTCAACCGCTGCGTCAATCATCTCTTCAATACGATGGTTGCGCGGGATGAGGATTGGGTTCGCCGCCCGCATGGTCGCCTCAGGATCGTTTTCCTCGGCCAAGCGTGCCTGCCAATCCTGCGCCCAAAGATCAAAGGCGTCGCGATCCGTGAACTGATCCCGCGCCGTGCCATTAGCCAATGTGGCAAAGGTATTGGTGAAATCCGCGCCCTGATCGGTCATCAACTGCAAGAGCCGCGCACTCAATTCCATATCTCCGTCGCACGGGGTTGTGATCCCGATCTTGCGCGTGAAGGTTTCGGCCCATAGCGTCTCAAGGCGGGGCACCATGGCATGCACAGCTTTGGTAAAATCGGCCACTGCTGCGTCCGCGTCTGGCATCAGGGGGATAAGCGCCGTGGCCAGTTGCGCCATGTTCCAGACGATGATTTCGGCTTGGCGCGCATAGGCGTATCGGCCCCGTTGGTCAATTGAAGAAAAGACCGTAAGGGGATGATATTCATCAAGAAAGGCGCAAGGTCCATAGTCGATGGTTTCGCCGGAAATGGCACAATTGTCGGTATTCATCACGCCATGAATGAACCCCACGGACAACCATTTCGTCACCAACTGCGCCTGCCGTTCAATCACCGCTTCGAGAAAGGCCAGCGGCCCGTCTACCTCAGGGTAATAGCGCGCAACTGCATGGTCGAACAGGGCGCGTAGGCCTTCAATATCCTGCCGCGCGGCGAGCGCTTGAAACGTGCCAACACGGATATGGCTCGCGGCGACGCGGGTCAGGACGGCACCGGGTAGGGCGCGTTCGCGCTGCACGCGCTCGCCGGTTGCCACAGCCGCCAGCGCCCGCGTGGTCGGGATGCCCAGCGCGTGCATGGCTTCGCTGACCACGAATTCCCGCAACACCGGCCCAAGCCAGGCCCGCCCATCGCCATTGCGCGAAAAGGGCGTGCGGCCCGAACCTTTGAGCTGAAGGTCATAGCCCTGCACCTCGCCAAGAAGCACCGCGCGCCCATCGCCAAGCTGGGGATTCCATTGGCCAAACTGGTGCCCGGCGTAAAGCTGAGCAATCGGCTCAGCCCCCTCGGGCAAGGCATTGCCGCCAAACACCTTCGCCAATCCATCAATGTCATCATCACCGGTTATGCCAAGCTCTCGGGCCAATGGATGGTTAAAGGCCAGAAGCTCGGGCGCGGCGACGGGAGTGGGCTTGACCCGCGCAAAAAGGCGCTCGGGCAGGCGGGCATAGGAATTGTCAAAGGGGATCGAAAGGGTCATGGCACTCAGAGTTCGCGTGTCATCAGCATATAGCGCGGACGGGCGCGAAACCCACTGCGCGTATAAAGCTTTTGTGCCGCTGCGTTGTCCTGATCGACCTCAAGATGGATCGCCCGCACCCCGGCCTGACCAAGCGCGCGAGGCAATGTGCTCAGGACTTCGGTTGCAATGCTGCGCCCACGCACGGCGGGACGGATGAACAATTCATCGACAAAAGCATCCATGCCACCAAACTCCACGCTCCAGCCGAAGGTGATGACGATATAGCCGATCGGTGCCCGTTGCGGTCCGATAAGATAGACCACCCCCAGCGGCGATCCCTCAAGTAGCGGCTCAAGCGCGGCACGGCGCAATTCTTCGCTTTGGGTAATCGCGGCCTCGGCATGAAAGGCGGCCACAAGCGGCAAGAGCGCCTCGATATGCTCCGGACGGGCAAGGTGCAGGGCCGTCGTCATACGGTTTGCCGTCCGGTCCTGATGTCGAATTCGCGCACGTTTCTTGCCCTCCTGATCGTCCCTGCAAACTGGCAGGGTGGGGCCGGGATGTAAACGCAGGCCCCACCGGAAAAGCAAAAGATCGCCGGAAACGAAAAACGGCGCCACGAAGGGCGCCGTTTCGAAATCTTTCATCATGGTCGAGGCTTAGCCGTCGAAATCGACCTCTTCGGTGATCCGAAGCGCGGCGGGGCGCTCTGCCGCCAGCGTCATCAGGTTGACGCCATCGGCCTCAAACGTGCCCCAGCTCTGCACCAGCGGGTCCGCTTCGGTGCCCGGTGCGATCGGGTATTCGAAATTGGCTTTGGCATAGATCTCCTGCGCCTTGGGCGCGGTGAGAAATTCCATCAGCTTGAGCGCGTTTTCCGGGTTCGGCGCGTTTTTCGCCATCGCCACGCCCGAAATATTCACATGCGTGCCCGCGCCTTCAAAGGTGGGGAAAAGCACATCCACGCTTTCGGCCCAGGCCTTCTGCTCGGGATCGGCCAGCATCTTGCCCATGTAATAGGTGTTGCCGATGGCAATATCGCACTCTCCGGCCCAGATCGCCTTGACCTGCGCGCGGTCATTACCTTGGGGTTTGCGCGCGAGGTTGGCCTTGATCCCTTCAAGCCAGGTTTTGGCACCTTCTTCGCCATGGTGGTGCACCACAGCCGAGGTCAGCGCGATGTTATAAGCATGCATCCCCGAACGGGTGCAAATCCGACCCTTCCATTTCTCCGACGCCAGATCCTCATAGGTCGTCACTTCGCCCGGTTTTACGCGCTCCTTGGAGGCATAAACGATCCGCGCCCGCGTGGTGAGGCCGAACCAATGGCCCTCGGGGTCACGATACTGCGCCGGTACATTGGCCGTGAGCACATCCGACACCGTCGGCTGGGTCAGCCCGGCGCCAACCACGGCCGCCAGGCGGGAAATATCCACGGTGAATACAAGATCCGCCGGAGAGCGTTTGCCCTCGGCCAGCATCCGCTCGACCATACCTTTTTTGAGATAGGCGACGTTTACCTTGATGCCGGTTTCTTCGGTAAAGGCATCGGTCAGCGGCGCAATAAGGTGCGGCTGGCGGTAGGAATAGACATTGACCTCTTGGGCCATGGCAGGAGCAGCCACGGTTAGGGCCGTCAGGGCAAGCCATGCGGTCTTGAACTTGTGCAACATGGAAATCCTCTGTGTGTTCGCGAGTTTCAATTGCCCGCGTCGATACAGAGTATTTTTGTCAGGATCAATACCCGAATCTTTTGTTCAGGAATTTGTGACCGCCGCCTTGGCGCGTTTTTCCGCCGCTTTGACCGCATCCCAAAGCGCATCCATTTCCTCAAGGGTGCTATTCTCGGGCCGTTTACCCATCTCGGCCAGCCGCGCCTCAATCCCCTCAAAACGGCGGGTGAACTTGGCATTGGCGGCGCGCAACGCTCCTTCGGGTTCAACCCCAAGATGCCGCGCAAGATTCGCCATCACGAAAAGAAGGTCGCCCATCTCTTCCTCAATTTCCTCATGGCTGAGTTCATCGCGCGCCTCGACCAACTCCGCCGCTTCCTCGGCGATCTTGTCGATGACATTGCCCGCATGGGGCCAGTCAAACCCAACCCGCGCCGCACGTTTTTGCAACTTCACCGCCCGAAGGAGCGCAGGCAACCCAATCGCCACTCCGTCCAACGTGCCATGCTGGGCCTTTCCGGCCCGTTCCGCCGCTTTGACGGTCTCCCAATCGCGGGTTTGCTGTTCGGCCGATTTTTCCCGATCTTCATCGCCAAAGACATGCGGATGACGCGCCACCATCTTGTCCGACATGGTGTCGGCCACCTCGTCAAAGGTAAACAATCCGCGCTCGCTCGCCATCTGGGCATGAAACACCGACTGAAACAGGAGATCGCCTAACTCCCCTTTGAGTTCATCCCACGCCTCGCGCTCGATCGCATCGGCAACCTCATAGGCCTCTTCGATCGTATAGGGCGCGATTGTTGCGAAATCCTGCTCGATGTCCCAGGGGCATCCGGTTTCCGGATTGCGCAAGCGGCGCATGATTTCGAGCAGACGGGGCATCCCGCCCTTGGGATTGAGGATGAGGGGGTCTTCGGCCATTGCACGTCTCTCCGATCCGATGTTGAGTGCATATCAAATGATCCCCCAACCGGAGTCCACCCCCATGCCCGTCATCAACAGCATCGCTGCCAATGCCGAAGAGATGAAAACCTGGCGGCGCCATCTGCACGCCAATCCCGAGATTGAATTTGACTGTCACGAGACCGCGGCCTTTGTCGTTGAACGTCTGCGCGACTTCGGCGTGGACGAGATTCACGAGGGTATCGCAACCTCCGGTCTTGTCGCCATCATCGATGGCAAGGGGCAGGGGGGCACCATCGGGTTGCGTGCCGATATGGATGCGCTGCCGATGCCCGAGACCACGGGTCTGCCCTATGCCTCGACCAATGAGGGGGCGATGCATGCCTGCGGCCATGACGGGCACACGACGATGCTCCTTGGCGCGGCGAAATATCTCGCGGAGACGCGCAATTTCGCCGGGCGCGTGGCGCTTATCTTCCAACCCGCCGAAGAGGGCGGCGGCGGTGCGGGCGTCATGGTCGACGAGGGGATCATGGATCGCTTTGCCATTGATGAGGTCTATGCGCTTCATAACCTGCCTGATCTTCCGGTTGGCCATTTTGAAACCACGCCGGGCCCGATCATGGCGGCGGTGGACGAGTTCCATATCCATATCAACGGCAAGGGCGGCCATGCGGCCTTTCCGCAGGATTGCACCGATCCGGTTGTCTCCGCCATCGCCATTGCTCAGGCGTTTCAGACCATCCTAAGCCGCAACCATGACACCCGGCAGGAGGCCGTGATCTCGGTGACGCAAATCCATACCGGGTCGACCGATAACGTGATTCCCGACACGGCCTATCTCAATGGCACGGTGCGCACCTTTGATACCGGCGTGCAGGAAATGATCCGCCGTCGCATGCAAGAGATCGTCGCCGGTCAGGCCGCTGCCTTCGGTGTCGAAGCGGATCTTCGCTACGAGATGCATTACCCGGCGACGATCAACGATGCCGACAAGGTCCAATTCGCCGCCAAGGTCGCCGAAGAGGTTTCGGGCAGTGCTGCCGTGGATGCCGCTCGTGACAAGGAAATGGGGGCCGAAGATTTCTCCTACATGCTCGAAGCGCGTCCCGGTGCCTATCTCTTCATCGGGCAGGGCGAGAGCGCGGGGCTTCATCATCCAAAATATGATTTCAACGACGAGGTATCGCCCATCGGCGCATCCTTCTTTGCCCGCCTGGTCGAACGTGCCTTGCCGCTTGAGGGGTGAAAAACCGCACCACCGCGATGCGTACGCGATACAGACGCGATGCAGACCTGCGTTTTTGCCGCTTGACTTGGCTCTTTGGGGCGGTGAAAAATTTGATCAAATAGGAAGGATCAGGCCATGGCGCTCGAAGATGCAAAGACCAAAGTAGACGAGGCGTTTACCCGCACGGACCTGCGCGGCTGCAGTTTCGAAAACACCTTTGGCGGCGCGACGTCTTTCCTGAGACGGCGCTATACCAAGGACCTGACCGGCGTTGATATTGCTGTGACTGGCGTCCCCTTTGATCAGGCTGTCACCAACCGCACCGGCACCCGCCTTGGCCCCCGCGCCATCCGTGAAGCCTCGGCCCTGCAAAGCCCCGATGCGCCTTATGGGTGGGATTTCAATGTGTTAGAAGAATGCTCTATCGTCGATTACGGTGATGTGGCGTTCGATTATGCCAAGGTGGCGGACTTTCCCGACACGCTGACGACACATATTCGCGGCATCCTTTCCGCCGGTGCGGCGAGCATCACATTGGGCGGCGATCACTATATCACTTTCCCGATCCTCAAGGCCTATGCCGAGAAATATGGCCCCCTGTCGCTGCTGCAGTTCGATGCCCATACCGACACCTGGCCCGATGATGATATGGATCGCATCGATCACGGCACAATGTTCTACAAAGCGGTGAAACTCGGCCTCATCGACCCCACCCGCTCGGTGCAGGTTGGTATTCGCACCACCAACGAAAATGCCCTTGGAATCAATATTATAGACGCCCGTGAGGTGCATGAAAAAGGGCCGGTCGAGGCCGTCCGTAAGATCAAGGAAATCCTTGGCGATCAGCCCACCTACGTGACCTTCGATATCGACGCTTTGGACCCTGCTTTTGCTCCCGGAACGGGAACCCCTGTCTGGGGCGGGCTGACTTCGGGCCAAGCGGCGATCATGCTACGCGATCTGGCCGGGATCAACATGGTCGGCGGCGATGTGGTCGAGGTCTCGCCCCCCTTCGACACCACCGGTGCTACGGCTATCGCCGGGGCCCATGTTGCGACAGAACTTTTGAGCCTTTGGGCGTCCAGTAGACGCTAATTAACATCAAATCGCCTAGATATGGTCTTCTCAACTGCATGATAGCAAGGTAGTAAAATTAAATTAGGGTCGGATTTATCGAGTTTTTAAGGATAATGAGTACCGGCCCGCCCATTTATTGAATCTTTATTCTGCGCGAGCATTTGTCATGTATTGGATCGGTGTCCTTGCCTTTCTCGGATTGGGTTTTCTGGCCTACATTCGCCTTGCTCCGTCGACTATCGAGAGATGGCATGTCCAGCCCAGCGGGCGGGATGAAACCCATGCGAACGGTGTCCAAAGGCGCGTGGCGATTGGCCAGGCGGGCTTGCATCGCTTTGATCTGATTGCCGAGGCGGACCCAAGAACCCAGCGTCTTGCCGGTAGTGTTGAACAGGGGATGGTGACCTATATCACCCGATCTCGCATGGTCGGTTTTCCCGATTACACGACGGTCATGCAAGCCGGAGAAGAGCTTTTGATCCACGCACGCTCACGATTTGGCCGCCGGGATTTCGGTGCCAATGTCGAGCGTATTACCCGCTGGCTTGAGGCCCTGACCGCCTATTGAGCGCAAACCTGACGACAGGCATCCCGCCGAAATCTCGCGCCACATCGGCACGTTCAGAGACATCTGGCATTGTGCGGTGAACATGCGCCCATCAACCTGAAGACAGATCGTTTCTCCAAGCTCAACGCGCCCGCCGCCCGTATCCGTGCAGTAGCAATCAATGCTTTTGCCGTTCATGTTGTAATCGGCAAGCACCGGCGTTGCGGTTATCAGGGCAAGGCACATGAGAAAACGCATGGGGTAAGTATACACAAAACCGACCCCTTGACCAAATCGTATGATTGCCTCACTTAACCACATGGTTCCGATAGAGCGACTTCATCAGATCAGCCAACGTTTCGAGTATCTTGAGGCGAAGATGGCCGAGGGCGCAGCGGGCGAGGATATCGCCGCGCTGGCCAAAGAGTATTCCGATCTCAAACCCGTGGTCGATCAAATCACGGCATATCAAAAGCTTATGGCCGATCTCGAAGAGGCCGAGCTGATGATGGACGACCCGGATATGCGGGAGTTGGCGGAAGAAGAATTGCCGGAATTGAAAGCGCGTTTGCCTGAGGCGGAACATGCGCTGCAACTGGCGCTCTTGCCGCGGGATGCCGCGGATAGCCGCCCGGCAATGATCGAAATCCGTCCCGGCACAGGCGGGGATGAGGCCGCGCTTTTTGCGGGCGATCTTTTGCGGATGTATCAGCGCTATGCCGAAGCGCAGGGCTGGAAATTCGAGATCATCGAAGAACAGCAGACCGAGCTTGGCGGGATCAAGGAAGTTGTTGGTCATATCAAGGGTGAGAATGTCTTTGCCCGGTTGAAGTATGAATCCGGTGTGCACCGGGTGCAGCGGGTGCCCGAGACCGAAAGCGGCGGGCGTATCCATACCTCGGCGGCAACGGTGGCGGTTCTGCCCGAAGCCGAGGATGTGGATATCCAGATCGACGCCAATGACATACGCATTGATACCATGCGGTCCTCCGGGGCAGGCGGTCAGCACGTCAACACGACGGATTCGGCGGTGCGCATCACACATATCCCAAGCGGGATTGTGGTCACGTCGTCAGAGAAGTCTCAGCACCGCAACCGAGAGATCGCCATGCAGGTTCTCAAGACGCGGCTATATGATCTCGAACGCCAGAGGATCGACAGTCAACGGTCAGCTGATCGCAAGAGCCAGGTGGGATCGGGGGATCGTTCGGAGCGGATTCGGACCTATAATTTCCCCCAAGGCCGCATGACGGATCATCGGATCAACCTGACGCTCTACAAGCTTGATGCGGTGATGAATGGCGACCTGGATGAAATCATCGACGCTTTGACTGCCGACGATCAGGCGCGGATGCTCGCGGAGATGGAAGGGTGATCCTGCGCGAGGCACTCGCCGCAGCGAACCAGCGACTGAGAGCGGCAGGTATACCCGATGCGCCCCGAGATGCACGGGCGCTTCTGGCCGAAGCCGCAGGTTTGGCACCGGATCGTGTTCTTCTTGAAGGGAATATGGATCTGCATGATGTGGCGGGGTTCGAGGCGATGGTCACCCGTCGTATCGCGGGAGAGCCGGTTTCAAAGATTATCGGGCATCGCATGTTCTGGGGGCGGGAGTTCACTGTTACGAAGGATACGCTTGATCCAAGACCGGAAACCGAAACCCTTATTGCGGCGGCGCTTGAGATGGCGCCGGTGGATCGTTTTGCCGATCTTGGGACCGGCAGTGGGATCATAGCGGTCACGCTTTTGGCGGAGTGGCCCGAGGCGCGCGCTGTGGCCACGGATCTCAGCCCGGCGGCGCTTGACGTGGCCAAACGCAACGCCGCGCTGCATGGGGTTTCTGAGCGGCTCACGTTTCTGCGTAGCGAGGTGTCGGAGGTTTGGTTCCCGGAAGGGATTGGCGAGTGTGACATGATCCTGTCCAACCCGCCCTATATCACCGAAGACGAAATGCAGACTCTTGCCCGCGAAGTCTATGACCACGACCCGCATGTGGCGTTGACGCCCGGTGGTGACGGGTTGGATGCGTATCGCGTGATTGCAGGGGGCGCGATGATGCATTTGCGGCAGGGCGGCAAGAGTCTGGTTGAGATCGGATGGACACAAGGTGCGTCCGTAGCCGCGCTTTTTCGGGATGCTGGCTTTGTAAATGTGCATTGTGTGCCCGATTTGGATGGCCGGGATCGGATCATTGTCGCCGAGAGGCCGTAGCCTGCGGCAAAAAGCACACGGTTTAGGGACAAACAGGTAAGAAAGCCCTTGTGCACACAGAAGCGTGGCTTTAGTCAGAAGATGTTCACAAGGCGACGGGCTTTAGGTCTGTCCCTGCGAACACCAAGCCAGAAAGTCGTCGTCCGGAACCACTGAGCGCAAGAGGCGCGAAACGGGCTGATCGACCGTCAAAGACTCAAGGCTGGATAGCAAAACACATGAGATCTTCCAAATCCCGTTCGCGGAACAAGAATAATCGCAATCGTCCTTCGGGCAATATCGTCAACCGCGTGTTTGATAGCTCGGGTCCCGAAGGCAAGGTGCGCGGCACGCCGCAGCAGATCATCGACAAATACAATCAGCTCGCGCGCGATGCGCAGCTGGCCAATGATCGCGTTGCCACCGAAAACTTTCAGCAGCACGCTGAGCATTACCTTCGTTTGCTTTCCGAAGCACAGCGCGAAATGGATGCCCGGCGCGAAGAGCAAGAGCGCCAGAACCGGGAACGGCAAGCCGAGCGAGACCGCGAACGCCAGGAGCGGATCGACCGTCAGGAACGCGAAGCCAATAGCGGTGGACAGAAATCGCAGGATTTGGCCGAATCGCCGCAACCTGATGTCATTGATGTTTCCAATGATGGCGGCCTCGTAGAGACGCCGGAAGCCAAGGCGGATGCAAAACCGAAAGCCCCGCGTAAACCGCGCGGTGGGGGGCGTAAGAAAACCCCAGATACGGCCGGAAAAGAAGACGGCCCCAAAGCGGCTGAATAACGTTTTTGCAGGAATTGAGAAAAGCCCGGATCATGCGATCCGGGCTTTTCTTTATGCTTTGTCGATTTCTCGCGCCAGCGCACAAAAGGCTTCGAGAGAAATCTGTTCGGCGCGCTCCGTCGGTTTGATCCCGGCGGCGGTCAGGCGGTCCTCGATATCCGGGACTGTGCCTTTGAGAGCGGCGCGTAGCATCTTGCGACGTTGGTTAAACGCGGCGGCAACGACACGGCTCAGCGTGGCGGGATTGGCCGGGTAGCGCGGCGCGGGCAAGGCTTCGAGATGCACAACGGCACTGCTGACTTTGGGGGGCGGTGTAAAGGCTTCGGGTGGCAGGGAGAGAACAATTTTCGCATCTGCGCGCCACTGAGATAGAATCGCAAGGCGCCCATACGCCTTGGAGCCGGGTTGGGCCACGATACGTTCGGCGACTTCACGCTGAAACATCAGGGTGAGGCTCTGCCAGAACGGTGGCCAGTCGGATGGCGTCAGCCAGCGCACGAGCAATTCGGTTCCGACATTGTAAGGCAGGTTGGCGGCCACGCGCACAGGTGATGTCAAGTGAGCCAGCGGGTCGACTTCGAGAGCATCTCCGTTGATGATTTCAAGGCGACCGGGGTAGGCAGCGGCGATTTCTTCAAGCGCGGGGATGCAGCGGGTGTCTTTCTCGATAGCGAGCACTTTGCGCGCGCCTTCGGCGAGAAGCCCCCGCGTCAAGCCACCCGGGCCAGAGCCGATTTCGAGCACGTCGCAGCCTGTCAGGTCGCCAGCTTGCCGGGCGATTTTTGCAGTCAGGTTGAGATCGAGCAGGAAGTTTTGACCCAGAGATTTGCGCGCGGAAAGTCCGTGATCGGCAATCACCTGTCGCAAGGGGGGGAGGGTGTCTATGGCACTCATGGGTCAGGCTCCTGGGCGGGTGCGGGCCATGCGGTCCGCCATGCGCAACGCTTCGATGAGGCTTGAGGGATTGGCCTGTCCGGTGCCTGCGATGTCGAAGGCCGTACCGTGATCGGGTGAGGTGCGAATAAAGGGCAAGCCGAGAGTCACATTCACGCCCTTGTCAAAATCGAGCGCCTTGATCGGGATTAAGGCCTGATCATGATACATACAGACGGCGGCGTCATAGCGCGCGCGGGCAGCTTCATGGAACATGGTGTCGGCCGGGAGGGGGCCTAATAGGGCCATGCCCTCGGATTTCAGCCGTTCGATCAGGGGAGAAATCATTTCCAACTCCTCTCGCCCCATGGCGCCGCCTTCCCCTGCATGAGGGTTGAGACCAGCGACGGCGATGCGCGGTGCCGGAATATCAAACTGATCCTTGAGGCCTTGGGCCGTAATGCGCAGCGTTTCTTCCAAAAGCGTTTCTGTAAGCGCGTTGGGAACTTCGGAAATCGGGATATGGATCGTGGTTGGCACGACTCTGAGCCGATCAGACGCGAGCATCATTACCACACGATCAACTCCGGCGAGGTGGGCGAGATACTCGGTATGGCCCGGAAATGCGAACCCGGCGCCGTCCTTCAGGGCCTTCTTGTGGATCGGTGCTGTGCAGATAGCCGAGGCCTGCCCGTCCTTGGCTAGATCCACAGCACAGGCAATCGCGTCAATGACGCCGGATGCGTTGGCGGGGTCTGGCTGTCCGGGCGTGGCATCGCCCTCGAAGGCCAAAGGCAAAACTGGCAAGGCCTCAGGCATGACCTTAGAGGCTTCGGAGGGGGCGGTGATTATCTGGTGCGGCACGGTGCCGGGCAGATGCCGTGGGTCACCAACCCAGAAGAACGCGAATTCGTCGCGAAGCGCCTGCCATGCTTTTTCGGCCAGTTCCGGACCAACGCCAGCAGGTTCGCCACAGCTCAAGGCGATGGGTGCGATGCTCATTTTTCGACGATCGTGGTCTCGGCCCGTAGCTGTTCAAGATAGCCATCGGCAAAAGAAATCAGACGTTGGTTACGCAGAGCCATGGCAACGTCCTCGCGCGAAATCTCCTCGCCCGGTTCTGCGCTACGACCGCAAAGCATGAGGAAGACAAGGGCCTGTCCACCATCGCTTGTTTTCCGAGTCAGGGATGTCGACACCTCACCCTCGTCAAGCTTGGCCAGCTCCAGCGCGTAATCGCGCGGTAGTTTTCCTGGGGTAACGGCCTGTCGGTCGAGGATGCCTTCGGGTTTGCCGAAGGCCTCGCCATAGAGGTCATCACAGGTATCGACGCGGCCCTTCATCTCAGCTGCGGTTTGCAGGGCAGTTTCGCTATAGCCGCCGGGTATCATATAGGCGGCATAATCAATGGCAGAGTAGCGCGGTGCAGGGACATTGGTTTCCCGTTTGCCGCGCATCATGAAGACTGCGGTGGCATTCGGCAGTGGGATCGGATCGCTGACTTCGCCCGGGCCAAGTCCCATCAGAATAGGGCGCAGTTGCGCCGGGAGCTTGGTGATCGAAAGCCAATCGAGACGCCCACCATCGTCTTTGGTGGCTGACTGGGAATAGGTTTTCGCAGCCTCCTCAAAGGCGGTCTGACTGTTGATTTGACTTAATTGGAGGGCAAGTGCACGCACCTCTTCGGCGGTCTGAGGCGTCACCGGGATGATGATTTCGGACAAAAGCACATTGACACCACCCGCGCCGGTATTGGAGGCAATGGCGCGATTGACCTCTTCCTCTGTGACCTGAACACTGCCGCCAAAGCGGGTCTGGACAACGCCTTGCCATGCAATCCGCGCATAGAGGAACGCCCGCAGGGATTCTTCGGCCAGACCAGCGGATTTGACTGTTTCAAGAAGCTGCTCCGGCTCCATGTTGAAGCGCTTGGCAAAGGACGCGATGCCATTTTCCATGCCCTCTTCGCTTGGAGCGATTCCCATCAGGTCCGCTGCGATGAGTTGAAGGCGTTCATCAACAAGCTGTTTGCGGGCTTCCTTGCGGGCGTCGCCCGGGAAGTTCATTAGCGACAGAAGCAGGGTCCGCTGTTCGATTTCGAAATAGGTTACGACTTTTTCACCGACGAACACGGCTGGTGAAAAGGCGCTCTGAGCGGATGCCTGTGTGGAGAGGCAAAGGCTCAGGGCCAATGTGGTCACAAGGGCGGACAGGCGGGTGAGGGCGCGGGGCGCGTTCATGGGTCTTTGTCCTGCTTTAGTTACTGCACGTACGGTTATAGCTTTTGTCGGCCGACCGAACACTGAAGCCCAGGAGAGCAACAGTCAGTCCGATATCGGTGCTCGGCTGCACGGTAGCGGAAGTTGTGAAGTTGCGCGAGATCGAAAGGCCAATCTTGACGCATTCGTTGCGATATTCGATGCCAAGACCAGCTTCAGCAGACTGGCTCGAAGCGACGTCGTAGCGCCAGTCAGCCAGAGCCGTCCAGTTTCGGCCAAGACGATAGCGCCCGTCGAGCACCCATTCCGACATCCTGTCGGTGCGGTCTTCGGCGAGATCGGCCTCAAGCCAGACCACGCTGGCGTCGATCCAAAGTTTGTTGTTGGTCCAACCGGCCCGCGCCGAGGCTTTGCTTAGGCCGCCCGACCAATCGAACAGGCCGCGGGCCATGAGCGACAAGCCATTCTGCGTTGAAACCTGCCCTGCGACAAGAAGATCAGAGCGTGTACCCAATAGGCCGGAAGTCTGGGTAAAGTCGGCATGGGCTGTCTTGTGATAGACCTGACCGAGTGAAAAATGCGCCTGCCAGCCCTTTGGATCAAAGCGGGACCAGTTTACGCCGATCGCAGCGGTAGCCCCCCGTTCGCGTCGGTCCCCAGCAGGGAAACGCGATAGAGACAGAAGATTGCCCTCGTCAAATTCGACCCGCGTGCTTTCGTCATTGGCGACAAGAAGCGGATCGCCACCGCTCCAGCCGATTTGGGCCAAAGGTTCGAGGATCTGTGTCACGCCAGTAGAGGAGACGCGCGACATGGGATAGCGCATATGGGCCGCAAAACTCGGGGTAAGCTGGGCCTCAGTGCCTTCGAGCGCGGTATCCTGTGCGGTTTTGATACCGTCAAAGACCAATTCGCCGGTGATGCCAGTGCGCAGCCCGCTCACATGGGTCCAGTTCCGCCGCCACCAGAGGCTTGCCGTTGCGCGCTGAACATCACGGCCATCGACAATCGTATCGGCGTCGGCGCTGTCGGTGGGCAGGTCGGACTGGCGATAATGCCCATGCCATTTCAGCGACAGGCGCCCTTCGCCGCCAAGGCGTTTCGGGAAGAAACGACGCTCTGTTTCGGCCACGGTCATGATTGAGGGAATGGTATCGTTGTCCTCGTCACTGCGCAGCGATTGAATATGCAGAAGGGCAAAACGGGTGTTCTCGTCGCGCCGGGAGCGCGCGACAGTCAGGTCGCTGTTGAGACGGTCTAGATCGGAATAGTCGTAGTCGAGAAGATAGGCGTCGTCCGATGCAAACTTTACATCAAAGCTCAGCTTGTAATCATTACGTAGATTAAAGCCGCCATCCGCGAACAGGTAAAACCGTGGTTGATCCGGGTGAATTTCATCATCGGAAATCGCCCCGGTCAGTTCGATGCCACCGTTTCGAAACGCCTGACGATAACGGTATTCAAGGGTTTTGGTCTTGGCGCCAATATAGGGCGTTAGGGTCAGGTCCCTATGCGGCCCAAGGGTCAGGAAATAGGGCACTTTCACACCAAAGCCGAGCTGGCTGTTCTGGTGGAACTCGGGGATGAGGAAGCCGCTGGCACGCTTCAGGGTCGGATCGGGCAAGCGCAGCTGTGGGAAGTAGAAAATTGGCACATCCAGCACACGGAATTGGGCGTGATCGAAGTAAATCTGGCGTTCTTCCTGATCGTGTACGACCCGTTGCGCCCGAATTTGCCAAAGTGGCGGTTCACCGTCGTCGCAAACCCGACAGGAGCTGACCTTGGCTTTGTGCAGGACATTATAGCGTCCGTCCACGCGACTCATCTGCACCGTGGCCATCTGAAGCTGCTGATCAAGGACGACGCGGGCGCTTTTTAGAAGAGCGTTCTGGAAGCCAGTATCAAGCTCACCGTAATCGGCGAGAACTCGCACAATATCGCCTTGTTCGATGTAGATCGGCCCGGTCACCGTGACCTTGTTACGCGCACCATCATATTCGATTTTCGATGCCCTGATGCGCACATCGCCCTGAAGGGCTTCAACACGGCCCTGAGCGACAAGGCGGTCTGTACCATCCATAAAGACGTTGTCGGCAACCAACACCATATTGCCACCGGTATCGACCAGTTGAGCCGACGCCGGAGCCGAGATGCCGACCACAAGGGCCAGCGACAGTGTTCGAAGGGCCGCTTTCATCCGTCCTCCATGTGCAACAAAAGTCCCAGTGCTAACAAAACGCTCGCTACTGGTGGTGCCCAAGCTGCGAGCGATACGGGAATCTGTCCGTTCTCCCCCAGTATTTGCGCGAAGTTGCGTACGTAATACAAGGCAAAGCCTGTCATCACCGCTATCAAAACTGCCAGACCAGTGCGTCCGAAGCGTGCGTGACGCATGGTGAAGGCCGCAGCGACGAGGACCATAGCGGCAAGAAAGAGTGGCTGGGCCAGCTCCATCTGGAGCCAGACCGCGTGGCGGCGGGCGGAAAATCCGGCGTCTTCAAGGTCTTTAATGAACTCCGGCAGATCCCAGACCGAAATAACGGATGGCGTACCGAAACTGTCGCGAATCCGGTCCAGAGTGAGCGTGCTTTCAAGCTTAAGCACCTCATGGACTTTCTTGCCAGATTCCGGATTGAGGCCCGGCGTCAGAGGCCATGCGCGGGCATTTTCGAGCGTCCATGCGCCTTCCTCAAGGCTGGCCGAGTCTGCCTCGATCCGGTGCGAGACCCAGCCACCCTGATCGTAGGTGACTATTGAGACATCATAAAATGTGCTGGCCTCAGGGTTAGCCGAGGCCGCATGGATGACGGCTTGTCCGTTGACGCCACCTTGACGCATCCAAAGGCCTTCGCTTGAAATCGACAGCGCTGTATTTTCCCCGGACCGGTAACGTTCGGCCAAGGAATGATAGCGATCCGTTGTGGCAGCGACGATTGGATTGAAAGTCGAGACAGAGAGAAGTCCAAGCAACAGGGCCACGATAATCGGCGAAAGGAGCGTAATCATGGCCGAACGCCCGCTGGCGCGCACAACGACAAGTTCGCTCGACCGGGCCAGCCCGATAAAGAGCGCAATAGAGGCGAGAATGACGATTAGCGGCAGGATCTGATAGAGGCCTTCCGGTGCCTTGAGCAGGGTCAGGCGAAGGATTGCCGTGAACCCGATCTCATCGACATTGAACCGGCGCAACTGTTCCATCAGGTCAACCAAAGCCAGAAGGGCAAAGAAAATCGCGCCAATCCCAGTGATGGTCCAGAGGAACTTTCGGGCGAAGTAATAGTGAATTGTCATGCTGCAGCCCTCCGCCAAGAGCGCAATGGGTGTGCGGCATACCAAAGCAGGCCAAAGCTTAGGGTAAAACCGAGAAGCGAGGGCAGGTAAATGAGCGGCCATAGCTGGCCATCAGAGCGCACCGGATCAATCGTGGCGCTGCGGATAATTTCGAGTGTAATGAGCAGCACAAAAGCAACAATGACTTGCCGCCAAACCCCGAAGCGACTGAATCCGCCAAGGAGGAGAGTCGCAAAGCCGACAAGTGCGGCGGACAGCACCATCAGCGGTCGGTTGAAACGTCCATGCACTTCTTCCATGAGCCAGCCGCGCGACAGATTCAGTTCCTTTGCAACGGCGTCAGTCTTAAACAGAAGTTCTGGTGTGCCAATATGCGCCAGGGCGCGTCGCCGTTGAGACCGATCAGAGATCAATCGGCTGATATCATAGGTGAAATCGGAGAAATTTGTTGTGAAGAGCCGGTCGCCATCATCCACATGAATCTGTGAAAGCCCATCGACCATAACCAACCTAGCTCCGCTCTCGGAATTGAGAAGATAGGCCTCGGCGGCGGTGTAGGTGGACACTTCTCCGGCTTTGCGCCGGTCGGAAAGGAAGACATTGCGCAGGATGCCTTCTGGTGTGATTTCGCGAATATAGAAAGTAACACCATTGGTCGGATGCAGGAATGTGCCTTCGGTCAATAGGCGAGCGGTGATGTTCTCTGTAATCTGGTTCTGGCGAAAGTTAAGCTGAGCCGTGCTGCGCGGGACGAGAACGTGCATCAGCATACTCATCATCAGCGCCACGAGAAGACCAAAGACAAAGACAGGACGCGCTAGCCGCCAAGGGCTAAACCCCGTTGCTTGCATCACGGTCAATTCGCTTTCACTACTCAGGCGGTTCGTCACGTAGACGGCTGCCGCGAAGACTGACATCGGAAGCACGAGGCGGATTACATTCGGCAGGCTCAGGAAGGTGAATTCTAAAAACACCCCGGCGGATTGCCCGTTGACGATCAATTGGTCAAAAAGCACCACCGCGCGATTGACCCAATACACCAACACCAAAACAAGGGCGAAGAATCCAAACAGGACGAGAAGCTGCGACAGCATGTACCTGTCGAATCTGCTCACGCCCAATCTCCTTGCAATCCTTTGAATTCTCGGCGGACATTAGAGGAATTGGCTGGCAGGGAAAACTGCTATCTGGTCAAGTACCCGAGGCCACGCTAGGACAGAGGCAGTATGAAGGAGTAGCACCTTGGCAAAACCCGTTTCCATTACGTTTACAGAAGTTGAAACCTCGACCATCGCCGATGTGGAAGGGCGCGTTGCGATCATCGTGGACCCGGAAGGGCGGCTGGATGTGGCCGCACGACGGATCAACCGTTTGACCAAAGGTGCCCTTGCCCGCCTGATTGAGGCCAAGGCTGAGAAAGCAGCCCCCGCAGAGGCACATGTGATTGCCTATCCGGTGGGCATGGCAGCAGAGGCGCTCGACGTGGTATTTCTGTCGCGTCGTGCGAGTGCGATTGAGGCGCGTAAGGCGGGCGTCGCGCTTGGGCGTGTGCGGTCTGGCGCTGATCTTCTTCTTTGTGCCGGTGGGCATCGTAAAGCGCATGAAATCGCGCTTGGCGTGGCTTTGCGCGACTATGCATTTGATGATCACATGAGCGAGGATGCTAAAACGGGCGGAAGCGTGCGTGTCATGGTCAGCAAACCCGAGGATGTGGCAGGCGACGCAGAGCCGGCGCTGGCCGTGGCTGAGGGGGTGTTCTTTACCCGCGATCTGGTCAACGAGCCTGCCAATGTGTTGACGACGACAGAATTCGCCAAACGCCTCAAGGATATGGAAACCCTCGGCCTTGAAGTGGAGGTGCTTGAGGAGAACCAGCTTCAAGAGCTTGGCATGGGCGCGCTTCTGTCCGTGGGCGAAGGATCGGATAGCCCGTCCAAGGTTGTTGTGATGCAATGGAAAGGTGGCGACAAGGATGCCGCGCCTCTGGCTCTGGTCGGAAAAGGCGTTGTCTTTGATACTGGCGGGATTTCGCTCAAACCGGCCGTGGGCATGGAAGACATGACCATGGATATGGGTGGTGCCGGCGTCGTGGCGGGAGTGATGCGTGCCATTGCCCTGCGCAAGGCGAAGGCCAATGTCGTGGGACTTGTTGGTCTCGTTGAAAATATGCCATCGGGCCGTGCGACCCGTCCGGGCGATGTCGTGACCTCGATGAAAGGCGATACGATTGAGGTTATCAACACCGATGCCGAAGGCCGTCTCGTGCTCTGTGATGTATTGCAATATGCGCAGGATCGCTTTGCCCCGTCGGGCCTGATTGATCTGGCAACACTCACCGGCGCAGTCATTATCGGTCTTGGCCATGAAAACGCCGGTGTGTTTTCCAACGACACCAAGTTCTGCAACGCGTTCCTCAAGGCGGCGGAACATGAGGGGGAGGGCGCTTGGCGCTTGCCGCTCGGCAAAGCCTATGCCGATCAACTGAAATCCCGCATTGCCGATGTCAAAAACACTGGTGGGCGCCCTGGGGGATCGATTACGGCAGCTGAATTTCTGCATCGGTTCGTGGGCGAGGGCATGCCTTGGATTCATCTCGATATTGCGGGGGTCGCGAGCGTGAAATCTGATACGGTCTATGCGCCAAAGGGCGCGACGGGCTGGGGGGTGATGGCGCTCAACCGCCTGATCGCCGATGGTTACGAGAGCGAGTGATCTTGGGCGCGGTCTACTTCTATCATCTGACCCGCAATCCGGCGGATGTCACCCTTATCAGTTTGATGGGCAAAGCGCGTGCGCAGGGATGGCGGGTCTTGGTGCGGGGCGCTGATCCGCAGCGCCTTGATTGGCTGGATCAAAAGCTCTGGCTGGCCGGTGGGGATGAGAGTTTTCTACCGCATGGGATCGCGGGCAGTCCGCATGACGCGGACCAACCTATTCTGCTGACCGGTGGTGCGGATAATGCCAACAAGGCGACCTGTATCATGAGCATCGACGGTGCGGAGCTTGTGCCGGACGAGATCAACGGCTGTGAGCGGGCGTGCATCCTATTCGATGGCCATGATGAGGGAGCGGTGCAACATGCGCGAGTGCAGTGGAAGGCGCTCACGGATTCCGGATGTGCGGCCCAATACTGGTCAGAAGAAGGTGGTCGCTGGGAAAAAAAGGCAGAGAAGGCGACCGATTAGCGTTATCTTTGCAGGATCAGTTCGCCGCCACTGATTGTGATCTCGCGCCAATGGTTGAGATAGCTCATCCCCAGAAGAGATTGATCGAGTTCACCGCCGTTGACTTGGGCCGATACACGGCTGTCGACCATCCCTCCAAGCCGAATTTCATCGAGCACCACAGGCGCTGTTTTGACCTCGCCATTAGCGGTAAGGGCTCGGCCATAATAGGGCAGGTTTTCGGGGTCGAGGCCAGCACGTGCAGCGTCGTCTTTGCTAAGCACAATATTGCTTGCTCCGGTATCAATAACGAAATCAAGTGGTGTGCCATTGACCTTGAGAGTCAGGCGGTAATGCCCATCTGGACTTCTCGGAATAACGACGCGTCCTGCGTCAGAAAAAACGGCCGTCTGTGGGGCGACCGTGGCGCGAATATCCCCCCACATGCCATAAGCCGCAAGAACGCCTAGGAAGATCAAGACCCAAGCCATGCCTTGCTGCACGGTTTTGCGAAAACTCTGCCTGTGGTTCGTCACAAACCAGAACAGAACCGCCGCGCCCAGCAGTACGAGATAGGTCAATTGTCCGGTTTGCCAGCTGTTCATCTTCAACACCCTTTGCGCCTGATATAGGGCGTGGGTAACGCATTCAAAAGGGTCTATGCGACGAATCCGAAGTCGCGCAGCCCTTCGAGAACAAATTGCACCGCCAATGCAGCCAGAAGCATCCCCAACAGGCGGGTTGCAACTGTAATTCCAGTTTTGCCCAACGCTTTGGCCAAAACACCGCTGGTCAAAAATAAGCCGAGAACGACAAAAAGCACGGCCAGAGCTACGGCAAGGACGAGGAGCGTCGCGTCCAGTCCGGGATATTGACCGGCCAAAAGGATGACCGTGGCGATGGAGCCGGGGCCGGCGATCAACGGAATGGCAAGGGGAAAGACAGAAGGATCGGGGCGTTCATCGGCTTGATCCTCGCGCCGCTTGGTGCGCCGCTCAAAGAGCATGTCGAGCGCGGTCAGGAAAAGAAGAATGCCTCCGGCGATCCGGAAGGCAGGCATGGAAATACCGACAAACCCAAGAACGGCCTCGCCGAAAAAGGCAAACAGCGCGAGAATGGCAAAGGAGATGGCGCAGGCGCGAAAGGCAATGGAGCGCATCTGTGCGCGATCCATGTCGTGGGTGAGGGCCACGAAAAGGGGGGTCAGGCCGATCGGATCAATGATAACGAAAAGCGTGACGAAAGCCGTTATAAGAGCAGCACTGTCCATCATTAGAGCCTAACCATCAGGCTTGGGCGCTTTCAAGCTTTTCTAGAGCATCCATCCAGAGGGATTCGGCACGTTCCAATCCGTCGATGACCTCGGCATGTTTCTTTTGCCACTTGGTAATCTCATCGGGGTTGGTGCCATCATAGAGGCCTGGGTCAGCGAGTTTTTCGTCAAGCTTTTCGCGCATCTCGGTTAGTTTCTCTACGCGTGCCTCGCATTTGCGGACTTCGGCGCGCAAAACAAGAATCGCATCGCGCGAGGCGCGTTTCGGGGTAGGGACCTCGGCTTTATCCTTAGGGGCGGGTCTGTCTGCCGCAAGGAGTGCGGTGCGATAGGTTTCGAGATCACCCTCGTAGGGCTGCACAGTGCCATCGGCGACGAGCCAGAGACGGTCGGCGCTCATCGACAAAAGATGCATGTCGTGGCTGACGAGGATGACTGCACCGGAATAGTCAGTCAGGGCTTCGACCAAGGCCTCGCGGCTTTCGATATCTAAGTGGTTTGTTGGTTCGTCCAAAATTAACAAATGCGGCGCATCCAGCGTTGCCAGAAGCAGCGAAAGGCGCGCTTTTTGTCCGCCTGACAGTCGTGCGACCTTGGTTTCCGCCTGGTCCGCGCCAAGGCCGAAGCCCGCGAGGACGCCACGCAACTGGCCGGGCGTATGATCGGGGCGTTCACGCCGCAGGTGGTCAAGCGGGGTCTCGTCGACATGAAGTTCGTCCACCTGATGTTGGGCAAAATAGCCGATCCGCAGCTTGGCAGATCGTGTCATTTTGCCATCCATTAGCGGCAGGCGGTCCGACAGAAGCTTGGATAAGGTCGATTTCCCTTGTCCGTTCTTACCGAGAAGCGCGATGCGGTCGTCTTGATCAATGCGCAGATTCAGCCGTTTGAGAACCGTTGTTTCTCCATAGCCAACCGCGCCGGATTCAATACGGATAATCGGCGGCGAGAGTTCTTCGGGCGATGGAAATGCAAAGCGGCGCAGGGCGGCTTCTTGCGGTGAGGAAATCGGCTGCATTTTTTCAAGCGCCTTGAGACGAGATTGTGCCTGTCTCGCCTTGTCCGCTTTGTAACGGAAACGATCCACATAAGATTGCAGATGCGCGCGCCGGGCTTCCTGTTTTTTGGCTAGGGATTCGGCCTGAGCAAGGCGCTCGGCACGTTGGCGGGCGAACTGATCATAGGGGCCTTGATAGAGGGTCAGCTTGCGGTCTTCGAGATGCAGGATGGCACCCACTGCCCGGTTGAGAAGACCGCGGTCGTGGCTGATGATAAGGACCGTATGGGGGTATTTGGCGAGATAGCTTTCGAGCCAAAGCGCCCCTTCGAGATCGAGATAGTTGGTCGGCTCGTCAAGAAGAAGCAAATCAGGTTGAGAAAACAACACCGCCGCCAAAGCGACGCGCATACGCCAGCCACCGGAAAAATCGGAACAGGGTCGCGCTTGTTCCTCGATGTCAAAACCAAGGCCTTTCAAAATAGACGAGGCGCGCGCCTCGGCGCTCCAGGCATCTATATCAGCCAGCCGGGTCTGGATGTCGGCAATACGAGTCGGATCGGTTGCCGTCATAGATTCAGCCATCAGCGCACTGCGTTCGGTATCAGCCGCCAGAACTGTATCGAGAAGAGAGGTGCTTGAAGATGGCACTTCTTGTGCCACGCCGCCAATACGCGCGCGCGAGGGCAGGCTGATTGAACCACTTTCCAGTGCCAACTCTCCACGGATCAGACGGAACAGCGTGGTTTTACCGGTGCCATTGCGCCCGACCACTCCGACCTTGTGACCGGTTGGAATGGTGGCCGAAGCCTCCACGATCAGCGGGCGGCCCGCCACGGAATAGGAGATGTCGTTGATACGCAGCATAGATGGCGGTTTCGCCCATCGGCGCGGGCGCGTCAATCACTGCTTTTCAACGCTTGTGCAGCGTGCTATCGGAGCGCCAATTCGAACATGGGGTCGGGCATGTCGCCCGCACTGTCAAAAGGAGCAAGACACATGGCTACCGAACGCACGCTGTCCATCATCAAACCCGACGCAACCAAGCGCAACCTCACTGGCAAGATCAACGCCAAGTTCGAGGATGCCGGTCTGCGCATCGTCGCGCAAAAGCGCATTCACCTGACCAAGGCGCAGGCTGGCGTTTTCTATGCTGTGCACGCCGAGCGTCCCTTCTATGACGAACTGTGCGAATTCATGGCGTCCGAGCCGGTCGTCGTTCAGGTCCTCGAAGGGGAAGGCGCCATCGCCAAGAACCGCGAAGTCATGGGCGCCACCAACCCGGCAGACGCCGCTCCCGGCACCATCCGCGCCGAATTCGCCGAGTCTGTTGGTGAAAACTCGGTCCACGGTTCCGACGCTCCGGAAACTGCTGCTGTCGAGATCGCCTATTTCTTCTCGGGCCTCGAACTGGTCGGCTAAGCCGTTACAGAGATGTTCGGGGGATCACCCCAATCTCATTCAGGGTCGCTTCGATTTCGGAGCGGCCTTTTTTCTTTGCCTCAGCTTTCAACACATCGAAGCGGGTGCGAAGGGCCTCTTTCTCTGCGCCCTGACAATCATTCCATGGCCGCCCCTGAAGTCCCATGACGAGGGCGTAATATCCGATGAAATGCGGCCTTGTGCCCGCTTCCATAAGACGTCGGTAAGCTTCGTCGGCGCCAAGAGCGCGTAATGCCTCTGCGGACATGATCCCGGCCTGAGCACAGGCTGCTTCCACGGCTGGGCCAAGATTGCGAATGGAAGAAACTGGGGTCATGGCGACAATGCCTCACAAAAACGAATCCGCCGGGCGGCTCCATTGAATGCTGGCATCATGCGAGGTCGGTGGGAAGGCTTAGATCATCGCCCAGTCGGTGAAGATCGGCGCTTTGACTGGCTCGGGTTTGTTCGCTGATGGGCGCGCGGGGCTCTGGCTTTGCGCAACCGATGGTTTGGGATTGGTATGTTGCATTGGTTTCGTCCTTGCTCTGCGCCCAAGAAAGAGGATTGGGCCTGCAAAGATATAGAAACCACGGCATTCTGCCGATCTGATGCTGATTTGAGGGAAAGACCATGCCGAAACTGTGCCAGAAGATGGCAGAGTTTCGAAAAATGGGATGGACCCGAGTACGGATCTTCCTTGGATTGCTCAGTCAAAATCAGGAGATTTTGGCTCCGGCGGTAGGGATCGAACCTACGACCAATTGATTAACAGTCAACTGCTCTACCGCTGAGCTACGCCGGAACACGAGGCGTGATATAGCTGTGGTTTTTTCGGAGGTCCAGAGGGTTTCGTCACATTTTTTTCGTTTTCTGTGATTTCTTCAAAGGCGTTTGAAAATGGCTTCGGATTCAAGGGGGCCTTGGCTTTCCACACAATTTTTCCCAATGAGATCAACAAGGTGTGCAAAGACATTTCGTGTCGCAGCTCCCATGAGGGCGGTAGGGGTCTCGGTGTAGATGCGGCGGGCCAGATCGTAGGCGCAGGCTGGGCCGGTTTCCAAGGCTGCAAGAATCTCGGCCTCGCGCATGTCGCGATGAGCCATCAACCAAGCGAGCCGTTCTGCGGGGGTTTCAATTGGTGCGCCATGGCCAGAATGAAATACGCGCCAGTCGCGTGCGGCCAGACGGCGGCATGACGCCATGAAGTCTGTCAAGTCCCCATCTGGTGGCGAGACCAGAGAACTGGCCCAACCCATCACATGGTCCCCACAGAAACAGGCGTCCCCTAGAGCAAAGGAGACGTGATTGCCGAAATGGCCCGGCGTATGGATCACCTCAAAGGACCAATCATCGCCCTGAATGATTTCGCCATCTGCCAAGATTTGATCCGGCACAAAGCTTGCGTCGATACCTTCGCCGCCACCGGCCAGACCGTGTTCGGCCAAATCTTGCATGACGATGCTACGTCCGGCATAGGCATCCCCAAAAGCCAGTACTGGGGCGCCGGTTTTCTCGGCGAGAGGCCGCGCAAGGGGAGAATGGTCGACATGGGCATGGGTGACAAGGATATGGGTGATCTCTTGTCCCGGCGTGAGGGCGTCGAGGATGGCGTCTAGATGGACCTCCGACTGAGGGCCCGGATCAATCACGGCGATCCCGCGCGTGCCGACAAGGTACGTATTGGTGCCCCGGAAGGTCATCGGCGAGGGATTGGGAGCCAGAAGGCGGCGCAATCCGGGTTCAATTTCCTCGGCGACCCCGGCGGGTGGGTCGAATTTCAGGATTTCAGGATCCATGGGCTTTCCTTCTGAACACTCTCACGGCAAGGTTTACGCATGTTCTTTCAATGGCTCAAACGCTATATGCCGCGCAGCCTTTACGGGCGTGCGGCGCTGATCCTGATCCTGCCGGTGGTGACACTGCAACTTGTGGTGTCTTTTGTCTTTATCCAAAGGCATTTTGAAGGCGTGACTGAGCAGATGACGCGCACGGTTTCGCGGGAACTGGTGTTGTTGCTTGATGCAGTTGAGGTCAGTGCCGCCGGGTGGGATGAAAAAGAGCGCCTTACGCTTTTGTCAGACGCACTTGATTATCACGTGGAGATCGGCGCGGCTTTGCCTGCGGGCAATCAGAGACGCTGGTATGATTTCTCGGGTCTTGTGGTGATCCGGACGCTGAATGATCTCGTGCCTGCGATTCGAGGTGTGGAATTGCCAGATAACCGCATCGTACGAGTCTACGCCGCAACCGGTCAGGGGACGACCTTGTTCGAGTTTGATCGCCTGCGTCTTTCGGCCACAAATCCGCATCAACTTCTTGTTAATATGGTGTTTTTCGGTGGCCTCATGACCCTGATTGCCTATTTTTATCTGCGCAACCAATTGCGGCCGGTTAAACGTCTGGCCGCCGCAGCCGAAGCCTTTGGTCGTGGTCGGCATGTGCCCTATGCACCAACTGGGGCGATTGAGGTGCGTGCTGCGGGCAATGCATTTCTTGATATGCGCGCACGGATCGAGCGCCAGATTGAACAGCGTACGCTCATGCTCTCCGGTGTGAGTCATGATCTGCGCACCCCTTTGACGCGGCTTAAGCTTGGCCTAAGCCTGCTGGATCGAGAAGACGCCGAGCCTCTTGAACGTGATGTGGAGGACATGAAACGTCTGCTGGATGAATTTCTGAGTTTTGCGCGGGGTGCACACGAGGGCGAGCCGGAAAAGGTCGATCCCCTAGCACTCGTGCGTGAAATCGTTGAAGACAGTGCGCGAGGTGGGCGCAATGTTACACTAGGTGCCATCGAAGGCGATGGTGAGGGACTTGTGTCCTTACGTGTTGTGGGAATCAAACGGGCGGTGGAGAACCTGATTGGCAATGCTGTGCGCTATGGCACCAAGGCTGAGGTGTCGCTGCGCCTTTCGGATAAATCCCTGCGCATCCGCGTGGAGGATGACGGACCGGGTATTGCACCGGGAGACCGTGAAGAAGCGATGAAACCCTTTGCGCGGTTAGAGCCCGCTCGCAATCAGAATCGCGGTATGGGGGTTGGTCTTGGCTTGTCCATCGCGGCAGATGTCGCACGCGCCCATGGCGGGGTTTTACGGCTTGGCGAGAGTGAGGCATTGGGCGGGCTTTGCGCCGATATCGTGATCGCACGTTAATATGGATCGAATCGCAAAAGAAGTTTGGTAGGCCCGGCAGGACTTGAACCCGCAACCAAAGCGTTATGAGCGCTCTGCTCTAACCAATTGAGCTACAGGCCCTACCTTAAGGCCCTTTTGCTAGCAGAAGGCGCGGGCACGTCAAGGGTTGGCGTTGCCTCTGCGGCGGTGATGGTCTAGTGCCTCTGCAAGCCAGAGATGGAGTGTGACATGAGCGACGGCAAGAATGGCATCACTTACGCGGATGCGGGTGTGGATATTGACGCGGGCAATGCGCTCGTTGACCGGATCAAACCTGCGGCCAAGCGGACGACGCGGTCGGGGGTGATGTCGGGCCTCGGTGGGTTCGGGGCGCTTTTCGACCTGAAGGCAGCAGGCTATGAAGATCCTATCCTCGTTGGCGCAACGGATGGTGTCGGCACCAAGCTGCGTATCGCGATTGATACAGGCAACGTAGACGGTGTTGGAATCGACCTTGTCGCCATGTGCGTGAATGACCTCGTTTGTCAGGGCGCCGAGCCGCTCTTTTTCCTCGACTATTTCGCCACTGGAAAGCTTGAGACCGAGATCGCCGCCCGGATCATCGAAGGTATCGCCGAAGGCTGTGTGCAGTCGGGCTGTGCTTTGATCGGTGGGGAGACGGCCGAGATGCCGGGCATGTATGAGGCCGGGGATTTCGATCTCGCGGGCTTTGCCGTGGGCGCGATGGAGCGTGGGGCGGATCTGCCAGTGGACGTCGCCGAAGGCGATGTCCTTCTCGGTCTTGGCTCCAATGGCGTCCATTCCAATGGCTATAGCCTCGTGCGCAAGCTGGTTGAAATTTCGGGTCTTGGCTGGGATGATGCCTGCCCGTGGACAGACGACACACTTGGCGCGGCGCTTCTGGCTCCGACGCGGCTTTATGTGAAGCAGGCGCTCGAAGCCGTACGCGCTGGCGGTGTGAACGGGCTGGCTCATATTACAGGTGGTGGTCTGACTGAGAACCTGCCGCGTGTTTTGCCCGAAGGGCTAGGGGCCGATATTGATCTGGCTGCGTGGGAATTGCCCGCAGTGTTCAAATGGCTGGCTGCGACCGGCGGTATAGCAGAATCAGAGCTACTCAAGACGTTCAACTGCGGCATTGGCATGATCCTTGTGGTCGCGGCGGACCGCGCCGAGGCTTTGGCGGATCTTCTGAGCGCTGCTGGCGAAGATGTGAGCCGTATTGGTACCGTGACCCAAGGCGAGGGCGTGCGCTACGCAGGAACCCTCCTGTGACGAAGCGCGTCGCGATCTTTATTTCTGGGGGCGGCTCGAACATGGTCCGCCTCGTTGAGGATATGCAGGCCGGGAATCATGCAGGTGAGCCGGTTCTCGTCCTTGCCAATGATATTAACGCAGATGGCCTTACCAAAGCCAAAGCCCTTGGCGTGCCGACGGCTGTCGTTGACCATAGACCTTTTAAAGGTGACCGGGCCGCCTTTGAGGCCGCGCTTCAGGCTGTGCTAGATCAAGTGCAGCCTGACATTATTTGCCTTGCCGGGTTCATGCGGGTTCTGACCGAAGGCTTCGTGGCGCCTTGGGAAGGCAAGATGCTCAATATCCATCCGTCTCTCCTGCCGAAGTACAAAGGGCTTCATACCCATGCCCGTGCGCTTGAGGCCGGAGACCGCGAACATGGTTGCACGGTGCATCTCGTGACGCCCGCCCTTGATGATGGCCCTATCCTCGGTCAGGCTCACGTACCGGTGCTTGAGGGCGACACCCCGGACGACCTTGCGGCGCGGGTTCTGGTGCAGGAGCATAGGCTCTATCCGGCAGTGCTACGCCGTTTTGCGGCGGGGGATATGCGCCCGATTATGCTGCCCTGAGCGAGGCCGCGCCCATGTTTGCATTTTCTCTGCAGACACCGTAAGCCTGTCCGGAAGGGGCGAGCGACCAACAAAGAAGAACTCCGCGTATGAAAACACTGACAACGACTGAGGAACTTGCGCAATTCTGCGCTCTGGCGCGCAGCAAGCCCTATGTCACGATTGACACCGAATTCCTCAGAGAGCGGACTTATTACTCCAAGCTTTGCCTGATTCAGATGGCCGTGCCAGATCACGAGGGTGATGACGCGGTACTCATTGACCCGCTTGTCGGCGACATGTCTCTTGAACCGCTTTACGATCTGTTCCGTGATACCTCCGTGGTCAAAGTTTTCCATGCGGCACGGCAGGATCTTGAGATTTTCTTTGTCGAGGCCAAGGTCTTTCCCGACCCTCTTTTCGATACTCAGGTGGCCGCGATGGTCTGTGGTTTTGGGGAACAGGTTGGCTATGAGACCCTTGTGCGTAAGATCGCCAAACAGGGTGTTGATAAATCCAGTAGATTTACCGACTGGTCGCGCCGCCCCCTGACCGAAGCTCAACAGAAATATGCGCTTGCTGACGTGACTCATCTGCGTCTGGTCTATGAGTTTCTTGCTGAAAAGCTTGCGCATACCGGCCGTGCCCATTGGGTTGACGAAGAGCTTCGGGTTCTGACCAACCCGGAAACCTATACAGTTCGCCCTTCCGAGGCCTGGCGCCGGGTCAAGACGCGGACAGCCACACCGAAATTCCTTGCTGTAGTGCGCGAGTTGGCGCGCTTTCGCGAAGGCTATGCCCAGAGCCGGAACATTCCGCGCAATCGCGTTTTCAAGGATGATGCGCTTGTCGAACTAGCCTCAACCAAGCCGAGGTCATTGCAGGATTTGGGGCGCTCGCGTTTGCTTTTGCGCGAGGCGCGTAAAGGGGAAATCGCAGAAGGTATTCTGCACGCCATTCAGATTGGTGTTGATTGTCCGCCCGAGGATATGCCCAAGCCCGACAAATCCCGCGAAAAGCTTCAGGTCAATCCTGCGCTTGCGGATCTTCTGCGGGTGCTTCTCAAAGCCCGAACCGAAAGCTCAGGCGTTGCCGCTAAGCTGATTGCTACAGCTTCCGATCTCGATGCGATTGCGGCTGGTCTGCGGGATGTGCCCGCCCTGAGCGGGTGGCGGAGCGAAGTCTTCGGTGAGGAGGCTCTGCAGCTTTGCGAGGGTAAGATTGCTCTGGCGGCAAAGGGCAACAGCGTTCAGGTTGTGCCGCTTTGAACTGAAGGCGTCGGCGTTTTAGCGCCGCGCCTGCCTTGCATTGCTCTTGGAATAGACCTTAACCACACGCACGCCTTCAAGTTGCTGGTCGGTGAGCTTGTGGGCGACGAGCAGACGCCGCGCCGATTCGGCTCCAACCGCATAGCGCGGATTTTGCACAGCCTTCAGATCATAGCTCAATACACCTTTGATTGGCTTGCCCTCGTTGCGCGGATCAAGCTTGATCGCATAGGCACCCTGAACTGTGGCAAGGCCGGTCGCACGAATGATCGCGCCGCCGGGGACGCGCTCTACACGCAACTCGTCCACACGCGCGACGGGCGTACCGAGGTAGCTTGAACCGGGGCGCTTCCCAAGGATGCCGGGGCCTTCCTGAGGCAGGAGCGGATTGAGCTTGGCTTTTTCTTCTTCTGTGAGCGCGACCTCTTCGCTGCCGCCGAACCAGTTCAGCGGATTGAGACGGCTCGAACAGGCGCTCAGGCCAAGGGCGGCGACCAGGAGAAGTATCGTGACTGAATTGCGCATCGGCTCGACCTCTTGACGGTTTGTTATGGGTTAGCCGATTGCACGGCCTTTGAAAAGCATCAAGCAGGGCTGGACCTTTGACAAGGACGGTTCTAACTGATGAAAAACCGTTGAGGAGAGAGCCATGGCCAGCGCCGCATTCGAGGAGATCGTCGAAGATTTCGAATTCATCGAGGATTGGGAAGACCGCTATCGCCATGTGATTGATCTTGGCAAGGCGATGAATCCGCTTGAAGAGGCGCTAAAGGTGTCGGCGACGAAGGTCGATGGCTGTGCGTCGCAGGTCTGGTTGCATCCGCGCATTGAGGGCGGGGTGTTCACCTTTGAAGGTGATAGCGATGCGATGATTGTGCGCGGCCTGATTGCCGTGCTGCGGGCGCTTTACAACGATCTGCCGGTGGCCGAGGTTGGCAAGGTCGATGCACGGGCAGAATTCGAACGGCTTGGCCTTAATGAACATCTGTCTTCACAGCGATCCAATGGGCTACGAGCTATGATCGAACGCATCCGTACCGTGGCGGCAGCCGCTTAATCTTTACAGAGAGGCCTGTGACGCACGACGCTTGTAGTGGTCGAGTACGTATAGCCTGATCGCGGTCGCCAAGCCGGTTTCCATATCGCGATTTGCATCAATTTGAGCTGCCAGCTCGTTGATTGCGAGGGACTTTTCTTCGGCAATTTCGCGGAAGGCGCGCCAAAAATCATCCTCAAGAGAGACGCTTGTGCGATGGCCGCGTAGCGTCAAAGAGCGTTTGATGGGGCGTGCGCTCATTTGTTGTCACGCTCATGGCCATCAAGATGGCGCTTGGCGATGTCAGCTTTTGCCTGCTCTTCAGTCTTCGTCGCATTGCTGCGCCCGAATTTCACAGCGTTCTCGTCAGCGCGGGCCTTCTTCTCGGCCCGCGCTTTTTCTTTCCGAAACCGGTTCAGGTTGACCGGAGCCGCCATCAGGCCTTGGGGCCGATCATCTGTTCGGGGCGCACCACCTTGTCAAAGGTTTCCGCGTCCACAAAGCCAAGCGCAATGGCCTCTTCCTTGAGGGTTGTGCCGTTCTTGTGCGCGGTTTTGGCAACCTTGGTGGCGTTGTCATAACCGATGGTCGGCGCCAACGCGGTTACCAGCATGAGCGATTCCTTCATCAGCTTGTCGATGCGCGGCTCATTGGCCTTGATGCCAAGAAGCATACGCTCGGTGAAGCTATCGGCGACATCACCAAGAAGCTGAATCGACTGGAGCAGATTGTAGCTCATCATCGGGTTGTAGACGTTGAGCTCGAAGTGGCCCTGCGAACCGGCAAAGGTCATGGCGGCGTTGTTGCCCATGACATGCGCGGCGACTTGGGTCATGGCTTCGGCCTGGGTCGGGTTGACCTTGCCCGGCATGATCGACGAGCCCGGCTCGTTTTCGGGCAGGATCAGTTCGCCAAGGCCCGAGCGCGGACCGGAGCCGAGGAAGCGAATGTCGTTGGCGATCTTGTACATGGCGCCTGCGACGGTCGCCAAGGCACCGGACATGAAGACCATGGCGTCATGCGCGGCGAGGGATTCGAATTTGTTCGGCGCGGTGACGAAGGGCAGATCCGTGATTTCGGCCATGTTGGCCGCTACGGCCTCACTCCAGCCCGGTGCGGTATTCAGGCCGGTGCCAACGGCTGTGCCGCCCTGTGCCAGTTCATAAATGCCCGGAAGCGTAGCGTTGACACGAGCAATGCCCTGACGGATCTGGTGCGCATAGCCCGAGAATTCCTGACCAAGGGTTAGCGGTGTTGCATCCTGTGTATGGGTACGGCCGATCTTGATGATGTCCTTGAATTCTTCCGACTTCTGCTCAAGGCCTTCGGCGAGCTTGGTCAGGCCGGGCATGAGCACATCACGCACGGACATGGCCGTCGCGATATGCATCGCGGTCGGGAAAGTGTCGTTCGAAGACTGGCCCATGTTACAGTGATCGTTGGGGTGCACCGGATCTTTGGAGCCGATCACACCACCAAGGATTTCAATGGCGCGGTTGGCGATGACCTCGTTGGAGTTCATGTTCGACTGAGTACCGGAGCCTGTCTGCCAGACCACGAGCGGGAAGTTGTCATCGAATTTACCTTCGAAAACCTCACCAGCAGCTTGAATGACGGCATCGGCAATCTTCTCGTCGAGTTTGCCGGTCGCCTTGTTTTGCATGGCGCAGGCTTGCTTGATAACACCAAGTGCTCGCACGATGGCCACAGGCTGTTTCTCCCAGCCGATGGGGAAGTTCATGATCGAACGCTGTGTTTGGGCGCCCCAATACTTGTCTGCGGGAACTTCCAGCGGACCAAAGCTATCGGTTTCGGTGCGGGTCTGGGTCATCGGTCGTGCTCCATAACATTTATCAGCCCGCTTCATAGAGAAACGGGGGAGGAAATCAATACAGTATACCGTTGGATACCGTCATCGGCGACGGTGCGGCGCGGGGTTACTTTCGGAAACTGTCGAGGCTGACGACGTCGGCGTCTTTGTGCTCTGTCTCAGGGGTGGGATCACTGAGGTCTTCTTCGGCGGTGTCCTCGGTTTCATCATCCTCTTCATCCTGGCTCTCAAAGCGGAGACCAAACTCGACGGAGGGGTCAACGAAGGTCTTGATCGCGTCGTAGGGAATATAAAGGGGTTCGGGCGAGTCGCCGAAGTTCAGCGTTACCGAGAAACCATCCGTGCCAACCTCAAGCCCTTCATACCAATGCTGCATGACCACGGTCATTTCGCCGGGATAGCGCTCCATGAGCCAGTCGGCGATTTTGACGTCCGGGTGATGGGTGTCAAAGGTGATGAAGAAATGATGCTCGCCGGGCAGGCCGTTTTTTTCAACATCCCGCAGCACCTCCTGGATGAGGCTGCGCATGGCGCGGTGCATCAGGTTTCCGTAATCAATGGTGCGGGTCATGGGAGTGCCTCGGATGAACTGCGCCCACAATAAGAGATTCGGCGGGAAACGAAAGATGCCGGATCAAAAAAGCGAAGGGAAGACGAGGGCCAGGCCGGTTGCGGCGATGGCGAGCGTGCAAAGAGTAGGCAGAAGGGGCAGGCGGATCTTGAGAAGAAGCAGGGAGGCCAGGGTGGTGAGCGCCAGTGGGATCGGGCGCAGGGAGGTCAGATCGGGCAGGAGGCCGAACCCTGTTTCATGCAGTGTTGCAAAGAGGAGATGGAGGGCGAACCAGAGGCTCAGATTGGCAATAACCCCGAGCACGGCGGCGGATATGGCCTGTAGCGCGGAGGTCAGGCGGGGTTGGGCAAGCAGGGTTTCGACATAGGGGGCCGCGGCGAAAATCCATAGAAAACAAGGGATAAACGTAACCCAAAGCGTTAGGGCAGCCGCGCAAAACGCCATGAGCCAGCCGCCTTCATAGTATCCCGCGAGGAGGGCGGTGAATTGCGTGACGAGGATGAGGGGGCCGGGGGTTGTTTCGGCAAGGCCAAGCGCGTCCATCATCTGGGGGGTGTTGAGCCAGCCGTGATCCTGCACCACGGCCTGCACCATGTAGGCCAATACGGCATAAGCGCCACCAAAAGTCACCACGGCGAGTTTGGAAAAAAATAGTGCGATATCAGTAAGAAAACTCAGTCCAAGCCCCTGAACGATCAGGATTGGCAGAATCCAGAGGGTGCCCCATATCAAAACCGTGCGTAGCGTGGTTTTGGCGGCGGGACGTGGTGAGGCGG
>JAAEZB010000005.1:52751-69034 GCA_018223085.1 Paracoccaceae bacterium
GGAGCCATAGGCAATATAAAGCGCGCCGAGAAGAGCGATGGTCAGGGCGCCGGGGAGGACAAAGAGCCCGCCACCGATCAGCCCGCCAGCAACGCCGCGCAGGCGCCAGCCTGAATAGGTCGCGAGTTGCATCGCTTCGGGGCCGGGCAGGAGCATGCAGAAAGACAGGGCGCCGAGGAATTGTTTTTCCGTGAGCCAGGGGCGATCGTCGACCAGTTCCTTGTGCATGAGGCTGATCTGGGCGGCGGGGCCGCCAAAAGACAGCAGGCCTATGCGTCCGAAGACACGGAAGAGATCAGAAAAGGGAACCGGCGCGCTCATGATCCGTAGCGACCATGCCCGCGCGATTCCCGCAAGGATTAATCCACCAGAGCGACGGTGTTAGCCGATACGTTGTCCCGTCAGGCAGATGGCCAGGGATTGTTCGGGCAGAAGGCCGACCTGTTCAAAAAAGCTCATGAAATCAAAGCTGTTATAGGTTTCGACCATCTTGTCGTCGTTGAAACGCACGAAGAGTTGCCCTGAACAGACGACCGGTTTTCCGGTGGCGCTATCGGTGACGTGCATGGAATACAGGGCAGAGGCCCAGTCGCCGTCCTCCATGACCTTGTCGAGATTGACGTGAACGTCTTCGACCATGTCGAGGAACATCGGCACCAGTTCGCGGAATTCGTCAGGGCCCATCTGCATCTCGGGGAGGAGGCCCGCGGCCTGCGTATCGGGGCAAAACATTTCGTCAATGGCATCAAGCTCGCCTTCGATCCAGACGCGGCGATACCATTCTTCCAGAAGCTTGCGTTTTTCCATGGGGTTGCGGCCCTCTTTGCATGTCAATTGATGCCAAGGTTACAGCGCAAGATTGAGGATTTGGTTAACGGAGGGTGGAAGTGCAGGCTTCTGTTGCCAGGTGCCTGCGAACCCCGCCTGATCTTGCTAGAGATCAGGGCTTAAAGTTCGGTGTTTCCAACAGCTTACGCTGCGAGAGCAACCGGAGCACGATTGTCATTTGCAATTGTACAAGTTTCGCCGATAACGGTGGCAGACAGCCGAAACAAAGCTAACCCCTTTAGACGTTCGTCGATCCTATTTCGGCCCCAAGTCCTTCAAATGAAAGGGTTATTGGTGGAGCCGCCGGGTACCGCCCCCGGGTCCGATCCGCTTATTATGAGCGCGTTTATGTTCATAGTTCCACGAGGGAACAGGACATAGATAGGCCCGCAGAGCGCCGGTTTCAAGGGATTCGCACATCATGTGTTAACGGCAGCGATGGCGCGAAAACGCACGTCTGTATCGCGTCGGTATTACGTCGGTATTGCGGTGGTGCCGGAGTCTCACCGCAGCGGATAAACGCTGCGGGCGGTAGAGTTAGGGAATCTTACTCTTCTATCCAGGTGATTTTGGTCCAGCCTTTCTTGCCGTCGCGCACCCAGGCACGATGTCCAAACAGATTATATTTGGTCAGTGTCGCATTGATCGTGAGGTGCGACTTTTGAAGTTCCATACTGGCAGTTTTCTTCGACAGGCCAAGTTTCATCTCCGTCGACTTGGTACGTAGACCCTTCTTGGTGCGCGCCGTGTCGTAGCTATAGCGGGTAATGAGCTTCATTTCCTTATTCCCTACGCGCATGCCTTGCTGTTTGGTCGAACTCATCGCGCATTTGCCGATGATGCGCCCGCAGTGGAAGGGTTTGAAGGTCACGGATTGTCCGCGCATCTTCTTGTATTCTACTTTGACGAGGTGGCCGTCCATATTGAAGAGTTCGGTGCGACGAGCGTTCGCGTCATCCGGAACAGAGCGGACGTCGAACCGGTAAAACTTGCCCCGTTTACCTTTGAAAGTGGCCACCCATTTGGGGCCCTGAGAGCTTTCGTAATAGACCTTGGTGCCGCGTGGCATGGATTTGAAGTCAACTCCAAGGGACTCGGCATGAGCGGCAGTTACGAAAAAGAGAGTGCTTAGCACGAGCATAATGAAGCGCATTTTGAAACCTTTCCTATACAATTACAGGTCGTATAGTGAAGTCAGTGATGCGCGCCAATGGTGTTTTTAAACTAGATTTTCTTTGCTGCGCGTGCGGCCATGGCCTTTTCCCCGAGAGACAATGTGTAGATCGTCAGCTCGGACAGGGCGGCATCGGCGGCGGCGGCGTCCTGCGCTTCGAGGGCGTCGGCGATGCGGGTGTGCAGGCCGACGATTTTTTCGCGCGAGCGGGCGGTGAAGGTAATCATGTTCATCAGGGGCTGCATCGCCTCGACCGCGCCGGCGAGTTGGTAGGAGAGCACCGGGTTGGCGGCGCCGTCTACGAGGGCACGGTGAAAGGCGACGTCGCTATCGCAGAAGCTTTCGTCCGAAAGGCCGGGTTGCGATTGGCGGTGAATTTCGGCCCGCATGGTGGCGAGGTGGTCGGGGGTGCGCCGGGCCGCAGAAAGCGGGGCGCAGGCGCGTTCGAGGGCAAAGCGGGCCTCGCAGGCGGTTTCAAAATCCACGGCGTTCATCGACAGAAGGAGCGTCGAGGTGGTCACGTGGTTGGCGTAGGCCTCTTCATAAGAGAGGCGGCGCACGAAGGCCCCGCCGGTGGCGCCACGTCGGGTCCGGATGAGATTTTGCGCGGCCAGCCGTTTCAGCGCCTCGCGCACCGTTGAGCGGGAGACGTTGAATTGATCGGCAAGCTCGGCCTCGGAGGGGAGGCGTTCATCGACATTCATTTCCCCCGAGATGATGGCATCGCGGATGGCTTTGGCGATTTGTGCCGAGAGATCGGCCTTGTTGGCGGGGTCTATTTTCATTTGTCCGACATTTAATGTTTGAACGCATGCTAAATGTCTGACAATTTGATGGCAAGGATTACGAGTCGCTGGGAGGGACTCATGTTCGCAGATCGCTTTCGGGCCATGACAGGATTGCATTGGATCGTACTTTTTGGTGCGATCCTCGCGGCTTGGGCGGTGCTTTATGCGATGGCGCTTCCGGCGGAGTTGCGTGAGGCGGGGGTGATTTATGGCGCGGATTTCTGGGTCTCGCTCTGCACTGTGACGCCGGATGCGGCGGGGTTTGCGCGGGTTTTGCTCATGTGGGTGTTGATGTCGGCGGCGATGATGGCGCCGACCGCGCTCCCGGCGTTTGCGACTTATGAAGACCTTGGCCAGACGGCGGAAGGCACGCGGTTCGGCGTGTTGGTGGCGGGCTATCTCGTGGTGTGGATCGGGTTTTCGGTTCTCGCGGCGGGGGTGCAGATGATGCTTTTTGGCGCTGATCTTCTCAGTGCTTTTGGAGATAGCCGGTCGAGCCTGTTGTCGGCAGGGCTTCTCTTTGGGGCGGGGCTTTATCAGTTCTCGTCGGTCAAGGAGGCGTGCCTTAGCAAGTGCCGCGCGCCGCTGACGTTCTTTATCCAGCATTGGGATGAGGGGCCGTGGCGGAACGGGGTGCGGCTTGGGCTTGTGTGCCTGGGCTGTTGCTGGGCGCTGATGCTTTTGGCCTTTGTGGGGGGCGTGATGAATATCGCCTTCATGGGGCTTGCGACGCTTATCATGGTTTTTGAGAAACTGCCCGATCTTGGGCGCTATGTCACACGGCCCCTTGGCGGGGCGCTCATCGTGGCGGCGGGCGTGATCGCGGTAAATGGATTTTGATGTGAGAGGGAGGACCACACATGGCTTTGGATGAAATCGGAACGGTGCCTTGGGCGATCAAGGGGGAGCTTATCCTGAACTGTAACTGCACGGTATTTTGCCCCTGCGTTATCAGCCTTGGCAACCATCCGCCCACGGAAGGGCATATCTGTCAGGCGTGGTCGGGTGTGCGCATCGACGAGGGCCATTATGGCGATGAAGACCTGAGCGGTCTTAATGTCGGTCTGCTTTTGGAAATTCCGGGCAAGATGGCGCGGGGCAACTGGAAAGCGGCGGCCTATATCGACGAACGCGCCAGCGATGCGGCCTTTGACGCGCTGGTCAATATTTTCTCGGGGGCCGCACGGGGCACGACGGGGCTTTTCAAAATGCTCGTAAGCGAGTTTCTTGGAGCAGAGCGTGCGCCGGTCGTCTTTGAGACCGAGGGCAATGCACGTCGGCTCATGGTGGGCAAAGCCATCCAGGGCGAGGTCGTGCCGGTTCCGGGCCATCAGGGCAAGGATATCGTGGTGACCAACTCCGAATACTGGATGGGGCCGGATATTACCGTCGGCACCGCCACCAAGGGCCGCGTGCGCGCCTTTGGTCGGGTCTGGGATTTTGACGGGCGCTCGGCAGAGATTTGTCAGATCGACTGGAAAGGACCGAGATAATGATGATTGACCGCGACTATTGCCGGATGATGGCACGATATAATGCGTGGCAAAACGGGCAGGTCGCGGCGGCGGCGGAAACGCTGACCGACAAGGCGTTGCGTGAGGGTCGGGGCGCGTTTTTCGGCTCGATCCTCGGCACGCTTAATCATCTTCTTTGGGGTGATCTATTGTGGATGGCGCGGTTTGACGGCGGTGCCAAGCCGGAGGGCGGGATTGGCGAAAGTGCCGATCTATGTCCGACGCTGGCGACGTGGAGTGCCGAGCGGTTTCGTGCGGATGGACGTATCCGGATATGGGCGGACAAGGTCCGGGCGCTGGATCTCACCGGGAATTTGACGTGGTTTTCGGGGGCGCAGGGGCGCGAGGTCTCAGCGCCGATGGCGCAATGCGTGGTGCATTTCTTCAATCACCAGACCCATCATCGCGGGCAGGTGCATGCGATGCTGACGGCGGCGGGCTGCACAGGGATTGGCGATACCGATCTCGTGTTTATGCCGGACGAGGAAAATTGGCTCTGAGCCTTTGGGCGTCAGGGCTGTGGCGAGGGCAGAGCGCCTTCGGCGAGAGTATTTAGACAAAGAAGAAGGCAGGGGACGGGCCCGGCCTTTGAAAAGGAGAGAGACATGTTCAAGGCGCTTGTGGTCAACAAGGACGAAGAGAGCGGCAAGACATCCGCTGCGGTCGAGGAAATTTCGGTTGATGATCTGCCGCATGGCGAGGTTCTGGTCGCGGTGGAGTATTCCACGGTGAACTATAAGGACGGGCTCTGTGTTGGGCCGGGGGGCGGTCTTGTGCGCAAGTACCCGCATGTGCCGGGGATTGATTTCGCGGGCACGGTCGAGGCATCGGAAGACGACCGTTACAAGCCGGGCGACAAGGTTGTCCTCACCGGTTGGCGCGTGGGCGAGGCGCATTGGGGCGGGTATGCCCAGAAGGCGCGGGTTCTGGCGGATTGGCTTGTGCCTATGCCTGAAGGAATTGATGCGCGTGCGGCGATGGCCGTTGGCACGGCCGGGTTGACGGCGATGCTTGCGGTTATGGCGCTTGAGGATCAGGGCCTGAAGCCCGAGCAGGGGCCGGTGCTTGTTACGGGCGCTGCGGGCGGTGTGGGGTCGGTCGCGACGGCGATCCTTGCCAATCTCGGTTACGAGGTCGCGGCGGTCACCGGGCGGCCCGAGCAGGAGGCCTATCTTCGGGAACTTGGCGCAACGCAGATTGTCGGGCGCGAAGAGTTTGAAGAGGTGACCCGCAAGCCGCTTGAGAGCGAGAAATGGGCGGGCTGTGTCGATGCGGTTGCCGGTGTGATGCTTGGCCGGGTGCTCAAGCAGATGAAATATGGCGGTTCGGTTGCGGCGATTGGTCTCGCCGGTGGGGCGGCCATTGAAGGCGCGCTTATCACGCCCTTCATTCTGCGCGGAGTGAACCTCCTTGGGATCGACTCGGTCATGCAGCCTTATGAGAACCGTGTGCGCGCCTGGGCGCGGATTGCGAGCGATCTGCCGATGGATAAGCTTGAGGCGATGATCCAGCCGGCAACGCTTGGCGATCTGCCGCAGCTTGGCAAGGACATCCTCAAGGGGCAGGTCAAGGGCCGTGTGGTGGTTGACCTCAACGCCTGAGCCGAAAGTCAATGGCAGCGACCTTGAGCAGATCGCGCGGGGTCGTTGCCGCCACACCCAATTTTGCAAGGACAGATTTCAATGACCGACAAACCGATTAGCCGCTATCCCGTTCCCTCGCTTGAGGATTTGCCGGAAGATCTTCGCGATATGATGCTTGGGGTGCAGGAAAAGGCGGGGTTTATTCCCAATGTCTTTCTGACGCTGGCGCATCGCCCTGAGGAGTTGCGCGCGTTTGTGGCCTATCATGATGCATTGATGGAAAAGGACAGTGGTCTTACCAAGGCCGACCGCGAGATGATCGTTGTGGTGACGTCGAGCGACAACAACTGTCAGTATTGTGTTGTCTCGCACGGGGCGATCCTGCGCATTCGCGCCAAGGATTCATTGGTCGCCGATCAGGTGGCCACGAATTACCGCAAGGCCGATATTACACCGCGCCAGAAGGCGATGCTCGATTTCGCCATGAAGGTTTCAAACGCGGCGCATACGGTAAGTGAAGACGATTACGAGACGCTGCGCGAGCATGGGTTTAGTGACGAGGATATCTGGGACATTGCGGGGGTGACCGCATTTTTCGGGCTATCCAACCGCATGGCCAATTTCACCTCCATGCGGCCCAATGATGAATTTTATACAATGGGCCGATGAACCGGCCGCTTATGCGGCCTGTTGCTTGACGCCGGGGACGCAACGCATGAAAAAGATGCCAGCCGGGGCTATGGCGCTCCGGTTGACAGCACGCAATGCGACGGAAGGGCGGCGCCATGAGCTATGACAGCGACAACATCTTTGCCAAGATCCTGCGCGGGGAAATCCCGAGCGAGACGCTTTATGAAGATGACGAAACTTATGTCTTCATGGATATTATGCCGCGTGCGGATGGGCATTGCCTCGTGATTCCGAAAACGCCCTGTCGCAACATGCTCGACGCGAGCGATGCGCAGCTTGCGGCCTGCCTGCGCACGGTGCGCCTTATGGGGCACGCGGTCATGAAGGCCTTTGGGGCCGGTGGCGTCACGGTACAGCAGTTCAACGAGGACGTGGGCGGGCAGGAAGTTTTCCACCTGCATTACCATGTTTTGCCGCGGCACGAGGGGATCAAGCTTCGTCCGCCGGGGCAGATGGCGGATTTTGGGGTGTTGAAAGAGCAGGCAGATAAAATCCGCGCTGCCTTGGCCGAGATGGGCTAATATTTTTCGAGTTATATTCGAAAAATCGCATCCATTTGATCTAGATCATGTTGCCCGCCAGGTTTGGCGGGCAGTTTCGTTTTTGTAAGGTGCATCTGGAAGGTATGTTTCCTCCGCAATCCTGACAGCTTGCCGGGTGCGCCTTACGTATTTCCCCAAAATTGACCTTCGAATACAGGATCTGGATATGAAGACGCTTCTCTCCACGCTGGCTGTTGCCGCCATGACCTTTGCCAATACTGCCATGGCAGACGACCAGAAAGACCTCCTCACCATCGTGACCGCGCCGGAGCCGCAGACGCAGCTCATGTCGATGGTCATCACCATGCAGGCGGTCAAGCAGGGCGCGGCGGCGCATATTCTTTTGTGTGGTCCGGCGGGTGATCTTGCGCTCAAGGATGCGCCCGCAAGTGCCACCGCAGCACAGCCGCCCAAAGGCATGAGCCCGCAGGGCCTTATGCAGGCGATCATGAAACAGCCGGGCACCAAGGTTGAGGTCTGTGCGATCTACCTTCCGGGTAAGGGCGCGGGGCCGGAGGTTCTTCTTGAGGGTGTTGGTGTGGCCAAGCCGGGCGCGATGGCAACGGCGGTGCTTGAGGCGGATGCCTCCATGAATTTCTGAGCGTCATGAAAGCCATGTTGCGAAGGGCCTCCCATGCGGGCGGCCCTTTCTTTTTGTCGCGGGGCCGCGTTCGGGCTTGACCTTGGGCGCGGCGGTGGCACAGTCGCAAAATGGAACTCGATATCGACTTTGTGCGCGGGCAATTCCCCGCCTTGCAGGAGCCTTCCCTTGCCGGGCAGGCCTTCTTTGAAAATGCTGGTGGCTCTTATACTTGCGCGCCGGTGATTGACCGGCTGACGCGGTTTTATCGCGAGCGCAAGGTGCAGCCCTATGCGCCCTACGAGGCGTCGCGCCTTGGCGGGGCGGAGATGGACGAGGCGCGGGCGCGGATGGCGGCGATCCTTGGGGTCGAGACCGAGGAATTGTCTTTTGGGCCATCGACGACGCAGAACACCTATGTGCTTGCGCAGGCGTTTCGTCAGTGGATGAAACCGGGCGACGCGATCATCGTCACCAATCAGGATCACGAGGCCAATACCGGGCCGTGGCGGCGTTTGGCCGAAGAGGGGATCGAGGTTCGCGAATGGCAGATTGACCCCGAGACCGGGCATCTTGATCCAGAGACCCTTGGCGAGATGCTTGATGAGCGGGTGCGGCTCGTGTGTTTTCCGCATTGTTCCAACGTGGTGGGCGAGATCAATCCGGTCACAGAGATCACCGCGCTGGCCCATGCGGCGGGGGCGTTTACCTGTGTGGATGGGGTATCCTATGCGCCGCACGGGTTCCCGGATGTGGGGGCGCTTGGGGCGGATATTTACCTCTTTTCGGCCTACAAAACCTATGGGCCGCATCAGGGGCTTATGGTGATCCGCAAGAACCTTGGCATGATGCTTCCCAATCAGGGGCATTATTTCAATGCCGAAACCCTCTATAAGCGGTTCACGCCGGCGGGGCCGGATCATGCGCAGGTCGCGGCCTCGGCCGGGATGGCGGATTATGTCGATATGCTTGCCGATCATCACGGTATTCAGGCGGCGACCCCGGCGGGGCGTGCCGTTGCGGTGCATGATTTGATGCGCGATCATGAGGTGCGGCTTTTGCAGCCGGTTCTTGATTATGCGGCGTCGAAAAATTCGGTGCGCCTTCTTGGGCCGAGCGATGCCGGAGCGCGGGCGCCGACGGTGGCACTTGCCTGTGAGCAGTCGGGCGAGGCGTTGGCAACGGCGCTGGCGGATCACGGGATCATGGCGGGCGGCGGCGATTTCTATGCGGTGCGCGCCCTTGAAGCGCAGAAGGTCGATATGGCCAAGGGCGTTTTGCGGCTGAGTTTTGTGCATTACACTTCGGAAGCGGAAATCGCCCAGTTGCTTGAGGCGCTGGACGCGGTGCTCTGAGGGCGAAAAGGCAAAACCCTTGCCCGATTGCGACATTCTGACCTAGCATTCTTTCCGGGAGAGAGAACCGGGGAGGGCGATATGGTCCTGACTGAGACGTATGGGCAGGGAAATCTGCCGCGGTATTTCACCAATGTGTTCGAGCTTGCGCAGGGGATTCAGCGCGGGCGGATCGACTTTGTGATGCCCGATGGGCGGGTGTTTCGCGCCGAGGGGCCGCAGACCGGGCCGGTGGCGGAATTGCGGGTCCATGACGAAGACACCTTTGCGCGATTGGTACGCGAGGGCGATCTTGGGTTTTGTGATGCCTATATCGAAGGTGGCTGGAGTACGCCGGATTTGCAGGCGTTTCTTGACTTCCTGCAGGCCGATAATGACGCGCTCTATGATGGGTTTCCGGGGATGTTCTTTGTCCGCCTTTATGAGCGGATGCGCCATTGGATGAACCGCAATACCAAGGATCAGGCGAAGAAGAACATCTCCTATCACTATGACCTTGGCAATGATTTCTATGCGCTCTGGCTTGACGAGACGATGACCTATTCCTCGGCCCTGTTCGAGACCGGGCAGGAGAGCATGGAGGCGGCGCAAACCGCGAAATATGCCTCGATGGTGGATCAAATGGGGGTTGGGCCCGGCGATCATGTGCTTGAGATTGGCTGTGGCTGGGGCGGGTTCGCAGAATACGCGGCCAAGGAGCGGGGCTTGAGGGTCACGGGGCTTACCATTAGCGAAGAGCAGTTGAAGTTTGCACGGGAACGCATTGAAAGAGCAGGGCTTTCAGATTTGGTTGAGTTCCGCCTTCAGGATTACCGCGACGAGACGGGGCGGTATGATGGCATTGCCAGCATCGAGATGTTCGAAGCGGTTGGGGAAAAATACTGGCCTGTGTATTTCGATACGCTGCGCGAGCGGCTCAAGCCTGGGCGCAATGCGACGCTCCAGATCATCACCATTACGGAAGAGCGGTTTGAGGTCTATCGCAAGGGCGTTGATTTCATCCAGAAATACATCTTTCCGGGGGGGATGTTGCCCAGTCCCGGTGCGCTGCGCGAGGAGGTGCAGCGGGCGGGGCTTGAGTTCGTGCGGTCGGTTGAATTTGGCGAAAGCTATAGTCAGACACTCAGACGGTGGCACGAGACATTCAACGCAAAATGGGACGAGGTTCAGGCGCTTGGCTTTGACGAGCGGTTCAAAAGGATGTGGAATTTCTACCTCACCTCTTGCGCGGCGGCGTTTCACAGCGGAAACTGTGACGTGACCCAGATTACCATTCAAAGGCCGAGTTGATGCCTACCGGACCGAAACTTGTTGGCGCTGTCTGTCTGGCCCTTTTGGCGGCCGTGATCGCGGAGTTGTCCAAACAGGCGATCCTTGCGGATCGGACCATGACATTTGGCTATTTCACCCCTGTGAGCGCATTGGTCGGGGCGGTTGTTGGCTGGCGTTTCCTTGGTGGGACGCGGCCAGAGGACGGGCTTGTGGCCGAGATTTCGCACGGGTTTTCGGCGGTGATTCTGATGCTTTTTCTGGGGTTCTTTGTGTTTGGCACCTATGAGATGCTAATGAAATCGCTGCGACGTCATTATGCGGACGTGATGGAGGCGCTACGCGGGATCATTGATTTCGGGATTGAATATGCGCCCTTCCTGCTGCGCTATGACACGATGGCGGCGCTTTTTGGTGGGGCGGTGATCTCGGGGGTTCTGACGGGTCTGGCGCGGCGGCACTGGAGATAAGGTTTCATGACATCGATGTTTTTCTACGGCACGCTGCGCTATGTGCCGGTGTTGTCGCTTGTTCTTGGGCGGGATGCGGAGGCGATTGCGATGCGTCCTGCGGTGCTTGAGGGGCACGCGGTTTATGCGGTTGCAGGAGAGAGTTTCCCGATGCTTGCCAAGGGCGGCGCGGGGGCTGAGGGGATTTTGGTTGAGGGGCTGGGGGCGGAAGATGTGGCGCGGCTCCGGTATTATGAGGGCGGGTATGATTATGATCTCGAGCCGCTTTCTGTGCGCACCGAAGAAGGGATGGTTGAGGCAGAAATATTTATGCCTCCCAGCGGTTTGCCGCGCGAACCTCATCTATGGAGCCTTATGGATTGGGTGCGCTGCTGGGGCGCAATGACGGTACATGCCGCGACCGAGGTCATGTCCTATTACGGCCGGATGAGCGCCGAAGAGGTTGCGCGGAAATATCCGATGATCCGGGCACGGGCGGCGGCGCAGGTCAATGCGCGTATGGTCAACCGTGCGCATAGCCCAAGCGGGTTTGGCGCCGGGGACGTAGCGGTTAGCGCGGTGCGGCGGCCTTATGTCGATTTCTTTGCGCTGGATGAATATGATCTGAGCTTTCGGCGCTATGGCGGCGGGCAGAGCGAGGTTGTGACGCGGGCGGTTTTCGTGGCGACGGATGCGGTTATCGTGCTGCCCTATGATCCGGTGCGTGATCGGGTGCTTCTTGTGGAGCAGTTCCGCATGGGGCCGCATGCGCGCGGCGATCAGACACCGTGGCAGCTTGAGCCGATTGCCGGGCGTATTGATGCAGGCGAAACGCCGGAGGCGACGGCGCATCGCGAGGCCGAGGAAGAGGCGGGGCTCAAGCTTGGCACGTTGCATGATGTGGCGCATTGCTATGCGTCGCCGGGGTGTTCGACGGAATTTTACGATATTTATGTCGGGATTGCCGATCTTCCCGATGAGGTCGCAGGGGTATCGGGGCTTGAGAGTGAGCAGGAGGATATCCGCTCGTATCTGTTTGATTTCGAGGCGTTGATGGCGATGGTGGATGCGCAGAAAGCGGTCAATGCGCCGCTGGTTCTTTCGGCGCTTTGGCTTGCACGACATCGTGAGCGGCTGCGCAAGGCCGCTTGAGTTCGCCTAAACCCCGTCCTACACAAGATTGAGGACAAGAAAAGGACCGCGCCGATGCATGTTGCTGCCGATCTCGCCGCCGCTGTGGGGAATACCCCGCTGATCCGTCTTAACAAGGCCAGTGAGGCCACGGGATGCACCATTCTTGGCAAGGCCGAGTTCCTCAATCCGGGGCAGTCGGTTAAGGACCGGGCGGCGCTTTTCATCATTCGCGACGCGATTGCGCGCGGGGATCTCAAACCCGGCGGCACAATTGTCGAGGGCACGGCGGGCAATACCGGGATTGGGCTTGCGCTTGTGGGGGCGTCGATGGGGTTCAAGACGGTGATCGTCATTCCCGACACCCAGAGCCAGGAAAAGAAAGATATGCTGCGGCTTGCGGGGGCGACCTTGGTTGAGGTACCCGCAGCGCCCTATCGCAATCCGAACAATTTTGTGCGCTACAGTGAGCGTCTTGCGAATGAACTTGCCAAAACCGAACCTAACGGGGCGATTTGGGCAAATCAGTTCGACAACGTCGCGAACCGCGAGGCCCATATTGAAACCACGGGGCCGGAGATCTGGGAGCAGACCGGCGGCAAGGTTGACGGGTTCATCTGTGCTGTGGGATCGGGCGGCACGTTGGCCGGGGTTGGTATGGCGCTTCAGCCCAAGGGCGTGAAGATCGGGATTGCCGATCCGATGGGCGCGGCGCTTTACAGTTATTACACCAAGGGCACCTTCGAGATGGAGGGCGGCTCAATCGCGGAAGGGATCGGGCAGGTGCGGATCACCAAGAACCTTGAAGGGTTCACGCCGGATATGTGCTATCAGGTGCCCGATGAAGAGGCACTTCCGGTGGTGTTTGATCTTCTGAGCGAAGAGGGGCTTTGCCTTGGGGGGTCGTCCGGGATCAACGTCGCGGGCGCGATCCGTATGGCCAAGGACATGGGGCCGGGGCATACGATTGTGACGGTGCTTTGTGATTATGGCACGCGGTATCAGTCGAAGCTTTTCAACCCGGCTTTCCTGAAGGAAAAAGATCTTCCGGTGCCGGCATGGCTCGATACGGTGCCTGATCCGGTGCCGAGTGTGTTTGAAGAAAGCTAAAGCGATGATGACGGGGCTTGGACGGTTTTTCGCGGCGCTTTACCTTGTGATCGCGTCGTCGGTCGCCGGGTTTGCGCAGGGCGACAATACCGTATTGGACTTCGAGCAATGGGACCGTGTGTCCCTGCGGGCGGCGGAGGCGATTGAGGCCGGTCGGGCCTCGGAAGTGGCGATGGATGCGCTGCGTCAGCAGCTTGTCGAGTGGCGCAGTGATTTCCGCGAAGCGCAGAGCCGGTATTCTGTGGCAATCAACACCACCAAGGCCAAGATCGATACCCTTGGCCCGGTGCCCGAAGGCGGAGATAGCGCCGAGGTCGCAGCGGAACGCGCGCGGCTCGAAAAGGCACTGGCGGAGGCGCGCGAACCGGTATTGCGGGCACAATTGGCAGAGACCGAGGCGACGGAGCTGATCGACGGGGTCGATTCCGTCGTGCAGGGGCGGCGCACGGCGCAGCTTTTGGAACGGGGGCCGACGCCGCTCAATCCCGCGCTTTGGAGTGCGGCAGCGCAGGCGGTTCTGCAGACCGAGACCCTTATTCGCAACGAGCTGCGCACGGCGTGGGACTATGAATGGGGATCGGGCGATCTTCAGAAGAACCTGCCACGGGTGATCGCGCTATTGATTGTCGGGGCGGTGTTGATCCTGTTCGGGCGGCGCTGGACCGACAATGCACAGACCTTGATCCGGCGCGAAAAAATGTCGGGGCGTCGCTGGGTTCTTGGGTTTCTGGTGTCGCTTGGCCATCTGGTCCTGCCGCTGGCGGGGGTGATGATCGTGGTCGAGGCTTTTTATGCCAGCGACCTTGCCGGAATTCGGGGCGATATCCTGTTGTCGAACCTGCCCGAAGCAGCGTTTGTGCTTTTGTTCCCGATCTGGCTCGGGCGGCGTCTTTTCCCGTTGGCAGCCGAGGATGCGACGGTGTTGCGGCTACATGATGAGCATCGGCGCGAGGGGCGGATGCTTTCTGTGGTGACGGGGGCAATTCTGGCTGTGGTGCTTTTGCTGCAGGCATTTGCGGGTTTCGAAACCTGGACGGCAGGCACGCGGGCGGTTTTGATCTTTCCGCTGATCCTTGTGGCCGGTGTCGTGATGATCCGCATGGCGACCTTGCTACGTGCCCATGCCAAGGGCGGTAATACGCCGGGCGAAGAGGGCACGGCAAGCGGCAGCAATGTGCAGATCGTACGCCTTTTGGTGCGCGGCTATCAGATCGCCGCGCTTCTTGGGGTGTTGTTGGCAGTAGCGGGCTATACAAGCGCGGCGACGGCGCTTGTCTTTCCGACAATGTACACGATGCAGTTTATCGGCTTCCTCGTGATCCTGCATCGCGGTTTGGTGCGGGTTTTCGGGGTGTTGAGCGGGCAGGGGCCGGAGACAGGCGAGGGCTCGCTCTGGTCGGTGCTTCTTGGCTTTGCCATTGCGCTGGCTTCGGTGCCTGTGGTGCTCTTGATCTGGGGCGCGCGCAGCCAGCAACTTGCCGAATGGGCGGCGTTGATTGGAGAAGGGTTGCGGTTTGGCGAGGTGACGATCTCGCCCAAACAAGTGCTGATCTTCTTTGCCGTGTTCGGGATTGGCTATGGGTTGACGCGGCTTTTGCAGGGCACGCTGCGTAATTCGGTTCTGCCGCGCACCAAGATTGATGTAGGCGGGCAGAATGCCATCGTGTCGGGGGTGGGCTATATCGGGCTGACGATTGCGGCCCTGATTGCGATTCATAATACCGGGATTGATCTTGGCTCGATCGCGCTTGTGGCGTCGGCGCTGTCGATCGGGATCGGTTTTGGTCTTCAGACCATCGTGTCGAATTTTGTCAGCGGTATCATTTTGTTGATCGAACGGCCCATTGCCGAGGGCGATTGGATCGAGGTTGGCGGGCAGATGGGCTATGTGCGCGATATCTCGGTGCGTTCGACCCGGATCGAGACGTTTGATCGCACGGATGTCATCATTCCCAACAGTGATCTCGTGGCGGGAACGGTTACCAACTATACGCGCGGCAACACGGTCGGGCGGGTGATTGTGCCGGTAGGTGTGGCCTATGGCACGGACCCGAGGAAGGTCGAGGCCATTTTGCTTGAGATTGCCAAGGCGCATCCCATGGTGCTTGCCAATCCCGCGCCCTACGTGGTGTTTCAGGGCTTTGGCGCCAGTTCTCTTGATTTTGAGATCCGGGCGATCCTGCGCGATGTGAACTGGGTTTTGTCGGTGCGTTCGGAAATGAATTACGAGATCGCGGACAGGTTCGTCAAAGAGGGGATCGAGATACCCTTCCCGCAACAGGATCTTTGGATACGCAACCCCGAGGCCTTGCGCGAGACGGCGCAGGTCGAGCCCGTTCAGGACGATGGCGACGATGCCGTGGAGGGCAGCGAGAGCGCCCCGACCAACGATACAGGAGAAGGCGCATGACGGAGCTGCTTTTTCGTGAGGATGCTTATCTGCGCGAGGCAGAGGCGAAGGTTGTCGCCCATACGCCGGAGGGCGGTATCGTGCTCGACCGGACGGTGTTTTACCCCACGGGCGGCGGGCAGCCGGGCGATAGCGGTAAGCTGAGCTGGGCCGGGGGGGCGGTGTCGATCGCCACCACGGTCAAGGCAGGGGGAGAGGATGTCGCTCTTGTCCCGGCGGAGCCGGTGGCGCTTCCGGCGGTGGGTAGCACGGTGATGCAGGAGATCGACTGGGAGCGGCGGCACCGGCATATGCGGGTGCATACGGCACTCCATCTGTTGTCGGTGGTGATTCCCTTGCCAGTGACGGGCGGAGCAATCACGGCCGAGAAGGGGCGGCTCGATTTCGCGATGCAGGAGGCCCCCGACGACCGCGAGGCGCTTGATGAGGCGATGAATGCATTGATCGAGCGCGATCTCGTGGTCTGGGAGCATTGGATCAGCGATGAGGACCTCGCGGCCAATCCCGGTCTTGTCAAAACCATGTCGGTCAAGCCGCCGACAGGCAGCGGGCAGGTGCGGCTTGTGGGGATTGGGCGGGGTGCGAACCGGGTCGATCTTCAGCCCTGTGGCGGCACCCATGTGGCACGCACCTCAGAGATCGGGCGGGTGCGGATCGGCAAGATTGAGAACAAAGGGCGGCAGAACCGTCGGGTCAACCTGCATCTTGAAACTTAAGGCAAATTGCCTCTTGCACCCCCCCGCCGGGACCGGCTAAAGAGCGCATCACGGAGCGGTGGCCGAGTGGTCGAAGGCGCACGCCTGGAAAGTGTGTAGGCGGGAGACCGTCTCCAGGGTTCGAATCCCTGTCGCTCCGCCATT
>JAAEZB010000111.1 GCA_018223085.1 Paracoccaceae bacterium
ACCGACGAGCCTTATACCCTCGCCTCCGGCCTGCCGTCGCCCTCCTATATCGACTGCCGCAAGCTGATCTCCTTCCCGCGCATTCGCGCAACCCTGATGGATTTCCTCTGCGTGACCGTCATGCGCAACGCCGGCCTTGAGGCGTTCGACAATATCGCCGGCGGCGAAACCGCGGGCATCCCCTTTGCCGCGCTGGTCGCCGAACGCATGGCCCTGCCGATGACCTATGTGCGCAAAAAGCCCAAAGGCTACGGCAAAAACGCCCGCATCGAAGGCGCCATGTCCGAGGGCGAACGCGTCCTCCTCGTCGAAGACCTGACAACCGATGGCGGCTCCAAGCTCTCCTTCGTCGATGCCATCCGCGACACCGGCGCAACCTGTGGCCACACGGCCGTGATCTTCTACTACGACATCTTCCCCGAGACGACGAAAACGCTCGGCGATCATGGCGTCGATCTGCACTACCTCTGCACCTGGTGGGATGTCCTCGCCGAGGCCCGCGCGCAGAACGCCTTCTCCGAAGAAACCCTCTCCGAGGTCGAATCCTTCCTCAAGGCCCCCCGCGCCTGGCAAGAGGCCCGCATGAAGGGCTAAGCCCCCGGTTTTGCAAAAACGCCCCATGCGCCGCAATCAAACGCGGCGCATGACGGCAAATACCCCGGCACCGGCGGACGTCCTGCCCCATTTCGGGGCAAAACCTCGCACGCAGTTATCCACAGAAACATACAATTTGCCTGCCCTGCGCCGCGTCGTCTAAAAGACTCGCTCAAGGGGGCATTGGGGCCAGAGATGAACGAAGTCGCAACGATCAATCCAACCGGCGAAAACGCTGACGCCGATCCGATGCCCCATTCGATCGAAGCCGAGCAACAGCTCCTTGGCGCGATCCTGACCAATAACGACATCTTCGACCGTATCGCCGCGATCATCCGTCCGGAACATTTCTACGATCCGGTCCATGCCCGTATTTTCGAAATTGCCGCCGCCCGCATCGCCAAAAACGCGCTCGCCTCGCCGGTGACGCTCAAGGCGTTTCTTGAGGATGACGAGGGCCTCAAGGAACTGGGCGGCCCGGCCTATCTTGCCCGCCTTGCCGGGGCGGCGATCTCGGCCTTTGCCGCGCGCGACTACGCCCAGATGATCTATGACATGGCCATCCGCCGTGAACTCATTGGCCTTGGCACCGACATTTCAACCAAAGCCAAGAAGGTCGATATCGCGCTTGAACCCAAGGAGCAGATCGTCGAGGCCGAACAAGCCCTCTACAAACTCTCCGAACAGGGCCAGACCGAACGCGGTTTCGTCTCCTTCCTCAAGGCCGTGACCGAGGCCGTGAACTCCGCCAACGCCGCCTATCAGCGCGAAGGCGGCCTTGCCGGGATTTCCACCGGCCTTATCGACATGGACAAAAAACTCGGCGGGCTGCACCCCTCGGACCTTCTGATCCTTGCCGGGCGCCCCTCGATGGGCAAAACCTCTCTGGCCACCAACATCGCCTTCAACGTCGCCAAAGCCTACAAAAAAGGCACCAAACCCGACGGCTCCGAAGGCGCGGTCGAAGGCGGCGTTGTGGGCTTTTACTCGCTCGAAATGAGCGCCGAACAGCTTGCCGCGCGTATTCTCTCCGAGGCCGCCGAAGTGCCCTCCGAACAAATCCGCCGCGGTGACATGACCGAGACCGAGTTCCGCCGTTTCGTCGATGCCGCCAAATCGCTTGAGGCCTGCCCGCTCTATATCGACGACACGCCCGCCCTGCCCATCGCGCAATTGGCCGCCCGCGCCCGCCGCCTCAAGCGGACCCACGGTCTTGATCTGCTGATTATCGACTACCTGCAGCTCTGCCGCGGCACCGCCGAAAACCGTGTGAACGAGATCGCCGAGATTTCCATGGGCATGAAGGCCATCGCCAAGGAACTCAACATCCCCGTGATCGCCCTCTCCCAGCTCTCGCGTCAGGTTGAAAGCCGCGACGACAAACGCCCCCAGCTTTCGGACCTGCGTGAATCCGGCTCGATCGAACAGGATGCCGACGTGGTCATGTTCGTGTTCCGCGAAGAATACTATGCCGAGCGTGAAAAACCCTCCGATGACCGGCTTGACGAAATGGCCGTCTGGCAGGACCGCATGGAAAAACTCCACGGCAAGGCCGAGGTCATCATCGGCAAACAGCGTCACGGCCCGATCGGCACCGTGGAACTCTCCTTCGAGGGCCGCTTTACCCGCTTTGGCAACCTCGTCAAAGCCTGGCAGCAGGGCGATGATCAGAGCTTCTGATGACCTGTTTCCGGGGCGCGCACCCGCCCACAAATCCCGTTTTCCCTTGACCTTACCCACGGCTGAGACAACAACAGGCGCATGGCTACCGCGACCCTGACAATCGACCTCGACGCGCTGACATCCAACTGGCACGCGCTGGATTCCCTCTCTGCCTGCGAGACCGCAGCCGTGGTCAAGGCCAATGGCTACGGCCTTGGCGCCGACCGCGTGGCCAAGGCCCTGCTTGATGCCGGCGCCCGGCGGTTCTTTGTCGCCGTCGCCGAAGAAGGCGCCGCCCTGCGCGCCGCTCTCGGACCGGGGCCGGAAATCAACGTCTTCTCCGGTCACATGGCAGGCGATAGCGAAATGATCGCCGAGATGCAGCTCACCCCGATGCTGAACTCCCTCGACCAGATGCTGCGCCATTTCGAGACCCTCCCCGGCGCCCCCTTCGGTATCCAACTCGACACCGGCATGAACCGCCTCGGCATGGAGCCCGCCGAATGGGACGCCGTGCGCGAGATCGCGCTGGAGCAGGGCCCGACCCTGCTCATGTCGCACCTCGCCTGCGCCGACGATCCCGAACACCCGATGAACCCCCAGCAACTCGCCGCCTTCCACGAGATGACCGACGGCCTCGACGTGCCCCGCTCGCTCTCGGCCACCGGCGGCATCCTGCTTGGCCCCGACTACCACTTTGACCTCACGCGCCCCGGCGTTGGCCTCTATGGCGGCCTGCCCTTTGTCGATGCCGCCCCCGTGGCCGGCATCCACGTCCCCGTGATTCAGATCCGCGAAGTCGCCCCCGGCGAAACCGTGGGCTATGGCAACACATGGACCGCCGAACGCCCCTCGCGCATCGCCACGATCTCGGGCGGCTATGCCGACGGCATCCTCCGCGCCATGGGCCCCAAGGCGCATGTCTTCGCCGCCGAAACCCGCTGCAAGATCATCGGCCGTATCTCCATGGACCTGATCGGCGTCGACATCACCGACGCCCCCGACATCCCCGATACCGTCGAACTTCTGGGCCAGCACCAATCCGTCGACACACTTGCCGACGCCGCAGGCACCATCGGCTATGAAATCCTGACCTCTCTGGGTGCGCGCTACCGCCGCCACTACCTGACCTCATGATCCTGACCGCCCCCCTCGCCGCGCTCGGACGCGCCACGCTCGGCCTTCTGGCCATGATCGGCCAAGTGACGCTTTTCGCCGCCAGCGCCATCTCGCATATCCTGCGCCCTCCCTTCTATGGCCGCGAATTCGCCTCTGCGCTCCTGAACGTAGGCTGGCTCTCGCTCCCGGTCGTCGGCCTCACCGCGATCTTCACAGGCGCGGCCCTCGCCCTGCAAATCTACGACGGCGGCTCGCGCTTTTCGGCCGAGGCCGTGGTGCCCCAGATCGTCGCCATCGGCATGGTGCGTGAACTTGGCCCCGTTATCGTCGGCCTCATGGTCGCCGCCCGCGTGACCTCCTCCATTGCCGCCGAAATCGCGACAATGAAAGTCACCGAACAGATCGACGCGCTGGTGACGCTCTCGACCCACCCGATGAAATACCTCACCGCCCCGCGCGTCCTTGCTGCGCTGCTGGTGGTGCCGCTTCTCGTTGGCATCGGCGATATCATCGGCGTCTATGGTGGCTTCCTCGTCGCCACCGGCAAACTCGGCTTCAACCCGGCCACCTACATCACCAACACATGGGACTTCCTTGAGAACTCCGACATTATCTCGTCGCTCATCAAGGGCTCGGTCTTCGGTTTCATCTCCGCCACCATGGGCTGCTACTACGGTATGAATTCCGGCCGTGGTGCCCAGGGCGTGGGCCGCGCCACCAAATCCTCGGTGCAGGCCGCCGCCATCCTCATCCTTGCGACCAACTTCGCCCTTACCTCGCTGTTCTTTGCCTCATGATTACCTTCGACAACGTCCATAAATCCTTTGGCCCCAAGAAGGTCCTGCGCGGGGTGAACCTCGAAATCCCCAAGGGCGAATCCATGGTCATCATCGGCGGCTCCGGGACCGGTAAATCCGTGGCGCTGAAATGCGTCCTCGGCCTCATCACCCCCGATAGCGGCACGATCCTCGTCGACGGCAAGGACGCAACGCTCGGCGACCGCGACGCCTTTCTCGCCCGCTTCGGCATGCTGTTTCAGGGCGGCGCCCTCTTCGATAGCCTCTCAGTCTGGCAAAACGTCGCCTTCCGCCTTCTGCGCGGCTCGCTCAAACGCCCCAAGCTTGAGGCCCGCGAGATCGCCATCGAGAAACTGCGCCGCGTCGGCCTGACGCCCGATGTTGCCGATCTCTACCCCTCCGAACTCTCCGGCGGCATGCAAAAACGCGTCGGCCTCGCCCGCGCCATCGCCGCTGAACCGGAAATCATCTTCTTTGACGAACCCACAACCGGCCTCGACCCGATCATGTCCGGCGTCATCAATGACCTGATCCGCGAGATCGTCGTCGAGATGGGGGCCACCGCCATGACCATCACCCACGACATGACTTCCGTACGTGCCATCGCCGACAAAGTCGCCATGCTCCATGACGGCGTCATCCAATGGACCGGCCCCGTCGCCGAAATGGACA
>JAAEZB010000006.1:0-50687 GCA_018223085.1 Paracoccaceae bacterium
CCGGGCACAAGCTCTATGGCCCTTCCGGCTCTGGCGCGATCTATTGCAAGAAAGAGCGCATGGCCGAGATGCGCCCCTTCATGGGCGGCGGCGACATGATCAAAGAAGTCTCGCGCGAGGCCGTGGTCTATAACGACCCGCCGATGATGTTCGAGGCGGGCACGCCCGGAATCGTGCAAACCATCGGGTTCGGCGTTGCGCTCGACTATATGATGGACCTTGGCATGGAAAATATCGCCGCCCACGAAGCGGGCCTGCGCGATTACGCCATGCAGCGCCTTTCCGGCCTCAACTGGCTTCAGGTGCAGGGCACGACCGCCAACAAAGCGGCAATCTTCTCCTTTACCCTCAATGGGGTCGGGCATCCGCATGACATCTCGACGATCCTCGACAAAAAGGGCGTCGCCGTGCGTGCGGGGCACCACTGCGCCGGGCCGCTGATGGATCATCTTGGGGTGACGGCCACCTGCCGGGCGTCTTTCGGGCTCTATAACACCACCCAAGAGGTCGATACCCTGATCGAGGCGCTTGAACTGGCGCATGATCTCTTCGCCTGAGGGCGGGCCAGAGACCAGAGGCGCACAAGGAAACCGCCCCAGATGAGCGATTTTGCGATTGCGACAGGGCGCGCCTCTGGCTATACCGCGCCAAGACGCACCTTTAGCTCAGCTGGATAGAGCGCTGCCCTCCGAAGGCAGAGGCCAGAGGTTCGAATCCTCTAAGGTGCGCCACTTTTCCTCTCGATCCGGTTCGGTCTGATGCGACGTATCCACGTTGCGGGATTTCCCTTGGCGGCTTGTGCCGTTGCGGGCTAGGTTTGTGTAAAGGCGGCTCATCGCCATGAAAGACGATCCAGACGTGCCTGACGAGACGACACAGACCCCCAGCCTGGAAACCGAGTGGATGCTCGCGGTGCGCGATCAGCGGGACCGGGCGGCGTTTGCCCGGCTTTTCGATCATTTCGCGCCGCGTCTCAAAGGCTTTGCCATGCGCGCCGGGGCAGGGGCGGCCGAGGCCGAAGACATCGTGCAGGACGTGATGATTAAGGTCTGGCAGCGCGCGCATCAGTTCGATCCCGAAACGGCGCAGGTCTCGGGCTGGATCTATCGCATCGCCCGTAATCAACAGATCGACCGCTACCGCAAGGACAAACGCCCCGAACCCGAGGCGCTTATGCCCGAGCAAGACGCCGTGCCCGATGCCGGGCAGGTGCTGGCCCTCGAACAAGAGGCGGCGGGCTTGCGTGAGGCCTTGGCCCGGCTCAAACCGGCCCAGCGCGAGATGGTCGAGCGCGCCTATCTGGGCGAGCTGAGCCATACCGAGATTCAGGCCGAAACCGGCCTGCCGCTTGGCACGATCAAATCACGTATCCGTTTGGCTCTCGACAAACTGCGCCACGAATTGAAGGATATGCGTCCGTCATGACCCAGATCACGCATCATATCCCCGACGAGATTCTCCTCGCCTATGCCGCTGGCACCCTGCCGCATTCTCATGCCGTGGTGGTCGCGGCGCATGTGTCGATGTGCGATACCTGTCGCGCTGCGCTGTCTGCGCATCAGGCCATGGGCGGCGCCGTTCTGGAAGAAAGCGCATCGGAAACGGTCTCCGACGCCCTGCGCGCCCGCGTCTTCGATAAGCTCGACGACACCCCGCCGCCCGAACCCGCCGCGCCGCGCCGCGCCGGGATTTATCCCGGCCCCGTCGCCGCGCTTCTTGGTCCCGACTGGCAGGCCCCGTGGAAATCCCTTGGCTTTGGTGTCAAACAGGCAATCCTGAGCGAAGGCGGCGAAGGCTCTCTGCGCCTCCTTTATATCCCCGGCGGGCGCGCCATGCCCGAACATGGCCACCACGGCCTTGAGATGACCCTCGTGCTTCAGGGGAGCTTCTCCGACGATGAGGGCCGCTTTGGCCCCGGTGATGTCGAAATCGGCCATGACGCGCTCGAACATATGCCGGTTGCCGACCCCGGCCCGGATTGTATCTGCCTTGCCGCAACGGATGCTCCCTTGCGCTTCAAAAGCTTCGTGCCGCGCCTGTTGCAGCCATTTTTCCGCATATGACCCGGCGCAGCGATATTTAACATCGCAAAATTGATATATGTCAAAGATGCCTTCCCGGTGTGTGTTTACCTGATCTGAACGCGCAAAGTCCCAGCCGACGCCAGGGAGGAGACGTCATGTATCTTAAAAGGGCCGTATTCGGTCTTGCCATTACTCTCGGAGCCGCCAATTTCGCGGCAGCTCAGGAAGAGGTGAGCAAGTCCACAGCGGATCATTCCAAATTCGAAATCCTGCAAAAGGATTTTCAATCGGGCCCCGAAGTCACCGAAGCCTGTCTCACCTGCCACACCGAGGCAGATGACCAGATGATGCACTCGATCCACTTCACGTGGGATTACGAGCATCCTGAAACCGGCCAGCGTCTGGGCAAAAAGAACGTCATCAACGCCTTCTGTGGCTCTGTCGCGGGCAACGAGCCGCGCTGTACCTCCTGTCACGCCGGCTATGGCTGGGACGACATGAGCCAGGAGCCGCCAAAAGAGGCGAATGCCAAGGACTGTCTCGTTTGCCATGACAAGTCCGACCAGTATACCAAACTCGCCACCGGCGCAGGCCACCCCCCGATGGAAGCCAAGGGCAAAACCATCACCGGCCAAAAGGCCTGGGCTGTGGACCTCAAGAAGGCCGCGATGAGCGTTGGCATGCCTGATCGTGACAATTGCGGCAACTGCCACTTCTATGGCGGTGGCGGCGACAACGTGAAACACGGCGATCTGTCCTCGGCGCTTTATAACCCGACCCACGATGTCGACGTGCACATGTCCTCGGTCGAAGAGGGCGGCGAAGGCATGGTCTGTGCCGATTGCCACGTTTCGGATCGTCACCAATGGGCCGGATCGCGCTATAATGTGCTGGCATCTGACCCGCACGGCACCGGTAAACCCGGCGAGGCGCGCCATGCGGCCTCTTGCCAGTCCTGCCACGGCACCGAACCGCACCCGACCAATATCAAGGGCCTGAAGCTCAACGATCACACTGATACGTTGGCCTGTCAGTCCTGCCACATCCCGGAATACGCCCGTGGCGGCGTGCCGACGAAATCCATGTGGGACTGGTCGACCGCAGGCAAGCTCGATGAGAACGGCAAGCCGATCCACGAGGACGATTACGTGTCCTCGACCGGCAAACATCTGCACACCTATCTCTCGACCAAGGGCAACTTTGACTATCAGGAAGACGCCACACCTTATTACGCATGGTTCGACGGGCAGGTGGAATACACCACCTATGATCGCAAAATCGACCCGACCCAAACGGTCGACGTCAACGTGATCCACGGCAACCGCGAAGACGGCAAATCGCGCATCTGGCCCTTCAAACGCATGGAAGGCCGTCAGGCCTATGACTCGGCCAATAACAACTTCGTCTATACCCATGTCTGGGGCCCGACGACTGATACCGCTTTCTGGACCAACTTCGATTGGGCCAAGGCGATTGATGCGGGTATGAAAGCCGCCGACAAGCCCTATTCCGGCGAGTTCGGTTTTGTGGATACCTACATGTATTGGCCCATCACCCACATGGTCGCCCCGGCCGAAGACGCCGTGGATTGTGTGGAGTGTCACCAGGAAGACGGTCGTCTTGCCAATGTGGCCGGTGTGTTCATGCCCGGCACCAATACCAACGGCCCTGTGGGCCTTCTGGGCAAGGCGCTTGTTCTTCTGACCCTTATGGGTGTCATCGCTCACGCCCTCATCCGCACCTTCTCGCGCAAATCCAACGGAGGCCATCATGACTAAGCGTATCGTCAAGGTTTACCCCCGCTTTGAACGCTTCTGGCACTGGATGCAGGTGTTGCTCATCATGACGCTCATGGTGACCGGCATGGGGCTCAACGGGGTGCATTCCATGATCCCCTTCGGCCCGGCTGTGATGCTTCATACCATTGCGGCACTGGCGCTCTTGGCCCTGTGGATCTTTGCCACCTTCTGGCTCTTCACCACGGGCACCTGGAAACAGTTCATCCCCAAGATCGAGGGGATGCTGTCGGTGGCGCGCTTCTATGCTTACGGCGTCTTCAAAGGCGAAGAGCACCCCTACGAAAAGCTCTTCTGGCGCAAGCATAACCCGCTTCAGGCTCTGACCTATTTCTTTCTGAAATGGTTCATCTTCCCGGCAATCTGGGTCACCGGTATCCTCTACCTGACCTATAATTTCTGGTCTGATAGCAATAGCGTGCTGGCCATCACCATCATCGCCAACCTGCATCTTTTCGCGGCTTATGTGATCGGTGCCTTCATCATCGTACATATCTATCTGCTGACCGTGGGCCATGGTTTCCGCCAGCATGTGAAGCCGATGGTGACCGGTTATGACGAGATCGACCTCACGCCCGAGCAAGAGGCCTATCTCGAAACCAATGAACCCGGCCGTCTCAAGCCGGTCGAGAGCTGACGGAGGAGGGTGATCGCAGTCCCCTTTTCCGGCAGAGATCGGAGGCTCTTTTTCCTTCCTTCCCTTGGGGCCTCCATCTCACGAAAAGGCGTCGCGCAAGCGGCGCCTTTTCCAATTGCGGCGCATGGCGAATTCTGACCGGGGCGTGATCCGGGCGCACGGTGTGTTAACCGCTTGGCGCGTCGAAATCCGCACCGACGCAATACCGACGTGATACCGACGCGATGCAGAAATTCGGAAATAAGTCCCGATTTCATATGTACGGGTTTGATAAGGCACGAAAAAACCGGCTCTCTATACGAGGCCGGTTTTAAACGTTTACGATGCTTAACAAAGCCTTGCTACCGGCCCCAGCTACGGACCGGGCCGCAATCCATATGCACAAAGTTCGATCCCGTGTAGCGACCAACGCCGCCTGCATGGCAAGCCAGCGCAGCCTTGGAAATCTGGTTGACCGAGCGGTTTGCCAAACGCAAATCCGCCGCCTGACCCTTCATATGCAACGAGTTCTTCGCAACCCCGCGCGACCGCGCGCGCAGCATGGCATTGGTCTTCGGGCTGCGATAACCCGAGAGCAGCATATAAGGCTCATGTACGTCGAGAAGGTTGTGCGAAGCGGCCATGATGTCGATGGTCCGCAGGTCCATTTTCTTTACATCACTGGTGCGCCAATCGCGCATGAAGCTGTTGATTTCATTCACAGCTTCTTTGATGTATTCACCTTCGATCCAGTAGATCGTGTCGATCCGTTCGCCGGTGCGGCCCGAATACATGCGGATGCGGCGAATATCGCCCGATCCACGCAGGAAACCTGCCGCGTTAGAGAAGGTGGGGGCGGCCACCAATGTGGTTGCCGCAAAGGCGCGCAGGATGCCGCGCCGTGTGATATTCAGCGTTTTCGAGTCACTCATTGGTCCGAATGCCTGTCCCGTCTCGTTCGTCAAGTCGCGATTTTTCGCGATCTACATGTATCTCCCCAGATGCGGGATTTATGCCACAAGAGGATTCGCTGACCAAGTGTTCATTTCCGACCTTTCCTTAAATATGAAGGATTTGGGCGAAATTTCGCTGAAATGCCTCTCAAACGGCTTAAGGGGAAACTGCGACCCGCCTGCATCAGATGTGACGTTTTGAAGAAACTGTGAATAGACAGCCCGCCACAAATCGGCACAGTGTTTCAACACCTTGTAGAACGCCAGGACAAAGAGACGTTATTTCGATGCCAAGCCATTTTCTGCGCCGATATGTGACACTTGCGGGGATGACCCTTGCTCTGACGATGGGCGGGGTGGGGACACCAGCCCGGGCCGAGGTTACCGCGTTTAAACAGGCAGTGGCCGAGGCTGCGGCCCGCGATGCCGATATCGCCGCCTTTTACCGCGACACCAATTATCAGCCGATCTGGACCGGCACCGACGCAGATGATCTCGCACGTCGCCAGGCTCTCCTGAAAGCCATCGAAACTGCCGAAGATCACGGCTTGCCCGTGGCGCGCTATGATTTTGATACGCTTTACGGTCAGTTGCGTGCGGCCCATACGCCGCGCGCCCTTGGCATGGCCGAAGTCGCTCTTTCCAAAGCATTTTTGTCCTATGCCCGCGATCTTCAGAGCGGCATGTTCGTCCCGACCCAACTTGACGAGGGCATCAAACGCGAGGCCCCGCGCCGGGAACGGCGCAGCTATCTCATCAATCTGATCGTGTCTGAACCCGATAGCTATATGCGTTCACTGGCGCCGCACACGCCGGAATATGTCCGCCTGATGAAAGAGAAGATGCGCCTTGAACGCGCGGCCCGCGAAGGTGGCTGGGGTCCGCAAGTGCGCGCGAAAAAACTCGAACCCGGCGATCGTGGCAACGCGGTTGTGGCTCTGCGCGATCGCCTTATCGCGCTCGGCTATCTTGGGCGTAGTGCGACGGCCGAATATGATTCCATGCTGGAAAAAGCCGTGCAGGCGTTTCAACTCGACCATGGTCTTGAGGCTGATGGCGTCGCAGGAAGTTCTACCATTTCCGAAATCAACCGCTCGCCGGTGGATCGGCTTAAATTCGTTATGGTCGCCATGGAACGCGAGCGCTGGCTCAACAAACCGCGCGGTGAACGTCATATTCTTGTCAACCTGACAGACTTTCACGCCCGCATCGTCGACCATGATCGCGTGACCTTCATGACCCGTTCCGTGGTCGGCAAGAACCAGCATGACCGCCGCAGCCCGGAATTTTCCGATGTCATGGAGCACATGGTCATCAACCCGACATGGAACGTCCCGCGCTCAATCGCGACCAAGGAATACCTGCCGATGTTGCAGCGCAACCCCAACGCCGTCAGCTATCTCAAGCTGATCGACGGGCGGGGGCAGGTCGTCAATCGCGGTGCCGTGGATTTCACCCAGTTCAATGCCCGGAACTTCCCCTTTGATATCAAGCAGGCCCCGGGCAATCGCAATGCACTCGGGCTTGTGAAGTTCATGTTCCCCAACCGGCACAATATCTACCTGCACGACACACCGTCCAAGAGCCTCTTTGCCCGCGAGGTGCGCGCTTTCAGCCATGGGTGTATCCGGCTGCAGAAACCGTTCGAGTTCGCCTATGCGATCCTTGCGCGTCAGGAGGAGGATCCCAAAGGGTTCTTCCACACCAATCTCAAGACCGGCCGCGAAACCCAAGTGGACCTCAAACAGCCGATTCCGGTGCACATCATCTACCGCACCGCCTTTACCAATGCGAAGGGTCCGGTTCAGTATCGTCGCGACATTTACGGCCGAGATGCCAAGATCTGGCAGGCGATGGTGAATGAAGGGGTGGTCTTGCGCGCCGTTCAGGGCTAAATATGCCCCGCAATTCGCGGGGGACACATGGCCCATACTATCCAGCAGATTGCCGACGCCATCGGGGCGGAGGCCTTTGGAAATACCGAGATCATCGTTAAGCGCGTCGCGGAACCTGCTATGGCCGGCCCGGACGATCTCGCGCTTGTCACGAATCCGAAATATGCCGACGGACTTGGCGCGGGCAAGGCCCGCGCTGCGATGCTCTGGCCCGGCGCTGACTGGCAGGCGCTTGGCCTTGAGGCTGCGCTCACGTCTCCGCGCGGGCGTTTTGCCATGGCGGGCCTGTCGGAGATTATGGACCCCGGCCAGCATTTCGGCCCCGGCATCCATCCCAGCGCCATCATCGACCCCAGCGCCGAGCTTGGCGAAAATGTCTCGGTTGGCCCGCTGACCATCATCGGACCACGAGCACGGATCGGGGCAGGGGCCATCATCGGCCCGCATTGCATGGTCGGGGCTGATGTGACCCTTGGCGAAAACGCCTACCTGCGCGAGATGGTATCCATCGGCGCGCGGGCAACGATTGGCGCGCGTTTCATCGCCCAACCGGGCGTGCGCATTGCCTCGGACGGGTTCTCCTTTGTCACGCCCGAGAAATCCGGCGTCGAAGCCGCGCGCGAAACACTTGGCGATCAGGGCGAGGTCAAATCTCAGACTTGGGCTCGGATTCACAGCCTCGGGTCGGTCACCATTGGTGATGATGTCGAGATCGGTGCCAATAGCTGTATTGATTGTGGCACGGTGCGCGACACGCGGATCGGCAATGGCGTAAAGCTCGATAACCTCGTGCATATTGCTCATAACGTCGAGATCGGCGATGACACGCTGCTGGCCGGACAGGTCGGGATTGCCGGATCGACGAAAATTGGCCGCAACGTGGTCATGGGCGGCCAATGTGGCGTGACAGATAATACAACCGTGGGCGACAACGTCATTGCCGGCGGCGCGACCAAGATGATGTCCAAGGTGCCCTCGGGCCGCGTGGTTCTGGGATCGCCAGCTGTCAAGATGGAGACACATTTGGAGATGTATAAGGGACTCCGACGTTTGCCCCGGCTTCTCAAAGACGTGGCGGCAATGCAAAAAATCGTTTCCAAGTTGGAGACGAAGGACTAAATGACAGCCAGAATTGGCGAAAGGAAGACAGATGAGCGTCAAGGACAAGGTGATCGAAATCATCGCAGAGCAGGCCGTTCTCGACCCTTCGGACGTGACCATGGACAGCACGCTGGAAGATCTGGGGATCGACAGTTTGGGGCTGGTGGAAAGCATTTTCGCGATTGAAGAAGCCTTTGATATCTCGGTGCCGTTCAATGCCAACGATCCGAGCGAGAGCGATTTTGATATCTCTTCTGTCGCTTCTATCGTGGCGGGAATCGAGACGCTCATTGCTGACCAGTCGTGACATCTACCTTATTGCGGAGGGGCTAAGATGAAACGGGTCGTGATTACCGGGGCAGGGACGATCAACGCCCTTGGCCATAACGTGCCGGACACGCTTGACGCCATGAAAGAGGGGCGCTGCGGGATCGGACAGCTTGAAATGCGCGATGTGGATCGTCTTTCGATTAAGATCGGTGGGCAGGTGCGTGGCTTTGAAAGTGAAGGTCTCTTCAATCGCCAGCAAATCGCGCTTTATGACCGGTTTACCCAATTCGCCCTCGTGGCGGCACGCGAAGCCATCGGGCAGGCGGGGCTGAGCTTTTCGGGCGATCTCGCGGCGCGCTGCGGCGTCGTTATGGGAACCTCCGGTGGCGGTATGCAGACTTTGGACGAGAATTACCGCTCGGTCTACGAGGACGGCAAAAACCGGGTGCATCCTTTCGTGGTGCCCAAGCTGATGAACAATGCCGCGGCGAGCCATATCTCGATGGAATTCAACCTCAAGGGGCCGAGCTTTACCGTTGCCACCGCTTGCGCTTCTTCGAACCATGCCATGGCTCAGGCGTTTCAGCTTGTCCGCTGTGGCGCGGCTCCTGTGATGGTTACGGGCGGATCAGAATCCATGCTCTGCTTTGGCGGGATCAAGGCTTGGGAGGGCCTGCGTGTCATGTCCAAGGACGCTTGCCGCCCGTTCTCTGCCAATCGCAACGGCATGGTGCAGGGGGAAGGTGCAGGTATCTTTGTCTTTGAGGACTATGACCACGCCCGCGCGCGCGGTGCGGATATCCTCGCCGAGGTTGTGGGCTTTGCCATGAGTTCCGATGCCTCCGATATTGTGATGCCTTCGAAACAGGGTGCCGCCCGGGCTATTGCCGGGGCGCTGGCCGATGGTGGTATCAATCCCGACGAGGTGGGCTATATCAACGCCCATGGCACTGGCACGGCGGCCAATGACAAGACCGAATGTGCCGCAGTGGCCGATGTGTTTGGTCGTCATGCGGATGAGCTGATGATTTCGTCAACCAAGTCCATGCATGGCCATCTCATTGGTGGCACCGGTGCGGTAGAGCTTTTGGCCTGTATCATGGCGCTCCGCGATGGCGTGGTTGCGCCAACGATCGGCTATCAAGAGCCTGATCCGGAATGTGCGCTTGACGTGGTGCCGAACGAGGCGCGAGAGGCCAAGGTTGACGTAGCCCTGTCCAATGCTTTCGCCTTTGGCGGGTTGAATGCAGTGATCGCCCTGCGCAAGGTCTGACTGAGCCTGTCCAGCAAAACAAAAACGCCGCTCAATTTGAGCGGCGTTTTACGTTTGTCACTTTGGGATGGTCGCTTATTCGCTGACCGGCGCCGCCTTTTCAAAGGCTTTCTTAAGACCGTCGAGCTTCATCTCAACTGTCACAACCTGATCTGGTGCGAGAGCCGGAACGAGCGACACGGTGGCCTTACTGCCGTTCTGAAACGCTTGTGCTTCGATCGGCGACATAAACATGCGCGCCACACAGCCTGCTTCGTAGCAGAGGGTAAACGGCACGCGCTGCACAAGAACGCCGTCAATAGCGACCGAAAGCTGCGCCGTCAGGAGCGTGTTAAGCGGTGCAACAAAGGTCGCGCCACCAGCTGCCGGAGCCCCCTCGGGCAGGCGATACATGGTCATCTCGATGACGGGTGTATTCTCTTCATCGGTGAGCAGCTGATACATGCGGCAGGGGCGCGGCTCGGGGCCGGTCTTGGCGCACTGCAGATCCCAGGCTCCAATCTTTTCAGAGGAGACTTCATCCTTTGGCGCATTCGCTGACTCGGCCGGTTTGCCATCCATCAGAGAGCCGTCGGAGAGCGAGCCGACCTGCGCTGAAAGCGGTGCGGCCAGAGTCATCAGAGCGGCAGTAAAAAGGGGTTTTGCAAGCTTGGACATCACGTGTTCCCGTCTATGTAGATGCGAGTCAGACTATCGCTTAACATGCCCTGTGTCGCTTGTCAGGCAAAGCTCTCGGAGAAATCAGAAAAGGGGGCGGATTTTCGCCTCACAGAGGGGAACCACAGGCTCAAAATAGAAGAAGGAGCCTTGCGGCTCCTCCTCCATTTCACTCCCCGTCGGACTGGCCGACTTGTTTTCTGGGGGAACGCTACGAAGATTTCCACGACCCGTCAACAAGAAAAAATACGCCAATTTCCGCATGTTTAGCTCGTAAAAAAGGCCGCTCCAAAAGGGAGCGGCCAAGTCCAACAGGGAGGAAAACAACTCTTTTCGCCACATCGGGCAATTGGAATGAAAACAATACTGGCACGAAGGGGTTAACAATGTATTTTCAACGCGACAGTGCGGTTTTGAAACGAGGAAATTACGCGTGGAAGATGCGATTTTTGTTGGTGGCGGGGGCGAAGACTACGTCACCAAACAGTGGCTCAAGCTCAAATACGCCAACCGCCACGGCCTCGTGGCTGGGGCGACCGGGACCGGTAAAACCGTCACGCTGCAAATCCTTGCCGAAGGCTTTTCCAAGGCGGGTGTGCCAGTCTTTCTCTCGGATGTGAAAGGCGATCTTTCTGGCCTCGCCGCAGCCGGAAGCGAAGGGTTCAAACTTCATCAGGCTTTTAGCGATCGCGCGGCCAAGATCGGCTTTGACGATTATGTCTATGAGAGTTTTCCGGTCACTTTCTGGGACATTTTTGGCGAACAAGGACACCCGATTCGAACCACTGTGGCAGAGATGGGCCCGCTTCTTCTATCACGGCTGATGGAACTGACCGAGGCGCAGGAAGGGATTCTCAACATCGCCTTCCGTCTCGCCGATGAAGAGGGATTCCCGCTTCTTGATCTCAAAGACTTGCAGGCACTTCTGGTCTGGGTTGGCGAGAACCGTGATGAATTGGCCTTGCGTTATGGCAATGTCTCGGTGTCCTCAATCGGGGCGATCCAACGGCGTCTTATCGTGCTTGAAAATCAAGGCGGGGCCAAGCTTTTCGGGGAACCGGCGCTCGAACTTTCCGACGTGATGCGCACCGATACGGACGGGCGGGGCCGGATCAATATCCTTGCCTCTGACAAGCTCATGGGGGCGCCGCGCCTTTATGCGACCTTCCTGCTCTGGCTTCTGTCCGAACTGTTTGAAGAACTGCCCGAGGTAGGCGATCCGGACAAGCCGAAACTCGTCTTCTTTTTCGACGAGGCGCATCTGCTGTTTGATGGCGCGCCCAAGGCCTTGGTCGACAAGGTTGAGCAGGTGGCGCGCCTGATCCGTTCCAAGGGGGTTGGGGTCTATTTTGTGACCCAGAACCCCGATGACATTCCCGAGGATATCCTCGGCCAGCTTGGCAACCGGGTGCAACACGCGCTGCGGGCCTTTACCGCGCGGGACCGCCGTGCGCTGCGTATGGCCTCTGAGACTTACCGCGAAAACCCGCGCTTCAGTACCGAAACCGCGATCCGTGAGGTTGGGGTCGGCGAGGCGGTGACGTCTTTCCTGCTCAAGAAGGGGATTCCGGGTGTGGTCGAACGAACTTTGATCCGACCGCCGTCTTCACATCTGGGGCCGATTGATCCGGCGCAACGCAAAGAGGCCATCAATACGTCGCCCATTGCGGGCAAATACGAGGCGCTCAAGGATCGTCATTCAGCCTATGAAATGTTGAAAGAGCGCGCCGAGAAGGCCGCCGCCGAGGCCGAAGCGGCAGAAGCGCGTGAAGAAGAGATGGAGATCGCCGAGCGTGAGTTTAATGCCGGGCGGCGTTACAACGGCACACGTGTCACGCGCTCAACGTCCAAGCCTACCCGGCGTAGCGATAGTTTCGGCGAGGCCATGGGCAAGATGGTGATGAAGGAGCTGACCGGCACCACCGGGCGCAGGATCGTGCGTGGTATTCTTGGGGGATTGTTTAAGGGGCGTTAAGCTATCATCTCCCCGAGATGCCAAAGGTGATGCCGTCGGTATCGCTGAGAGATACCAAGCCTTGTAGAAATACGGTCGATGATAGCTATCCCCTCTGCTCAGGAGCGCCACCATGCCATCAGTTGACCGATTACATCTGGGCGCTCATCACTTTCGCAAGTTCGCTTTTTCTGATCCTGCTGCATGGTGAGTGGCGCGGGTGTGTCGCGCTGATGCAGCAGATCCTCGCTAAAATTGGGAACCTCCCAAATCCATGAATCCTCGCGGGGTGCATGTGGATCGGATGTTGCCATGTTGCTATCAGGCGGCGTTTTCATGCCATGCACGGCTCAGTGCCAATAGCCAGTTTTCGAGATTGGCCGCATATCCTGTTTTTCATGCAAGCGCCTTGAATCGAATACATCCGGGCCAAAGGTCCGGATCAACAGGTCTGAGGCATCAAGATACTGACCAAATTCCGTAAAAATTGCGAAGTACTGAACCTTCAAGAACACTTCCGGTTCATAGCATGCGTCTCGCGCCACAAGAGACTTCGCAGCCATATTTCGCAACGGCTTGATCTTGCCTCTGCGCCCATCTTCTTGCACGGCTAGGATTTCCTGCCCTGGCGATACGGCAACATTCCGGCTTGGACGGGCCGGCCCGAGAGAACCGGCCCGCAACACCACCGGGTAAAGGTGATGGGATCGGGGGTTGCGGAACTTGGCAAAATCCAATTCTTTGGAAAGGATATTGGTGATTTCGCCATATTGATCCGCAAAGGGATCGAAAACCAAATCTCCGATCTGTAACTCTTCAATAGGCTTACGGTGACCCGTCTCATTGATGAGGATCTGCGTGCTATTGGCTAGCATTGGAGCACTCCGGGTTGCGTTGTTGCATCAAAGGTGGATGGAAAGTGCTGCTATGGCTTGCTTCCGGTCGAGAACCTGCCTTGCGGTCACGTCATATCCGGTCGAGAACATCTCGCCCAGATTGGGAAACAGATCGAGAATCTCCTGTCGTGTCGCTTCACATAGCGTGTTCCATCCCATTTCGCCGGGATGGAAACTCTCCGACCAACAGCCTTCCGACCAAACCAGTTCGTGATGGTCAAAGAGGATATGGAAATATTCGACACTGGCCCCCTCCATCTGGAGGATGTCATTGCCATTAATCATGAATTTCGCTGGCACAAGAGCTTCAGGAGCCCCAGAGACCAACTCAACGCCGCCCCCTTTGGCAAGCATCCGATGGTTGGGAGAGACCATGATATCGGCGGTGTTTCCAAGGCAGCTTCCCGCTTTGAACAGGATTGGCGCCAGTTTGCCTTTGGCTTCGCGCGTGGTTGACCCGATCCAGCGAATTTCCTGGTAGCCTCGGTCTCGGGTAATGACACGGTCTCCAATACTCAGGGTTTCGACAGGAATCTCGCCACGGGCGGTCGCAATACGCACGCCACGCACGAAACAGATAACGTTGGTGTTGTCGTAGGTCAGGTCCGCGCCGGTAACAGCCGTTCCGTCATTTTCGAGCGTCAGATCAATCCCGCTGATGATCGAGGAATAATCCGTACCGTTGATAACACCATCAAGATGGCCATCGGCTGCGTCCTGACGCAGCATGTCGATTTTGTTAACAAACGTATCGGTCCCCAGAGCCTCAATCTGTTCCTTGGCGTCTCGGGTGTAAAAACTCTCAAGGTCGACAAAATCGTTGTTGGACTGGTCGCCGTCATCGAGAGAGCCAGTGTTACCAAAGTTGAAATCACTGATAGTGTCGGCGCCATCCCCTGCAACTTCGACAAAGGTATCGTTTCCGGCCCCGCCGATAATCGAGTCATCGCCCGCTCCCCCGTTCAGGACATCATCGCCAGCACCGTCAAAAGCGCTCACCAAATGAGATTCGGACAAGGTGACATCTGTGCCGTTAGAGGCATCAGGGTCGGTATCGTTATCGTAGAAAGCGTTTCCGGTAATGATCGGGTTTGCCGAAGAGCCATCATTATTTGTAAATTTTAGAAGCAGGGCAACTTCGTTACCGAACTGGTCAACCCCTTGAGCCGTCAAAACACCCGTGTCATCTGTCCCCTGAGAAAATGCCGTCTGCTGGACTGTTCCGGATTGAACCGTGATGATCTGACCGTTTTCATCGGTGAAGCTAAAGCCAATGGTATCGCCTGCATTCACATCCCAGTCGCCATCCGGCAAGAAGACTGAGAGATTGCTGACCGATGAAGCATCGGCGCTGGCAATGTGGTTCGTTCCTCCCGAACCCCCATTACCGAGGTCGTCGCCCGCCGAATAGCTGAACTGCACCGATTCACCAGGCGTCCAAATCATCGCGTCGGGATCAGTGGCGTCAAAGACCGTATCTCCATCACCGACGATCAGATCATCCCCATCACCGCCATCGACCGTGTCGGATCCTCGGCCTGCATAAATCGTATCGTTCCCTGCACCGGCGTCGATGTCGTCGTCGAAATTGGTGATTTCGTCGCCCCCATAGAGGGTCGTATAATCGGGGTCAGAGATTAGGGTAACGCCAGTGTTAAGAGAGGTCAGCGTGACACCCGCAGGCGGTGGCGTACCAACGGGAAGAAGGACCTGCCCATCATCATACGCCTTGTCCCCGGCATCTGATGTTGGGGAGTAGTCATCGAATGTTCCATCATGGTCACGATCCACATCGACAACCATCATGGTGTAGGTATTGCCGTCGCTGCCTAGGAATTCCACCTGGTAGTCTGCTGAGAAGTTGAACAACACACCGTTGATTTCAATCAACTGATCGGTATCAGACGGGGTCTCATTGATCGCAGCATCGCTATCCGCACGGCTGTCATTATCAATAATGCGAATTTCAACAGGGTCACTGTTGATCGCCAGCTTCGTGGCGCCGGAGGAACTGAGATGGTCGGCCGTCAGCTCGAAATTTTGATCTTTGATATAGCCCTGGACAACATATTCGCTCGTGCCCGGCAGATGCTCGTCTTCGTGGTCGCCATAAACTAGATCGTTGCCGTCGCCAGCCTGGATCGTATCACCACCACCACCGCCAAGGATGACATCATTGTCTCCATCTGCGCCATCGATGATATCAGTATCCGCATCGACATAACCCACACCCATCGTGTTATCGCCACTGTCGCCCTGAACCGGACCCGCCAGATCTGTGTAGATCGGGGTCGCCTCATCCTCGGCGGCGATACTGGGATTGTCGAAATTGACCGACGGATCGATTTGCACAACTGTATAAGTCGCTTCGGGATCAAGCGGCATCTCCGATACATAAGCAACCTGAGAGCCCCCATTGGAACCATTGTCGATCGCATAGACATTGAAGGTGTTGGTGCCGTCGGTCACCTGATACGCGATCTCGAATTCAAACGTATCTTCGCTCGCCGTGTTGCCGGTGAACTGAACCCCATCAAGAGTTCCTGACAATGTCTGGTCATTGTCGATCGGGTTAAAGTCAGATGGGATAGTGTCCGCTTCATCATCCGAAAATGTCATCAAATCCGGCGAACCGGTGACAGTAAAACTGGTGCCTGCCGCCGCTCCCAAAAGCTCGGTGCTGAGATCTGCATTGGTCCAGACGAAAACGTCTTTTGTGATTGCCATGGGTCAAGTCTCCTTCGTGGCCCGGAAGCCATTCGTACTTTGTGTTACTCTGAAAAATTCCGGGACGACGGCAGCTGTCCGTCCGGTGGTCGGTTGCGAGAGCGAGTGCGACCTGCACTCGCCATTCTGTATCTGTATGAAACGCCCAAGGGGTCGCCGGGTCACGGGGAGGCGATACGCACCCCTGATCCAGCGTAGAGGAACCTCTGTCGGGAGGACGGAAACCCCAGTCACTATTTTTGGCGAATACTTTTCGGATGCCCCGAAAAGCGCACACGTGAACGCCATGATAAACAACCTTACTCTTTATGAGCCTCTAACGAAGCCCGTGGCGCCCCCGGTATGTGGTGGTCTGGATGCAAAGTCTGGCCAGCTTGTTCGCCAGCTCTTTCGAAAGATGCATCCATAAGCACACATAGACTCGCAGCGCACACAAACGCGCTACGAAGACTAGGCACCAGTAAGTCAAATAATATTGAGTAGAAAAGCGAGTTGTCGTGAGGAGCCTCGCTTTTGTCGTAAAGCAACCTGTGTTATTAATGTGCAATGCTCTGCGGAGGGCAAAGCTTTCGAGTGTCATTAATTCTCATTTAAAATCAGTAACTTGGTTCGTTGAGTGCATTTCGCGATGCATCTAGTTCGTGAAGTGCCCGTTTTTTTCGTGAACGACGCGATCAGATGCGTGCGTCCTCGCGGCGGTATCATAACTTGACGCAACGGCCCGTGTTGTTGGGTCGAAGTAACATGTGGTCGCCCGGGGATAGGCGAAGTGGTTAAACTGAGAGTGTGATAAAAAATGCGAATTCTCGAAAGGCTTCTGGAAGCACTCCGAAGCGAGCACAGGGAGCTCAAGAGGGCCGCGTTGGAGCTGATGCAGGTCAGATTCCGCAAGGAATGCGGGCGCGCCAAGGAGCTTGAGGTCAGCAAGCGATACGCACGCTGTGTCGTTCTATCTGCGGAGTTTTTGGCGAGCTACTTCGTCATGATCGTATTCTTCGCCGTCACACGTCCATTCGGAACGGATGTAGAGGGCGCTGAGTTCCTCATGAGCATCGTATGGATATTGGGATCGATCAGTCATTATTTTCTGATCGCATCGACCTTACAGTGGCTTGTCTACTTCGTCATGTTTCGCTTTGGCCTTGTGGTATATCTGATTGCTTTGATCGCCCTTTATGCCAGTACGGCCGTGATGTCGGTGGAACTCATCATACAGATTTTGCCTTATCAGATTGATCTCATAGCGACGGAATTGGGTTTTGTTATGGTGCTCATCGTCTCTGCGATGTCCATTTCAAGCGTGACCTCCTCTATGGTGATGAAGCACCCGATCTTCATAGCAACTGATGGTGAGCAACACCTTTTCGAAATGCTTCCCCCTGGATTGCGCGGCAAGGTTCTCTCGGCCTCGGCAGAAGACCATTATGTGAGAGTTTCGACTGTGCATGGTGAGACTCTGGTACGGGCAAAATTTCAGACGATCGTTGATTTGCTGAAGGAAACAAATGGCATGGTTATCCATCGTTCCCATTGGATTGCGTTGGATGAGATCGCAACAGTCAGCCGCCGTGAGCATGGAGGGCTTGTCGTTCAATTGAAAAACGGGGCAGAATTCCATGTATCTAAGAGCCGTGCCGCCACATTCCGCGAACAAATCCCGCCTTCTCTCATCAGATAATCGTCCTTCGCCCCGGTTTCTCGGTGTTGACCTGTTCAAGACTAACTTGCCGGGGCTCCGGCTCGGATAGCCCCGACCAGAGGGTTAACACATAGGCAGGTTGCATCGGGTTTGGGGGGGAGCCAAAGATGACTGCGACGCATATGGAGTATGATCTTCCTAAGAGCTTCTGATCCTCAGGCCCCAAACTGAGGTGTTCTTCCCATTCCTTTAGGTTTTCTATCAAATCATAAACGTCAAAGTGTTTGGGATTTTCGCCCTAGCGGTTTCCAAGGCGAGACAAGAAAAAGCCCGCTCATTCGAGCGGGCTTTGTTGTTTTAGGGAGATTTCAGGCCGGGCCTATTTCTCCGGGATCAATCCGCGTGGGCTGAACCGCAGCACCAGAAGCAGGATCACCCCCATGGTCAACAGGCGCATATGCGCGGCGCTGTCGATGAGGTGATTGCGCAGGGCGTTGTCCTCGGCCATGCCGGAGGTGATGAAATGCATCGCCCAGTGACCAAGCGGCTCGACCTCGACCCAAAGCCACCAGATCAGGAACCCGCCAAGAACGGCACCAAGGTTGTTGCCCGATCCGCCCACGATGACCATCACCCAGATCAGGAAGGTGAAACGCAGCGGCTGATAGGTGCCCGGGGTGAGCTGACCATCAAGGGTCGTCAGCATCGCGCCGGCAATGCCGCAAACTGCCGAGCCAAGCACGAAGATTTGCAGGTGGCGACGGGTGACGTTTTTGCCCATGGCCGCCGCGGCGACCTCATTGTCACGGATGGCGCGCATCATACGACCCCAAGGGCTCTTGAGGGCGGCCTGCGCCATCACAAAGATCACGACAAGCACAATGGTGAAAAGGACCGAGTAGCCAAGCTTCACAAACAGTGTTGATGCCGTAACCGGGTCCATACCGAAGCTTTCGGCACTTTGGACAAAGCTCTCGCTATTCTGCAGGTCGATTTCATAGGGAACGGGACGGGGCAGGCCGTTGACGTTCTTGACGCCGCGCCCAAGCCAGTCCTCGTTTTTCATCACGGCAATGATGATTTCCGCAATGCCGAGCGTGGCAATAGCAAGGTAATCCGAGCGCAATCCAAGCGCCGTTTTACCGATCAGCCAGGCCACACCGGCCGCCAGAAGGCCACCCATGGGCCATGCCAGCAGAACCGGAAGGCCAAGGCCGCCAAGATAGCCTGTCGCGGCCGGGTTGATCGCTTCAACGGCCGCAACACCGGGATCAAAGACCGCGCGATAGATGAAGAAGCCGACGATCAGGAACAGCGGCAAGCCAATAAGCCGCGCGCGCCCCTTGAGACGTTTGTTGAGGAACACCGCGCCGACAATGGTCGCAGCCCCAAGAGCAAGCCCCGCCAGCACGCGCAATCCGCCTGCGGACCACGCTTCGCCCACCGGGGCCATGGAGGTCAGCACCACCGCGAGGCCACCCAGTGCCACAAAGCCCATTACACCGACATTGAACAGACCGGCAAAGCCCCATTGCAGGTTCACCCCTAGCGCCATGATCGCCGAGATCAGCCCCATGTTGACGATGAACAGCGCCGAGTTCCAGCTCTGCACGAACCCCGTACCAATAATGAGACCCGCCATAAGGGCGAAGAGAAGGGTATTTTTGACCGTATCGCTCATACCGATTTCCCCTTGAAGATGCCGGTGGGCTTGAACAGGAGCACCACGATAAGGATCACGAAGCTCACCGCGAATTTGTAATCCGTGCTCAAAAGCTGCACGAGCCCATCAGGCTCAAGCGGTTCCGGCAGCCAGTATTTGAGAACCTTCTTCCAGGCATAGGTGATCGTGACTTCTGAGAATGCCACAATGAACCCGCCCGCAATCGCGCCAAGCGGATTGCCAAGGCCGCCCACGATGGCCGAGGCAAAGATCGGCAGAAGAAGCATGAAATAGACGAAGGGTTTGAACGTCTTGTCGAGACCATAAAGCGTACCCGCAATCGCGGTCAGAGCGGCGACGATCATCCACGTATACATGACCACACGCTCGGGGTTGATCCCCGACAGAAGCGCCAGATCCTCGTTATCGGAATAGGCGCGCATGGATTTGCCGGTGCGTGTCCGGTTCAGGAACCAGAACAGCGCAATCACGCAGATCACCGCCACAACAACGGTCAGGCCCTGTGTGGTCTTGATGGCAAGCCCTTCGCGCAGACCGGTCATCTGCTTGAACTCGCGAACCGAGATGATGAAGCGTTCCCCGTCGAGGAATTTCTGATCATTGGGGCCAATGATAAAGCGCACAAGACCGTTCATAATGAACATCACGCCCATCGAGACGATGACGAGGATCACAGGCTTGGCCTTTTGCACCCGGTAAAAGCGATAGACCACCCGGTCCGTAAATAAGACCAACGCCATGGTCCCTAGGATGGCGAAAGGCAGGGCAAGAAGCGCCGTCGGTAGCGGGCCAAGGCTGAGCCCCATGCCCTGAAACCACCATGTGACAAGCACGGCAACCATGGCGCCAAAGGCCATCGTGTCGCCATGGGCAAAATTGGAAAAGCGCAAGATACCATAGATCAGTGTGACCCCAAGCGCGCCAAGCGCAAGCTGGCTGCCATAGGCGATCGCAGGGATCAGCACAAAATTGGAAAGGGCCACAAGGCCGTTCAGAAAGTCCATCAAGCCCACCTCGTTGGTGATTGGGTTTGTTCAGAGATACAGCACAGCAGGCGGCGGAAAAGGCGCATCAGCTTGTCTCCTCGCAAGTGCCGGAAAAGCGTTTGCCGCGATTGCCGGTGTAAAGAAACTGCCCGTCTTCTTCGATTTCGAGCACATGGGCACCGCCAAACGCCTCAAGGGTCCAGGTTTGCACACCTTCATGGCGACCGGCGCGGGCCTTGTAGGGGCCCTGTCTGTTAATCCAGAGCGCCGCGCCGCCTGTACCGGTTTTGATCTCGACTTGCAGGCTGGACGGGGCGCACATGGCAATGGCATCGCCCCGGCATTGTTCCGAAGCGGTGCAGGAAAGGCCCGAGGCCATGGCAGGCGAGGTAACCCCCAGCAAGCCAAGCGCTGCAAGGGATGCCCCGATCGCCTTGATGGCGCGCCTATGGAAAACGGCTGCCATGGGACTCAATTCTCCACACAGGTGCCGCGATACAGGATCTGGTCCTTGCCATTATGGGCTTCGGCGTTCGGCGTTGAGACGAGGTAGTTGAAGACGCCGTCATCCTGAATGCGAAGCTGATGCTCATGCTGCGGTTCCGGCGAGAAAATCAGCGCCAGAACCCCGTTGAGCCCAAGATAAGTGCTCTCGTAAACCGGGCCATCATCAAGCTGTACCGTTGCCTTGTAACCGTCCAAAGCCGTCACTTTGACAACGCCTGTGGCGGGTTGGCAATTGTCGGATGTCCCGGTGCAGGTTTCTTCCACCATGCATCGCGGCCCAGCGGCATAAAGCGGCGCAGCGGCCAGCACCGTGGCGGTGACAAGTGCGATCCGAATATGGGTATTGCGTTGCATGGCCTAACCTCCAAGGAAAGATTTGCGCACTTCCGGATCGGCAAGCAATTCCTTGCCGGTCCCGGAATAGGCGTTGCGCCCCTGAACAAGCACATAACCCTTGTCCGCGATCTCAAGCGCCTGACGGGCGTTCTGTTCCACCATGAGGATCGGAATGCCGGTGCGGCTCACTTCGATGATCCGATCGAACAATTCATCCATGACGATTGGGGAAACCCCGGCGGTCGGCTCGTCCAGCATCAGGATTTTCGGCTGGGTCATCAACGCCCGACCAACCGCGACCTGCTGGCGCTGGCCACCGGACAATTCGCCCGCGTGCTGATGGCGCTTTTCCTTGAGGATCGGGAACAGGTCATAGACCTGCGCCATGGTGCCCGAGAAATCATCGGTGCGGATAAACGCACCCATCTCAAGGTTTTCCTCAACGGTCATTGAGGTAAAGATGTTATGCGTCTGCGGCACGAACCCCATGCCCTTGGCCACCCGCTGCTGCGGGGAGAGCTTGGTGATATCCTCGCCATCAAGGGTCACATGGCCGGAATGGACGTTGAGCATCCCGAATACGGCCTTCATCGCGGTGGATTTGCCGGCCCCGTTCGGTCCAACAATCACGGCGATCTCGCCCTTATCCACGGCCACGGTGCAATCGTGCAGGATATCGGGCCCTTTGCCGTATCCGCCGGTCATATTGGCCCCGATCAGAAATGGTTCACTCATGTCGGCTCCTTAGGAGGTCTGGCAGTTGCCAAGATATTGCATCGGGGTCAGGTCACGACCGGTAATCAGGTTTTCCGAGCGCACAGCATCGCCATTCCCGATCATGATCGTAGTCGCGGCCACGCCGCCCGAAATGGGCTTTTCAAGCACGGTCAGGGCCCGGTCACCAAGGAGAACTTCGGTCTCGGACAATTGATCCCCGCCGATCCGAGAAACGGAATTCGTCTCGACATCGACGCGAAACCGCACGTCCAGTGCCGCATCGCTGCATTTCCGGTTCGGATCACAAACCCAATCGAAATAGCATTTAAAGATGATCTCTTCGGCCTGAGCGGGCAGGGCGGTTAGGGCAAGACCAAGGCATATCAAGGCGTGTTTCATGCTTGCAACTGGTCCTTGTTCTTCAGACCGGTGCCAAGATAGGCCTCGATCACCTGTTCATTGGCCTTGATCTCGGCCAGCGTGCCCTCTGCAAGGACTTTGCCTTCTGCCATGCAGATGACCGGGTCACAAATCTTGCCGATGAAATCCATGTCGTGCTCGATGACAACAAAGGTATAGTTGCGCTCTTTGTTGAGGCGCAGGATCGCATCGCCAATCGTATTAAGCAGGGTACGGTTTACGCCGGCACCGACCTCGTCAAGGAACACGATCTTGGCATCGACCATCATCGTGCGGCCCAATTCGAGCAACTTCTTCTGACCACCAGAGACTTCCCCGGCCTTGTGATCGGAAAGATGCTCAATGGTGAGAAATTCAAGAACCTCATCGGCCTTGGCGCGCAGGGCGCGTTCTTCGTCAGCGATACGTTTGCGACCGAACCAGGTATTCCAAAGCGCCTCGCCTGACTGTCCGCCCGGCACCATCATCAGGTTCTCGCGGCAGGACATCGAGGAAAATTCGTGTGCGATCTGGAAGGTCCGCAACAGGCCCTTATGAAAAAGCTCATGCGGCGGCAGGCTGGTGATATCTTCTCCGGCCATCGTGACGCGCCCGGAAGTCGGTTTAAGAACGCCAGCGATCACATTGAAAAGGGTGGTTTTTCCGGCGCCATTAGGTCCGATCAATCCAGTGATGGAACCCGGCTTAATCGACAGGCTTGCACCGTCGACAGCATGGAACCCGCCGAAATGCTTGTGCATGTTCTCGACAACGATCATGTCAATTCCCCCGAAAGCGCGTTCACCGCGTCTTTTCTATACGAAACAGCCCGGAGCGGATACTCCGGGCTGTTCCATCTTGCAAGCGTTGACTTAGCGGTATTTGGCCGTGGTGATCTTGCCGCCTTCGATGACGATCTCACGGTAGCCACCAGCCGCTTCGCCGGGGCCGATCAGTTCCACTGCGGTTGCGCCGACATAGTCGATGTCGGTGCCCGCTGCGATCAGCTCAAGCGCTTTGCCGAGTTCGCCAGCCATGATCTTTTCGCCCGGAGCGTTGGCCACGTCCATGATCTTGCCAGCATAGGCCGACGCGTCGGAAGACCCAGCCGCCTGCATAGCAAGCATGATGAGCGCCGCAGCGTCATAGCTTTCGCCAACATAGGGGCCGGATGCGTCTGCGCCGGTCGCGGCAACCTTTTCTTTGACCATCGAAGCGTCTGCGGCTTCGCTGCCCGGAACGGTGCCGATCGAGCCTTCGATCTCATCGCCGAACGCTTCTTCAAGCGCCGCGCCGATCATGCCGTCGGGCAGGGCGAAGGTGTCGAACGCGCCAGTGTCGAGTGCGGCGCGGATGATGCCCGGACCACCCTGGTCGACATAACCCGCGACGATCAGGATATCGCCACCGGCAGATGCCAGAGCAGCGACTTCGGCCGAATAGTCGGCTTTGCCGTCTTCATGCGCGGTGGTCGCGGTGACTTCACCGCCAGCTGCTTCATAGGCGGCTGCGATGCTATCGGCGAGACCCTTGCCGTAGTCGTTGTTGGTGTAGGTGATCGCGGCCGATTTAAAACCACGTTCCATCAGCACATTGGCAAGAACCTGACCCTGACGCGCATCCGACGGGGCGGTGCGGAAGAACAGGCCGTTATCCTCGGCGCTCGAAAGCGCAGGCGATGTGGCGGACGGCGAGATCATCACGATGCCGTTCGGCACGGCGACGTTGGCGAGAATCGCGCCGGTCACACCGGAACAGTCGGCGCCCATGATGCCCTTGACGCCTTCGCTGGTGATCAGACGTTCAGCCGCCGCAGTTGCGGCACCAGCGTCGATACAGGTCGAGTCAGCGCGAACCGGGGTCACGGTCGAACCGCCGAGCAGTTTGCCCGAGTCCGAAACCTCTTTCATTGCCACTTCGGCGCCGCCAGCCATGGCCGGGGTCAGCGATTCAATGGGGCCGGTAAAGCCAAGGATTACGCCAAGTTTGACGTCCTCGGCCGACGCTGCGCCAGTCATCAGAGCGGTGGCAGCAGTTGCCATCAGCAGTTTTTTCATGTGGTCACTCCCAAATTGGTGTTGTTATTCCGGGCCGCAGCCTAAGCGCGGTTTTTTCAAAAGAAAAGAGCCGATGCATGTGAGCTTTCGTAAGGGCAGGTCGGCAATAATCTGTTCCAAGTATATATATGACATATGCCTCCGGGCGAAATGTCTCAGAAAGGACCTCAGGATGCGTTGGATTGCAATCGCCTGTCTCGCCTTGGCCCCTCTGGCCGGATTGGCCCAGACCGCGCCGGAATTTCGTGCGGAAACGGTGGCCGATGGGTTCGTTGAACCGTGGAGTTTTGCGTTTCTGCCTGCGGGTGGCCTGCTTGTGACTGAACGCCCCGGCGCGCTTTGGTATGTAAGCCCGGATGGAGGCCGCACTGAACTTACCGGCTTGCCACAACTGCGGGCGCGCGGGCAGGGGGGCTTGCTTGATGTCATGGTACCGCGTGATTTCGCCCAAAGCCGCGAGGTCTTTCTGAGTTATTCAAAACCGCAAAAAGGCGGTCTGGGCACCGCGCTTTATCGGGCGATCTGGCCGATGGGAGCGGATCGGCTGACTGACGGGCGGGTGATCTTTGAAATGTCGCCCGGCTCGTCTGGCGGGCGTCATTTCGGTAGCCGCATTGTCGAATCCTTGGACGGGACGCTTTTCCTGACCATTGGCGAACGCGGTGACCGCCCCTCGGCGCAGGATTTAACCCGCCACAATGGCAGCATTATCCGCATCAATCGCGACGGGTCTGTGCCATTGGACAATCCCTTTATCGGTCAGGATGAGGCCGAACCCGAAATCTGGTCATACGGTCACCGTAACCCACAAGGCGCAGTGCTTGACCAAGAGGGACAGCTTTGGGCCGTGGAGCATGGCGCGCGTGGCGGAGACGAGGTGAATCGCATCCTGCCCGGCGTAAATTATGGATGGCCGGTCATTTCCTATGGCCGCCATTATAGCGGCCTTAAAATTGGCGAAGGCACCCAAAAGGACGGCATGGCCCAGCCCGCCTATTACTGGGACCCGTCCATCGCGCCTTCGGGCATGGCCGTTCATAACGGCCAAAGTGTTCCAGAGTGGCAGGGCGCCTTTCTCATCGGCAGCCTCAAGTATGACTACATTTCTGTTCTGAAAGGCGCGCCGCTTAGAGAAGTCTCCCAAATCACCCTTCCCGAAACGGAACGTGTCCGTGATGTGCGCGAGGGGCCTGACGGCAAGCTCTACTTTCTATCAGAGCCGCGAGGCGCGATTTACCGGCTGGTCCCCGATTAAATCGAAAGCCGCGTCGACTGACTTCCGCGCTCACGATAGGGCGTGGTGTCATAATGTGCCCGGTAGCATTTTGAGAAATGGGATGGCGAGGCAAAGCCACAGGCCAGTGCCACGTTGATGACGCTCATATCCGTCTGCATCAACAGATTGCGCGCCTTCTGAAGCCGCAATTCCATGTAATAGCGCTTGGGCGAGCGATTGAGATAACGCCGGAACAGCCGTTCAAGCTGGCGGGTGGACATGCCCACATCCTTGGCTAGAATCGAAGGGCTGATTGGCTCTTCAATATTGGCTTCCATCATCTGGATCACCTGGCTGAGCTTCGGATGGCGCACCCCGATCCGTGTCGGCACCGAAAGGCGCTGTGTATCCTGATCGGTGCGGATCGAGGAGTAAATCTGTTGATCCGCGACCCAATTGGCCAGATCTTCGCCGAAATCGTTGGAAATGATCTGTAGGAACATGTCGATAGACGAGGTGCCCCCGGCGGTCGTCATCCGGTTGCCGTCGATCTTGAACACGGATTTGCTGAGATCAACCTCGGGGAAGTCCTCAGTAAAACTGTCCTGATTTTCCCAGTGGATCGTGGCCTTCTTCCCATCAAGAAGCCCGGCCTTGGCCATGACATATGCAGCGGTGCAAAGCCCGCCAATCTTGATGCCTTTACGTGCTTCGCGACGCAGCCACGAAATGAGCCGTTTGGTGGTCGCTTTCTGAATCTCGATTCCACCACACAAGATCACCCGGTCATCCCGGTGCAATTCAAAAAGATCGTCGTCGAGCTTGAATTCGGTATTGGTCGAGGACGTAACTGTTTCACCGCCTTCTCCAACCAGAACCCATTCATAGCGCGGTGCATCGCTATTGCGGTTGGCAAGGCGCAGGCAATCCAATGCCGAAGCAAAAGAGAGAAGTGTAAAATTCTCAAGCAAAACAAAGACGAAACGGATCGGTTTCGTGTGGATATCGGTCCGATCGCCTGTGCTTGTCGGCTGGGCCATTCGCGCGAATCCTTGTTTCTCTTCGGGGCCTTTCAAATGATCCGGTGATGTTAGCGCCTTTCACAAGGCCGAGGTCAAGGGCGTTAATTCATATATGGCCCTTAAAGGATCGGTTTTGTATAAGGGCCTTTCAAACTGATAGTGACCGGAGCAAAGACAATGGCTGAATGGGTAAAATCTGGCTGGCGGAACAAACCGCGGATCCAGATGCCTGAGTATACGGATGAGGATGCGCTGAAGGCCGTGGAGGCCCAGCTTGCCAGTTATCCGCCGCTCGTCTTTGCCGGTGAGGCGCGCCGCCTGAAGGAAAAACTCGGGGCCGCCGCACGTGGCGAGGCGTTTCTTCTTCAGGGCGGAGATTGCGCCGAAAGCTTTGAGCAGTTCTCGGCCGATGCGATCCGCGACACCTTCAAGGTCATGCTGCAAATGGCCATGGTCCTGACCTACGGCGCCAAAGTGCCTGTGGTGAAGGTCGGCCGTATGGCAGGGCAGTTCGCCAAGCCGCGCTCGGCCCCGACCGAGACGGTCGATGGGATTGAGTTGCCGAGCTACCGTGGCGATATCATCAACGAGCTTGATTTCACCCCCGAATCCCGCATTCCCGATCCGCGCAAGATGCTGCAAGCCTATACTCAGGCTGCCGCGACGCTGAACCTCCTGCGCGCGTTTTCGACCGGGGGTTATGCCGACGTGCATCAGGTTCACGCCTGGACCCTCGGCTTTACCGAAGGCGAAAAGGCCACCAAATATCGTGACATGGCCAACCGGATTTCGGACGCGCTCGAATTCATGAAATCTGCGGGCGTCAATTCCGGCAACTCTGCCGCGCTGCGTACCGTGGACTTCTATACCAGCCACGAAAGCCTGCTGCTTGAGTATGAAGAGGCGCTGACCCGTCTGGACTCGACTTCCGGCAACTGGCTGGCTGGCTCTGGTCACATGATCTGGATCGGCGACCGCACCCGTCAGCCCGATGGCGCACATGTAGAGTTCTGCCGCGGCGTTCTGAACCCGATCGGCCTCAAATGTGGTCCCTCGATGACCTCTGAAGACCTCAAGGTTCTGATGAACAAGCTCAACCCCGAAAATGAAGCCGGTCGCCTGACGCTGATCGCGCGTTTCGGAGCGGGCAAAGTGAGCGAACACCTGCCGCGCCTCATCAAAACCGTGCAGGAAGAGGGGGCCAATGTGCTCTGGGTCTGCGATCCGATGCATGGCAACACGATCAAATCCTCCAGCGGTTACAAAACCCGTCCCTTCGAAAGCGTGCTGCGCGAGGTGCGTGAATTCTTTGCCGTGCACAAAGCCGAAGGCACAATCCCCGGCGGTGTGCATTTCGAGATGACCGGCCAGGACGTGACCGAATGCACCGGCGGTGTGCGTGCCGTGACCGAGGGCGACCTTTCGGCCCGCTATCACACGGCCTGCGACCCGCGCCTCAACGCGTCGCAATCGCTTGAACTGGCCTTCCTCGTGGCCGAAGAACTATCTGATCTGCGCAACGCACGTCAGGCGCAAGCCGTTTAAGATCGCCTCATAAGGCACTGAAAATAAATAAAGGCGGGGTGGCCATGTCCAGGCACCCCGCCTTTTTCATGCAGGAAAGAGGCGTCTAGTCTTCCATGCATAGAACCTTGAGATAGGGCACATGTGTCGGGCGCAGCTGTGCTTTGCGCTCTTGCCCCTGGGCAGCGCCACGCGCCCGAACTTCGCGCAGGAAAGTGCCCGTCAAAATCATCGGTTGTGCAGCAGGCATTGCGCGCCCGGCAAAAGCCATTGCGCCAAGAAGACGGGTCACTGTCCCGGTCGTGTTGAGCAGCGGAAACAAACGCATTTCCCCCACGGTCTCCCCCCGCATGCCGCGCCGGGGCACCATTAGCTTCAAACAGGCCGTGGCGGGTCCGTCAAAACTATCGCGTAGGGTTTGGGCAAGGGTGGCCTGCGATTCCGCATCAAAAGCACGCGAAAATGGGAGTCCACGTGCCTCACAGCCCACCATATCACTTAATACGCAGCCTGAGACGCGAATCTTGCTGATCTCCGGCGCAATGCGTTCAATGATAAAGGCATGGCGCAAATCCTGCCCTATGCCACGCGGGTCAATCTGTGTCCGCGCCGGAAGTCCCGTTCCCCCCGGTGTGCCATCGCGCAATCCCTGCCAATAGGCCTCGATCCGGTTGAGCGGCGCATAGGCGCGCTGCAAACTCTGCATATCCTCCTGTGTCCCCCGAAAGAACTTATCCCCAAACATCGTCTTCAACTCCCGTCGCTGCGAAATCTCATCCGCCAGCGAGTCACTTGTCCAACCACAAACAAATCATCTCACATTTTCCCTAAATGCGGTGGGATTTCAGAGGGGTTGGTTAACTTCTGGATCGCCCTCAAATGGTTCTTGGACGCGGTCATATGCTTGCACCCGGACCCCCAATGGCTTTAGGTGTTTCAAGACGTTAAGGGAGGCGCTTGTGCTGAATTCGATGACGGGCTTTGCCACGCTGAAGGGCGAGGCCCTCGGTTTCGACTGGGTCTGGGACCTGCGCAGCGTCAATGCCAAGGGGCTTGATCTGCGCCTGCGGGTGCCCGACTGGATCGAAGGCTTGGAGCCTGCGGTGCGCGCTGCTCTGACCAAGGCGTTGGATCGTGGCTCAGTCAATCTGTCGCTTCGGGTTCAAAAGGGCGATGCCGAAGCCGTGCTCGCGCTCAACACGGCCCAGCTTGGCCCCGTGCTTGAGGCCTTGGCGTCCATCGAACAAGCCGCCATGGATAAGGGCGTGACCCTTGCGCCTTCCTGTGCCAGCGATCTCCTTGCTCTGCGTGGCATGCTCGATGTCTCCGCAAGCGAGACCGATACCAAGGCCCTGCGCGAAGCGATCCTCAAGGGCCTGCCCAAACTCATCAGTGCCTTTGCCGATATGCGTCGCGCCGAAGGCGAATCCCTCGATTCAGTGCTTAAGGATCAGCTCTCGCAAGTTGCCAAACTGACCGAGGCTGCCGCTACTGAGGCCGAGGCGCGTAAGGGTGAGGCCCGCGCTACGCTTCAAGCCAATCTGGCTCGGGTGCTCGAAAATACCGACAATGTGGACGAATCTCGACTCACTCAGGAACTCGCGATGCTGGCCGTGAAACAGGATGTGACCGAAGAGCTCGACCGGCTGCGCGCCCATGTGCACGCCGCCCGCGATCTTATCGCTGGTGGAAGCCCGGTGGGCCGCAAGCTCGATTTCCTCATGCAGGAGTTCAACCGCGAGGCCAACACGCTCTGCTCAAAATCGCAGTCCGTGGCGCTGACCCGGATCGGGCTCGACCTCAAAGCGGTGATCGACCAGATGCGCGAACAGGTTCAGAACGTGGAATAGGGGACAGACATGACCAACCGACGCGGCCTTCTCATTATCCTGTCTTCGCCCTCCGGCGCAGGCAAATCGACCCTCGCACGCCGTCTTATGGAGTGGGATTCCGGGCTGAGCTTCTCTGTCTCCGCGACAACCCGCGCCCCGCGCCCCGGCGAAACCCATGGACGGGAATACTTCTTCCTCTCGGAAGAAGAATTCAAGCGCATGGCCGTGAATGGCGAAATGCTCGAACACGCCCATGTGTTCGGCAATTTTTATGGCTCCCCCGCTGCCCCGGTGCAAAAAACGATTGAGAGCGGCAATGATGTCCTCTTTGACGTGGACTGGCAGGGCGAACAACAGATCCGCAATTCCGATCTCGGCAAACACGCCCTGTCGATTTTCATCCTGCCGCCCTCAATTACCGAACTACACCGCCGCCTCGTGTCGCGCGGACAGGATAGCGATGAAGTCATCACCAAACGGATGCACAAAAGCTGGGATGAAATCTCTCACTGGGGTGCCTATGATTACGTCCTCATCAACGATGATCTCGACGCGACCGAAGCCCAACTCAAAACCATTATCAGCGCGGAACGGATGCGCCGCGAACAGCAACCCATGCTGCAAGAACATGTGCGCACCCTGCACGCTGAATTCGAGGAGATGTCCTGATGCCGCTTTATGAACTGGACGGGGTGCGCCCCGAGATCGCCGAGGATACTTGGGTCGCGCCCGATGCGAACCTGATCGGCAAAATCGTTCTCGAAGAGGGCGCGTCTGTCTGGTTCGGCGCGTCTTTGCGCGGCGACAATGAAGAAATCCGCATCGGCGCGGGCTCCAACGTGCAGGAAAATACCGTCATGCACACCGATATGGGGTTTCCGCTAACCATCGGCGCGGGGTGTACCATCGGTCACAAGGCGATGCTGCATGGCTGCATCATCGGCGACAACAGCCTTATTGGCATGGGGGCCACCGTTCTGAATGGGGCCAAGATCGGCAAAAACTGCCTCATCGGGGCAGGGGCGCTTATCACGGAAGGCAAGGAAATTCCCGATGGCTCGCTGGTCATGGGCGCTCCGGGCAAAGTGGTGCGCACATTGGACGAAGCCGCGATTCAAGGCCTGCGTGGCAGTGCGCTACACTACCAGGAAAACATGCGCCGCTATCGTTCCGGGCTTGTGAAAATCGAAGCGTAACGCGCCGGATAGCATTAAGTTAGCCCCTTAATGCATTGAATAATATTGTGAATGCGTGTCTTTTTTTCCATTCACAATAAACCGTTTACAAAACCTGCGACCTCGGAAACTCTTGCCACGCAATCATATCCTGCGTGCGAGTCTTCCATGAAATCGGTTCAATCCTTCCTCGACGCCATCCCCATGCCAGCGGTTTTCGTTGGCCCTCAAATGCGCATTGTCGGTGCCAATGACCGGGCGCGCGTCCTGAATGCCAATGCTGGCGATCCGCGCCCCTTTGTCCTCGTGTTTCGCCAGCCTTCTCTCGGCACGTCTCTCGAAGCGTGCTTCTCTACCGGAGCGCCACAAAAGGCGATTTATCATCACACCGACGGACCACATGAAATTCGCTACGAGGTCACGCTGCGCCGCGTGCAGGGCGGAGAGATTGATGGCTGCCTGCTTTGCTTCAACGATACAACCCATCTCAAACAAGCCGATCAGATGCGCCGGGATTTCGTTGCCAATGTGAGTCACGAGTTGCGCACGCCCCTGACGGCTATTCTGGGGTTCATCGAAACCCTTCAGGGTCCGGCACGTGGAGACATCAAGGCACAGGACCGGTTCCTGTCGACCATGGCTGCCGAAGCCGGACGGATGAATCGGCTCGTCGGGGATCTCCTTTCGCTGAGCCGGGTTGAGGAGGAGGCGAGGGTGCGCCCGACAACAATTGTGGATCTGGACCAACTGATCCGCTCTGTCGTGCGTAATCTCGAACCCGTGGCCGAGGAAGTCGGTGGATCGCTATTTTTTGACGCGCCGATCACGCCGCCCAAACTCCCCGGAGATTCAGATCAGCTTCTTCAGGTCTTCACCAACCTGATCGAGAATGCGCTCAAATACGGCGGCGAGGGCACCGAAGTTACCATCCGCATGAGCACGTCGCCCCGCGATCATGTGCTGCGCGTGCCGGTTCTGCGTATCCGGGTCGAGGATACCGGGCCGGGAATCGCCGCCTCGCACATTCCCCGCCTGACCGAACGGTTCTACCGCATCGATTCTCACCGCTCGCGCGCCATGGGGGGAACGGGGCTGGGGCTGGCCATCGTGAAACATATCCTCAATCGTCACCGCGGCCGTCTTTCTGTTGAAAGCACTGTGGGCGAAGGGTCCGTCTTCACCGTGATCCTGCCGCTGGAGTAAAGTTTTTACCTTCATCGGGTGGGTGTCATAAAACCGTTACATTGATGTCACAAAAGGTTTGCGCGGCGCCCATAGCACACCGCTGAGACCGTCATGCTCAGACGGTCAACACCAATGGAGTTAATCATATGTCTGTCAAACTGACTGCATCGGCACTGGCCATCGCCGCCGTCGCCACCACCGCCGCCGCTCGTGACCAGGTTCAGGTTGCTGGTTCCTCGACCGTTCTGCCCTACGCCTCGATCGTGGCCGAAGCTTTCGGCGAAAACTTTGACTTCCCGACACCGGTCGTGGAATCGGGCGGTTCCTCGGCTGGCCTCAAGCGTTTCTGCGAAGGCGTGGGCGAAAACACCATCGACGTCGCCAACGCATCGCGCAAAATCAAGGACAAAGAGATTGCAGCTTGCGCCGAAGCCGGCGTGACCGACATCATCGAAGTCCGCATCGGCTATGACGGCATCGTCTTCGCCTCGCAGATCAACGGCCCGGCATACAACGCATTTGAACCGGCTGACATCTTCAACGCTCTGGCTGCCAAGGTTGTTGTCGACGGCGCGCTCGTCGAAAACACCAACAAGCAGTGGGCCGACTTCAACGCCGATCTCCCGGCTTCCGACATCGCCGCCTTCATCCCGGGCACCAAGCACGGTACCCGTGAAGTTTTCGAAGTGAAGGTGATGGAAGCAGGTTGTAAAGCGACCGGCGCTTACGACATCTATCTCGCAAACGCCACCGGCGACTCGGAAAAAGCCAAGAAAAAAGCCGCTTCCAAAGCCTGCTACGAAGTGCGCACCGACGGCGTGTCGGTTGACATCGACGGCGACTACACCGAGACCCTCGCACGCATCGACGCCAACCCGAACGGCATCGGCGTCTTCGGCCTCGCATTCTACGAGAACAACACCGACAAGCTCAAAGTGGCAACCATGTCGGATGTTGCACCGTCGACCGAAACCATCGCAACCGGCGAATACCCGGTCTCGCGCCCGCTCTTCTTCTACGTGAAGAAAGCCCACATCGGCGTGATCCCCGGCCTCAAGGACTATGCTGAGTTCTTCGTCTCCGACGAGATCGCAGGCGCCGACGGCCCGCTCTCCGAATACGGTCTCGTGGCCGATCCGGAACTGGCCGCGACCCAAGCCGCTGTTGCAGCTGAAGAAACCATGAAGTAAGGCCTTCGGGCCTTGCTGGGGCGGCGCATATTTCGCGCCGCCCTTTCCCCGCTTTTAGGACCTTTTCCGAACAATAAGAGGGGCTCACATGCCTGTCCTTTGGATCGTAGTACTTGTGCTTGCGCTTGGGGGCGCGGGTTATGTCATGGGGCGCATGCGGGCCATGGCCTCTGCCGGAGGCGACGCCCGTCACCTCCATTCCCTGCCGAACTACTATGGCATGCATGTTTTCCTTGCCGCGACGGTGCCGTCGCTTTTGCTGCTTGTGATCTGGCTTCTCGTGCAGCCGCTGGTCATCAACAGCCAGATCGCGCACCATATCCCCTCCGACACAGTTGCCGAAGGCTCAAGCCTCAGCCTCGTGATGGCTGATGTGCGTCGGGTTGCGGACGGGCTTGATACGGCGGTGGCCGCCGGGGCCATGACCGAGCAACAGGCCGGTTCGATCCGCACTGAATTTACCGATATTCGCGCCCGTTTGGGCGAGGTTGGCGTGGCGCTTGGCGCCAATGTGCGCCCCGAAGTGCTCAAGGCGGCACAGAGCTACCGTTCGCTCAATACGACCTACACGCTCTTCCTCACCATTGTGGCAGTCGGCCTGTCTCTGGCCGGTCTCGCCTATGCCTGGCTACGCAGCCACAAAGATTTCCGCGCCCGCAACGTTGTAGAGTCAGTGGTGAAATCTCTGTTGATCCTGGCCTCGACGATTGCAGTCCTGACCACGGTCGGCATCGTCCTGTCACTGATCTTCAACACGGTCGAGTTCTTCAAGCTCTATCCCGCGACAAGCTTCTTCTTCGAGCCGACCTGGCTGCCATCCTTTGGGGGGGGCATCGACAGTGACGGCAATCCGCTTTCCAAGCTCGGCATCCTGCCGCTTCTTTGGGGCACGCTTTATATTTCGCTGATTGCTCTGGCGGTGGCCGTGCCCATTGGCCTCTTCGCGGCGATCTATCTTTCGGAATATGCCGGAATTCATACCCGCTCTGTCGCCAAACCATTGATCGAGGTCCTCGCCGGGATCCCGACCATTGTTTACGGTCTCTTCGCTCTGCTGACCGTCGGCCCGCTTCTGGTCGATGTCTTCGGGCAGGGCGGCATTCTCGGGGTCGGCTGGATGCAGGGCGGCACGGCCGTGATGACCGCCGGTCTCGTCATGGGCATCATGCTGATCCCCTTCGTGTCTTCGCTTTCCGATGACATTATCAACGCTGTTCCCCAAGCCATGCGCGACGGCTCGCTCGGCCTTGGCGCGACCAAATCGGAAACCATCCGTCAGGTTGTCTTGCCGGCGGCACTTCCGGGTATTGTCGGCGCCATCCTTCTGGCCGCCTCGCGTGCCATCGGCGAGACCATGATCGTGGTACTCGGGGCAGGGGCCGCCGCCCGCCTGAGCCTCAACCCCTTCGACGCGATGACCACCGTCACCGCCAAGATCGTCAGCCAGCTCACCGGGGATGCCGACTTTGCGTCGCCCGAGGCGCTGGTTGCCTTTGCCCTCGGCATGACCCTCTTTCTGGTCACGCTCGCCCTTAACATCTTCGCGCTCTACATCGTGCGCAAATACCGGGAGCAGTACGAATGAGTGACGCAACCGTCTTCCCCGAGAAAAAGCCTCAGGGCCCAAAGGGTTCGCTTCTGGTTCAGGATGCTCGCACCAAGCGCCGCAACGCTGCCGAATCCCGGTTTAAGGTCTATGGCATGCTCGCCGTGGCCACGGGCCTGTGTTTTCTGGTGATGCTGCTCTGGGCGATCATTAGCAATGGCACGCAGGCTTTTAGCCAGACCTTTGTCACCTTCGAAGTCGAACTGCTTGAGAGCAAGCTCGACAAGAAGGGTGCGCGCAATATCGACGATATCAAGAAGGTCTCGACCTTCGGCTACACGCCACTGATCCAGAATAGCCTCCTGAAAGAGGTCGAAGCGCGCGGCATCGACACGCCCCTCTCCAAGGGCAAGGACATGAAAGCGATCCTGTCGGCCAGCGCCGCCGCGCAACTGCGTGATTTCGTCATCGCCAACCCCGACAAGATCGGCACAACCCACGAATTCCGCTTTCTCGCCTCAAGCCGCGTGGATGGCTACCTCAAGGGCCGCGTGACCCGCGATTCCATCGCCCGCGACAAAAACATCAAAGCGGCCCATCTTGATCTTGTCGACGGCCTCAAAGAGGCGGGCGTGCTCAAGAAAACCTTCAACTGGTCCTTTGTAACCGGCTCTGACGCCTCCGATACCCGTCCCGAAGCGGCCGGGATGGGGGTGTCTATGCTGGGCTCGCTGTTCATGATGCTGGTGGTGCTGGGACTGTCGTTGCCCATCGGTGTCGCCGCCTCGATCTATCTTGAGGAATTCGCGCCGCAGAACCGCTGGACCGACCTGATTGAGGTGAATATTTCCAACCTCGCCGCCGTGCCGTCGATCGTTTTCGGTATTCTTGGCCTTGCCGTCTTCATCCAGTTCGCACACCTGCCGCAATCGGCGCCGCTCGTGGGCGGTCTCGTGCTGACCCTGATGACCTTGCCGACGATTATCATCGCCACCCGCGCTTCGCTCAAATCCGTGCCGCCCTCGATCCGCGATGCCGCGCTCGGGGTAGGGGCCTCCAAGATGCAATCGGTCTTTCACCACGTGCTGCCGCTTGCGGCGCCTGGGATCCTGACCGGAACCATCATCGGCCTCGCACAGGCGCTTGGTGAAACCGCGCCGCTCCTCCTCATCGGTATGGTGGGCTTTATCGCCTCCAACTATCCCGAAGGTGTCATGGATGGATTTGTCGCCCCGAACTCCGCAATGCCGGCCCAAATCTATGAATGGGCCAAACGCGCCGACCCGGCCTTCTACGAACGCGCTTGGGGCGGTATCATTATCCTGCTGGTGTTTCTCATCACTATGAACATCATCGCCATCCTCCTGCGCCGTCGCTTTGAGCGCCGCTGGTAAGAGAGGACACAAACCAATGTATGACGCACCGAACCTGGGGGCCAAAGTGGACCAGAAAGCTATCAAGATTTCCGCCAAGAACTGTCAGGTCTATTATGGCGACACCCATGCCATCAAGGACGTGGATATCGAGATCGAAGACAAGACGGTCACCGCCTTTATCGGTCCGTCCGGTTGCGGCAAGTCGACCTTCCTGCGCTGCCTTAACCGCATGAATGACACGATCGACATCTGCCGCGTCGAAGGCGATATCCTGCTCGATGGCGAAGACATCTACGACAAAAAGGTCGACCCGGTGCAACTGCGCGCCAAAGTGGGCATGGTGTTCCAGAAACCGAACCCGTTCCCCAAGTCGATCTACGACAATATCGCCTATGGCCCACGCATCCATGGTCTTGCCCGCAACAAGGCTGATCTCGATGAAATCGTTGAAAAATCCCTGCGCCGCGGCGCAATCTGGGACGAGGTCAAGGACCGCCTGCATTCGCCCGGCACCGGCCTCTCCGGCGGCCAGCAACAGCGCCTCTGCATCGCTCGCGCCGTTGCCACCGAGCCCGAAGTGCTCCTGATGGACGAACCGTGCTCGGCGCTTGATCCGATCGCTACGGCTCAGGTTGAGGAACTCATCGACGAGCTGCGCACACAATATTCCGTCGTCATCGTGACCCACTCGATGCAGCAGGCCGCCCGCGTGAGCCAGAAAACCGCGTTTTTCCACCTCGGTAATCTGGTGGAATATGACGACACCGGCACCATCTTCACCAATCCGCGCGATGAACGCACGGAAAGCTATATCACCGGCCGGATCGGCTAAGGGAGCAAAGAGAGATGAACGACAGACATATCGTTTCCGCCTTTGATGCGGATCTCGAAAAGGTCCAGGCCCATATCATGAAAATGGGCGGCCTTGTCGAAGAGGCTATCCTCGACGCTTCCAAGTCGCTCAAGAATCGCGATGAAGAACTGGCCGAGCAGGTGCGCAACAACGACAAAGCCATCGACGCGCTCGAAGAGCTTATCAATGATGAATGCATCAAGCTCATCGCCCTGCGTGCCCCCGCTGCCATCGACTTGCGCGTCGCGCTTTCGGTGTTGAAAATCGCGGGCAACCTCGAACGCATCGGTGACTATGCCAAGAACATGGCCAAACGGACCTCCGTTCTCGTGCATATGGCCCCCGTCGAAGGCGCACGCGGCGCGCTCCGCCGCATGGCCCGCGAAGTACAGCTGATGCTGAAGGACGCGCTCGATGCCTATATCCAGCGTGACGCCGAGCTGGCTCGTGACATTCTCGAACGCGACCGCGATATCGACCAGATGTATAATGCGCTGTTCCGCGAATTCCTCACCTTCATGATGGAAGACCCGCGCTACATCACGCCCTGTATGCACCTGCATTTCATCGCCAAGAACACCGAGCGCATGGGCGACCATGTGACCTCGATCGCCGAACAGGTGATCTACCTCGTGACTGGCGAACTTCCCGATGACACCCGTCCGCGCGAAGATCATTACGATCCTGCGCTGAGCGTGGAAAAATAGGATCAGAACGGACTCCCAAGATGGCCAAGGATCATCCCACAGTTCTCGTTGTCGAAGACGAACCCGCACAGCGCGATGTGCTGACCTATAACCTCGAAGCCGAAGGTTTCGAGGTGGTCACCGCAGGCGACGGCGAAGAGGCGCTTCTGCTCGTGGCAGAGGTCGTGCCGGATATCATCGTGCTTGACTGGATGCTGCCCGGCATCTCTGGGATCGAAATCTGCCGCCGCCTCAAGACCAAGGCCGACACCGCCACTATCCCGGTGCTCATGCTCTCGGCACGTTCCGAAGAGGTTGACCGGGTGAGGGGGCTTGAAACCGGGGCGGATGATTACGTCGTCAAACCCTATTCCGTGATGGAACTCATGGCCCGCGTCCGCAATCAGTTGCGCCGCGTGCGCCCGGCCTCTGTTGGGCAGCGCCTCGAATATGAGGACATCATCCTCGATGCCGAGACCCACCGCGTGACCCGTGACGAAAAACCCCTAAAGCTCGGCCCGACGGAATTCCGCCTCCTGTCGACCTTCATGGAAAAACCGGGCCGCGTCTGGAGCCGGGAACAGCTTCTCGACCGGGTCTGGGGCCGCGACATCTATGTCGATAGCCGCACTGTCGACGTGCATATCGGCCGCCTGCGCAAGGCACTTTGCAAGCATGGTGGCGATGATCCTTTGCGCACTGTGCGCGGGGCGGGATACGCGCTCGGCTAAGACTTGCATCTCCTTGAAAACGAGGGCTAAATTCCCGGAACCACTCCGGGAGTTTCCTGATGCCTGTTTGTCTCACGCTGCGCCATATCGCGCCTCTTCAAAGGGGGTGATATGAAGCACAATCTCTGGCATTCCAGCACGAAAGAATTGCGCAAATACAGCGCGTTGCAAGGCAATATTCATGTTGATCTTCTGGTCATCGGTGGCGGATTTACCGGCTGTTCTGCGGCCCTGACAGCGGCTCGCCAAGGTGCCCGCGTAGCGCTTCTTGAGGCCGAAAGCATCGGCCACGGCGGTTCCGGTCGCAATGTGGGGCTTGTCAATGCTGGCCTCTGGTTGCCGCCTGATACAGTTGAACAGGTGATGGGCGCCGAATCCGGTCAGCGCCTGAATGCCGCGCTCGCTGGTGCGCCGGATGAAGTTTTCGACCTGATCGCAGCGCATGAGATTCAATGCGAAGCCACACGTAACGGCACACTGCATCTGGCCCATGCGCCGCGCGGCCTCAAAGACCTCAAGACGCGCCTTACGCAGCAACAGGCTCGCCAAGCCCCGGTGACGCTTCTTGACGCAGAAGAAACCGCCCGTCGCACCGGCACCACCGCTTATTGCGGCGCATTGCATGATCGCAGGGCAGGGACCGTGCAACCGCTTGCCTATGCGCAAGGGCTGGCCCGCGCCGCGCAAGACGCGGGGGCGGAAATCTATACGCAAAGCCCGGTCAAGGACCTGAAATACGAGAACGGCGCCTGGCACGCACAGGCCGGAAATGGCACCGTCACAGCGGAAAAAATCCTATTGGCAACAAATGCTTACCATAGGGATGTGAAAGGTGTGGAAGAGAGCAACAGCGCCAAAGTATCCTTCTTCCAACTCGCCACAGCGCCGCTGCCCGACGCCCTCGGCGCAGATATCCTGCCGGGCGGCGAAGGCTGCTGGGACACTGCGCTTATCATGTCCTCCTTGCGCCGGGACAAGGCCGGTCGCCTGATCTTTGGCGCCATGGGCAAACCTGAGGGATTTGGCCATGCAGTGCATCGTGCCTGGGCTCTGAAGGCGCTAAAACGCCTGTATCCCAAGCTGGAAGGGCAGGAGATCGCGTATTTCTGGGCGGGCGATATCGCCATGACGTCCGATCACGTGCCCAAGCTCATTCGTTTTGGACCTGACGCGCTAAGCCTGATGGGGTTCTCTGGCCGTGGCATTGCGCCGGGCACGCGGCTTGGGCGTCTCGCGGCCGAGTCGCTCTTGTCGGGCACAGAGTCGGATCTGCCAGTGCCGCTGCTCACGGCCTATAATGAGCGTTTCTGCGGCGTGCGAACCGCGTATTACGAGAGCGGGGCACGACTGGTTCACATGTCGGAACGGCTGATACATTAATCCTATAATCAGTATTATGTAAATAAATAGATGGCCCAATCCCCCCGAACATGGCTGAAATAACGTGGGATAACGGGAACTTGCCTGTGGACAGAAAGAGAATGCTGACTATATGGTCAGTCCTATAGAGAGGACCCCATGACTTCAATTCTTGTCCTGAACGGCCCAAACCTCAATCTCCTTGGTCAACGTCAGCCCGAGGTGTATGGCTCCACGACGCTCGCCGATATTGAGGCTGCCTGCACTGCGCATGGCGATGCCTCTGGCCTTTCTGTTTCCTGTTTTCAGAGCAACCATGAAGGCGCGCTTGTTGATGCAATCCACGCCGCCAAGGGTGTGCGTGACGGGATTATCCTCAACGCGGGTGCTTATACCCACACTTCTGTTGCGCTGATGGATGCGATCGCCTCTGTCGAATTGCCCGTGGTCGAGCTGCACCTCTCCAATATCCATGCGCGTGAGGCCTTCCGCCATAAATCCTATATCGCCCCTGTCGCTATCGGCCAGATTTGCGGCTTTGGTGCGCATGGCTATATCCTTGCGCTGGACGCGCTGCGCCAACATCTGCTCGGCAGAACCTCCGAATGACCCCGGATGCTGCGCTTGATTATATAGAATCCCTGACCCACGCGACATCTCAGGAAGCGCTGTGGGACATGCACATAGAAATGATGGCGCAGTTCGGATTTGACCGCCTGATCTATGGCTATACCGGCTTTCGCACCGATGCCTCTCTTGGTGATATGGATGATTTTACCATCCTGTCGAACCACGATCCCGAGTTCCTCGACGCCTTCCTTGGCGACGGCCTCTATTTCAATGGCCCCATGATGCGTTGGTGTTTGGTGAATACAGGCGCGTGTAGCTGGCGCTGGGTTGAAGAACAACGCATGGCCGGCCTGTTGTCGAAAACAGAGCTGGCGGTGATTGAATTCAATGCCCGTATGGGGGTTAACGCGGGCTACTCCATCAGTTTTCCTACCGTGTCATCGCGCTCCAAAGGCGCCTTGGCCATGGCGGCCCGTGCCGGGCTAAGCCAGGATGATGTCGAGGAAATCTGGCAAGACCATGGCCGTTTCATCGAATTGTCGAGCCAGATTGCCCATCTGAAAATCCTCTCCCTGCCCTACGAGCATCCAAGCCGCGCCCTCACAGATCGCCAACGCGAGGTTCTGGAATGGGTCGGAGATGGCAAAACGATTCAGGATATCGCAACCCTGATGAATCGCCGGCCTGCGACGGTTGAAAAACACCTGCGTCTGGCGCGTGAAGCTTTGAACGTGGAAACCACGGCTCAGGCCCTTCTCAAGGCGTCTTTCCTCAAGCAGATTTACAAACCAGACAATTAAAACCGGTGCATAGGTTAAAGCTAGGCACTCAAAGCGCGAAAACTGACGCAAAAAAGCGTCAAGGTCAGGTTTCCCTTACTTGCCTTCCCTAGCGTCAATAGGTCATTCTGACCCTGTTCCGTGAGTGGTGGCTTTATGCCTGGGAACATCTGGCCGTGATCTTCGATATTACGAGGCTCTCTCGGCTGGCCGGTTTTAATCCGGATGTCGGGTCCGGGGTGTATTGTCACTTCGGGTTCGGCGTTTTCGAGTTTTGCCTCCATCCCCATGCACACGGAGGTGCTCGGATTTGGCGGCGTTGCCTTCCCCGGTGGCGTCGCCATTTTTATTGTCCCGCAAAGAAAAACGCCGCCCGAGGTATCCCCGAGCGGCGTCTTCGTGATTTCACAAGCTGTCCGGGAACTTAGCCCTGGGCGGCTTTGGCCACTTCTGCGGCGAAATCTTCTTCTTTCTTTTCGATGCCTTCACCGACTTCCATGCGCACAAAGCCCACGATCTCGGCACCGGCTTCTTTGGCCGCGGCTTCCACGGTCAGGTCCGGGTTGATGACGAAGTTCTGGCCAAGCAGGGTCACTTCGCTCATGAACTTCTTCATGCGACCGACGATCATCTTCTCGATGACCTGCTCGGGCTTGCCGGATTCACGTGCGATGTCGATCTGAACCTTGCGCTCGTGCTCAACAACCGCCGGATCGAGATCCGCTTCCGAAAGCGACTGCGGGTTGGCGGCTGCGATGTGCATGGCAACCTGCTTGCCGAATGCTTCGTCACCACCTTTGAGCGCAACGAGAACGCCGATTTTGCCCATGCCGGTCGCGGCCGGGTTGTGGATGTAGGACGTCACAATGTCGCCTTCAACAGAGGCCATGCGGCGTACCGACATGTTCTCGCCGATGGTGGCCACGGCATCGGTCACAACCTCTGCCACGGTCTTGCCGCCCATGTCCGCCGCTTTGAGCGCGTCCACGTCCGACACGGTGACTGCAACGTCTGCAATGCCGGCAACCATTTTCTGGAAGTCAGCGTTCTTGCCGACAAAGTCGGTTTCCGAGTTGACTTCAACAGCCACACCCTTGCCGCCTTCAACCTTAACAGCCACGAGACCTTCAGCCGCGGTGCGGCCCGATTTCTTGGCTGCTTTCGCGAGGCCTTTGGTGCGCAGCCAGTCGATTGCCGCTTCCTGGTCACCGTCGGTTTCGGTCAGGGCTTTTTTCGCGTCCATCATGCCTGCGCCGGTCATTTCGCGCAGTTCTTTTACCATTGCTGCTGTGATCGCCATCTTGGCTCTCCTCGATGTCTGAAAGAGTATATCGGGGGCGGGCTTACCCTGCCCCCGTGTCAGTTCTGTAACGCTTACGCGTCGGCTGCGGCTTCTTCAGCAACGGCTTCTTCAACCGGGGCTTCTTCGAAGGCACCAACGTCGATACCGGCTGCACCCATCTGGGCGGTCATACCGTCGAGAGCTGCGCGCGAGGCCAGATCACAGTAGAGCGCGATAGCGCGGGCCGCGTCGTCGTTGCCGGGGATGATGTAATCCACACCATCGGGCGAGCAGTTGGTGTCGACCACGGCCACAACCGGGATACCGAGCTTGTTGGCTTCTGCGATGGCGAGGGCTTCTTTCTTGACGTCGATGACGAAGAGAAGATCCGGAACACCGCCCATTTCGCGGATACCGCCGAGCGACGCCTGAAGCTTCGCCTGGTCACGTTCCATGCCGAGACGCTCTTTCTTGGTCAGGCCTTCGGCGCCCGAAACCATTTTCTCGTCGATTTCCTTGAGGCGGCTGATCGACTTGGACACGGTCTGCCAGTTGGTCAGCGTGCCACCGAGCCAGCGGTGGTTCATGTAATACTGGGCGCATTTCTCGGCAGCATCTGCAACCGGCGCTGCGGCCTGACGCTTGGTGCCGACGAAAAGAACGCGGCCGCCCTTGGCAACGGTGTCGCGGATCGCGTTAAGAGCTGCGTCGAGCATCGGGACCGTCTGGGTGAGGTCCATGATGTGAATGCCATTGCGCGAGCCGTAAATGAACGTGCCCATACGGGGGTTCCAACGCTGCGTCTGGTGACCAAAGTGAACGCCTGCTTCGAGCAGCTGGCGCATGGTGAACTCGGGAAGAGCCATGCTAATTTTCCTTTTCCGGTTTACGCCTTGGCGGGATCAATTGAGAGCAGATGCTCCAACCGGCGGACTGTCCGGGATGTCTCCCCGGATCAACCCAAACCCCGCCTGCGGGTTTGAAGTAGCGCGCGTATAGAAGAGACAGACCGACAGCGCAAGCCCATTTCGGCCATGAAACATGGGATTTTCACAAAATTCTGGCCTTATGCGTCCGCCAGCAAATGCGCCCCACGCACGATCTCTTCACAGGCTTTGGCCAAGGTCTTGCGGCTCTCGAAATCCGAGACCTTGAGCGGCGCGTGATAGATCAATTCAACCCGCCCCTGTTTGCCCTGTGCCAACACCTTAAGAAGATGCGGCCCAAAATCCATGTCGCCCCACCAACCATAGAACCGACGATCCTCGCCTTCGGGTGCATGATAGAGAACGGTGACCGGCTGGATATGCATTTCGGTGCGCAATTCTTCCGTGAAGAACGCCGCAAAAAGCGTTGGTTTAAAAGGTAAAACCCGGATCGCATCCGTGCTTGTGCCTTCCGGGAAGAACAAAAGCTTATGTCCCGCAAGAAGCCGCCCTTCGAAAACCTCTTTCTGCGCCCGCGCCTCTTTGGGATCGCGGTTGATGAAAACCGTCCCCGTCGCCCGTGCAAGCCAGCCAATCCCCGGCCATTTGGCGACTTCTGCTTTGGAGACGAAATAAATCCGCTTGCGGGCATTGAGGGCGAAAATATCGAGCCACGAACTGTGATTGGCCACCACCGCGCCGCGTTCGCGCATCAATTCGCCTTTGCTCGTAAACTTAATCCCGAGGATGAAAAACGCGGTGCGACAGACGAACTGCGTGATGAACGGCGTCCACGGACGATGCAATCCAAACAGCGGGCGCTCGATCAACCGCACCAGCAACAGGATCGCGAGGCACCCAAACACCACGGTTGCAAGAATGACGCCCCGCACCAGCACACGACCCCATCCCAACACCCCGATGGCTTTGGGTTCCGGGTAAGCCTCAACCGCGTCCCAAGGTTGGGTCATACGTCCAACCCCTTGGTGTAGATTGCTTTTTGTTTGGCGTTCATGCGTTCCGTATCCATCACAAGGCAGACATCCACCGTATTGAACGCATGATCCACATAGGCCCCCTCGCCCACGAATCCCCCAAGCCGCAGATAGGCCTTGATAAGCGCCGGCACCTCAAGCATCGCCTTGCGCCGGTCGATCTCATCTTCGGGGATGAGGTCCATGCTCTGAAAATGCGCCTCTTGGGTGCGCACCCGCAAATCTTCCGGTGCCAAATGGCGGTGATGCAAGAGCGACAAGGGCGCCGCCAGCGCCTCCACATCCGTGCCGTGAAAGCTCGCGACCCCAAAAAGAACTTCGATCTCGTGTTCGAACACATAGGCCGCAAGCCCGTTCCACAGATGGAACATCGCCGCCCCGCCCCGATAATCCGGCAATAGACAGCTCCGCCCAAGCTCCAATAGCTTGCGCCCGCTCTGTTTCAGCACCGTAAGATCATACTCGTCTTCGCCGTAAAACTGCCCGATCTCGGCGGCCTTTTCCCCGCGCAAAAGCCGGTAAACCCCAACCACCCGATCAATCTCGGGCGCGTCCATGGCATTGTCGATAAGGATCATGTGATCGAAGAACGGATCGAACCGGTCCTTCTCAAGACGCGCCTCATGATCGACCATCGCGCCGCCGCCGCCAAGCTCCTCAACGAAAACCCGGTAACGCAACCTCTGCGCCGCCATAAGCTCGCCGGGCGTCTCTGCGAGTTTTAGTGTGAAATCAGGGTCTTGGCTGGCCATTTTGTCCGAAGTTCCAGGGCAATTGCCGCGTTTTAGGCGCAGTTGGGGAAATTGGCAATATCAAGGCCGATGATGATCTCGACACGCAACCTTTAGTTGTGTTAACGAAACGTCAACCACTCTCGTTTTCAATGACGGGTAATAGAAAAACACGGGCACCATTGATGACAACTTTGCCTTCCTCTCGAAAGTTCACGGTGATCTTGCCGCCGATATTGGACTGGACCTGTCCAATGCCCCAGTCCGCGCGGTCCGGGTGCCGGACAAGCATACCGGGTTCGAGAAATGCATTGAGATCGTCCATAGCCCCAGTTCTCCTCATGGAAGGCCTCTATCATGCCCAACCCTAATACAGATCTGGCCGCGCTGGTAGGGTCGCGGATTTGTCACGACCTCATTAGCCCCGTTGGCGCGATCGGAAACGGGCTTGAGCTGATTTCCCTCTCCGGGACGACCGATGGCCCCGAGATTGGCCTGATTTCTGGCAGTGTGACAAACGCCACCGCGCGTATCCGTTTTTTCCGCATCGCCTTTGGCCTCGCCTCGGGGAATCAACATGTGCCCGATCTGGAAATCCGCACCATCCTCGCCGATAGTTTTCAGGAAAGCCGCGTTGATCTCGAATGGCTGGTCGAAGGGGGCGTGACACGCGCGGAATTGCGCGCCGTGTTCCTCGCCATCCTCTGCGCCGAAACCGCCCTTGGCCGTGGTGGCCTCCTGAGCATCACCCGCCTGTCCTCCGAGACATGGGAAATCATCGCCCTGTCTGACCGGCTGACGGTGAATGAAAACAGTTGGCAAGCACTTGAGAGTGGCATCCCCGACGAGGGCCTGACCCCGAACCAGGTTGAGTTCGGCCTCCTGCCCGATGTGCTCAATGGGCTGGACCGTGGTCTCTCGGTCAAACGCGAGGATGACAGGATCACCCTCGCCTTCTGATCGCGTTACGGGCGCACCGTCCCGTCACCCTCGACAATATACTTGAAGCTGGTGAGCTGCGCCGCGCCCACAGGGCCGCGCGCGTGCATCTTGCCGGTGGCAATCCCGATCTCTGCGCCCATGCCAAACTCGCCGCCATCGGCAAACTGGGTCGACGCATTGCGCATCAGGATCGCACTATCAAGCCGCTGAAAGAACCGATCCGCCGTCGCATCGTCTTCGGTGATGATACAATCGGTGTGGTTCGATCCGAATTCCCGGATGTGGGCAATGGCCTCGTCGACATTGGCCACGACCTTCGCCGCAATATCCATGTCGAGATATTCCTTACCCCAATCCTCGGCCGTTGCCGGCAACACGCCCTCAATCGCCTGAAGCGTCGTATCGCCATGCACCCGCACGCCCTTGTCCATGAGCGCGCGCAAAACGCCCTGCCCGACCGTATCGACAAGGCTCTCGTGAATGAGAAGGCATTCCGCCGCGCCGCAAATCCCGGTGCGCCGGGTTTTGGCGTTGATGACCACGTTGAGCGCCTTGACCGGATCGGCCGCCGCATCAAGATAGATATGCACGATGCCTTCGAGATGGGCAAAAACCGGCACCCGCGCCTCGCGCTGCACAAGGCCCACAAGCCCCTTACCCCCACGCGGCACAATAACATCCACCGTGTCGACCATGGTCAGGAGTTCCTGAACCGCCGCCCGATCCCGCGTCGGGATAAGCTGAATCGCATCTTCCGGCAGGTCCGCCGCCTTGAGCCCATCCACAAGACAGGCATGGATCGCGCCCGAGGAATGAAAACTCTCCGATCCACCGCGCAGGATCACCGCGTTCCCGGATTTGAGGCAAAGCGCGCCCGCATCCGCTGTCACATTCGGGCGGCTCTCGTAAATCACCCCGATAACGCCAAGCGGCGTGCGCACGCGCTTGATATGAAGGCCCGAAGGCCGGTCCCATTCGACCAGAACCTCGCCAACCGGATCATCCTGCGCCGCCACGGCGCGCAACCCGTCCACAATTCCCTGAACCCGGTCCTCGTCGAGCATCAGACGATCCATCATCGCCGCCGAAAGCCCCTTGTCGCGCCCGAACGCCATATCTTTTTCATTGGCCGCAATGATTTCGGCCCGGCGCGCCCAAACCGCATCCGCCGCCGCCTCAAGCGCCTTGGTCTTGGCTTCGGCTGGGGCAAAGGCCAGCTCCGCGCTCGCGGCTTTGGCCTTGGCGCCAATCTCTGCCATCAATGCGGGGATGTCTGTGATGTCTTTCATCATCCTGGTCCTTTGCTTCCTAAATTCAAACGCCCCTCAGAGCGCCATATCGTCCCGGTGAATAAGCGCCGTGCGCCCCGGATATCCCAAAATTGCCTCGATCTGCGAAGAATGACAGCCCTTGATGGCCTCCGCCTCTTCGCCTGCATAAGCCACAAGCCCCTGACCGATCTTATGCCCATCCGGCCCAAGGATCGCCACAGGATCGCCGCGCCCAAACGCGCCCTCGACCGACCGAACCCCGGCCGCCAAAAGGCTCTTGCCCTGTTGCAACGCGCGGGCCGCTCCGGCATCGACGCTGATCGTGCCCTGCGGTTTCATCGACGAGATCCAGCGTTTGCGTGCAAGCTGCGGTGTGCCCTCGGCCTTGAACCACGTCGCTGCCGCCCCCTCCGCCAACGCCTTGACTGGACGCATCACGCTGCCAAGGGTGATCGCCATGGCGCACCCGCCCGCCGTCGCGGTCTTCGCGGCCCAGAGCTTGGTAATCATCCCACCTTTGGAAAGGCCCGACGTGCCTTCGCCCGCCATTGCCTCGATCTCCGGCGTGATTTCCTCGACCACATCAAACCGCTTGGCCTCGGGGTTAACCATCGGATTGTCCGAATAAAACCCGTCCACATCCGACAAAAGCACGAGGGCATCCGCCCCCGTGGTCAGTGCCACCTGCGCCGCCAGCCGGTCATTGTCACCATAGCGGATTTCATCCGTCGCCACAGTGTCGTTCTCATTGACGATCGGCACCACGCCAAGGCTCAAAAGCTGCTCCAGCGTGGCCCGCGAATTGAGATACCGCCGCCGGTTGGCGCTATCCTCAAGCGTTACAAGAACCTGACCCGTGGTAATCCCATGCGGCGCCAACGCCTCTTCATAGGCCCGCGCAAGCCGGATTTGTCCGACCGCTGCTGCCGCCTGCGATTGTTCAAGCGGCAATTCCGTGCGCGGAAGACCAAGCGCTCCACGCCCAAGTGCAATAGACCCCGACGACACAAGGACAACATCGGTCCCCTGCCCCTTGAGCCATGCCACATCCTCGGCCAATCCCAAAAGCCAGTCGCGGCGCAAATCCCCGCTTGTGGCATCGACCAAAAGCGCCGAGCCAATCTTGATGACAACGCGTTTTGCACCGCTCAGGGTTGCCAAGACGCGTCCTCCTCCTCGCCTGCTTCGGCCTTTTTCTGACGTAGGCGATCCGCATCAATCTGCGCCCGAAGCGCGCGGAGCACATCCGTAACCCCTTCGCGGCTCACCCCGGACATGAGCATCACCGGCCCATCCGTCACCGCCTCAAGCTCTTCCTTGATGAATTCGCGCTCTTCCTCGTCAAGCGTGTCGATCTTGTTAAGAACCGTGACCCGCGGCTTTTCGGCAAGGAACCCGCCATAGGCCTCAATCTCGCGAATGATCGTCTGGTAATCCTCAATCGGCGTGCCGCTGGTGCCATCGACAAGATGCAACAACACCGCACAACGCTCCACGTGCCCAAGGAATAGATCGCCAAGGCCGCGGCCTTCGCTCGCGCCCTCGATCAGGCCCGGAATATCGGCAACAACGAATTCCACGTTATCAACACCCACTACCCCAAGGTTCGGATGCAACGTGGTAAAGGGGTAATCCGCGATTTTGGGCCGCGCATTCGATGTCGCGGCAAGGAAGGTCGACTTACCCGCATTGGGCAGCCCCAAAAGCCCCACATCCGCGATGAGTTTAAGACGAAGCCAGATCGTGCGCTCCACCCCGGCAAGCCCCGGATTGGCCCGGCGCGGTGCCTGGTTGGTCGAGGATTTGAAATGCAGGTTGCCAAAACCGCCATTGCCGCCCTTGGCAAGCAAGACCTTCTGCCCAATCACGGTCAGATCGGCCAGAACCGTCTCCTGATCCTCATCAAGGATTTCGGTGCCGACCGGCACGCGAAGAATAATGTCTTCGCCCGTTTTACCGGTCCGCTGTGCACCCATGCCGGGGCGGCCATTGTCGGCAAAGAAATGCTGCTGATAGCGGAAATCAATCAGCGTATTCAGCCCATCAACCGCCTCGGCCCAGACATTGCCGCCATTACCACCATCGCCGCCATCGGGGCCGCCATATTCGATATATTTCTCACGCCGGAACGAGATACATCCCGACCCGCCGCTGCCGGAGCGGATATAAACCTTGGCGAGGTCGAGGAATTTCATCGTTTTGGTCCTTTGGCCCCGTAAGGGCCGCTTTGAGAAGTGAGGTCTGCCACGCCTGATAACGCCAAGCGCGGCCCGCCTCAATCCAGTTTGAGACTATACGTCCATGTGGGTACGGTCGCATCGCGCGCGACCGAGTAGGTTTCCGCATCGCCCAGATACTGAAATCCGCTATTCGTGAGTACCCGCGCCGAGGCCGGGTTGTCCTGAAACACCGTGGCATAGACCGTGTCGAGCTGCATCGGGTTGGCCTTGAGAAGCGCCGCGACCGCCTCCGAGGCGAGACCCGTATTCCAGAACGCCGGAGCGACCCAATAGCCAATCTCGGCCTTGCCGGTGTCAACGCGCTTGAGCCCGATCACCCCCATGACCTCCGCGCTCTGGACGGCGCTGCCATCCATGACCCAAATATCCTCGACGCGATCCTCCGATTGCGCGCGATGAATGAAGGCCTCGATGCTCCCCGGCGGAAGCGGGTGCGGGATTGACGTTGTATTGCGGGCGACCTCCTCGTCACCTGCATAAAGCGCGATCAAACCCTCGTCCGACCGGCGCACCGGGCGCAGGACAAACCGTTCGGTTTCGATCACGGGCTGTGTCACGATTGTATCGTGTTTCATATGTGCGCCCTCCTCAAAACAACACATAAAGAACCGAGGCCACGGTCAGCGCGGCCAGTGTTCCCATAAGATATTTTTCTGCGGCGCGTCCTGCGACGAGCCGCGCAATGCGATCTCCTGCAAATGTCCAGATCGGGTGAAACACCATCTGGCAGGCCAAAAGACAGATGGCGACCGTGGCCGTGGCCTGCAAG
>JAAEZB010000006.1:51290-68248 GCA_018223085.1 Paracoccaceae bacterium
CCCATGCCAACACCTTCGCCCGGCCAGCACTTGGTGCCGCGCTGACGCATGATGATGTTGCCGGGGATGACGATCTCGCCACCGTATTTTTTCACGCCGAGGCGACGACCTGCAGAGTCGCGTCCGTTACGGGAGCTACCGCCAGCTTTTTTATGTGCCATATCGCTTGTCTCCTGTTTCTACGGCTTATTTGGCCAGTTCTTTGGCCTGATCAACCCAGCCTTCGCGCTCGATACGGCCTTTGAACGACAGTTTTTCGTCGAACTCGGCAATATCTGCGTCGGTCCAGGCCGCGATCTGCGCGAAAGTGGTCACACCAGCTTCGAGCAGTTTCTTTTCAAGCGCCGGGCCAACACCCGAGAGCTTCTTGAGATCGTCCGCGCCTGCGGGGGCTTCGGCTTTAGCGGCTTTCTTGGCTGCTTTCTTCGGAGCCGGAGCTGCGGCAGCAACGGCCACACCAGCAACCGAACCTGCGCCTACGGCAGCTTTGACGCCGGACTTGTCGGCGCCCGATGCGAGGATCTCGGTGATCTTCACGAGGGTCAGCTTCTGACGGTGACCCACGGTGCGTTTGGACGAATGCTTACGACGACGCTTGACGAAGTTGATGACCTTCTCGCCCTTGATCTGGTCGATCACGTCAGCCTGAACCGCGGCACCATCAACAAGAGGCGCGCCCACAACGGTCTTGTCACCGCCGAGCATCAGGATGTCGTTGAATTGAATTTTTTCGCCAGCATCAGCAGCCAGTTTTTCGACACGCAGGATATCACCTGCCTGTACTTTATACTGCTTGCCGCCGGTTTTGAGGACTGCGAACATGCCCTATTCCTTTGCGTTTACCGCGTTCTGTGGCCCCCATCCGGGTGTTTGTGGCTATCGCCGCCTCGAACCGCGCGTCCTTGCTGGGTCAACGGACCCGGACGTAATTTCAACAAAACACGGCGCAAGGAGGTCCTTACGCCGGGTTCGCGCGCTTATCCTGTGCTTTGACCTGTCTGTCAAGGGATAACTGTGCCCCCGATAGCAGCCCTGCACATAGGTGACAAAAGGCGCCCCGACCTCCTACACTTCCCGCAAGGCTTTGTCGAAAGGAAAACCCATGGATTCTGTCGAAGGCAGATGTCTCTGCGGCGCCCTGCGCATCCGCGCCCAAGGGCCCCCCGACCGTGTGGGCCTCTGTCATTGTCTTGACTGCCGCAAACATCACGGCGCGCTCTTTTACGCGGCGGCGATCTTTCCGGCTTCGGCCGTGACCATCACCGGCGATTACCACTCCTATGAGGGCCGCGCCTTTTGTCCGACCTGTGGCTCATCCGTTTTTGCCCAGAGCGGCGATGAGATCGAACTTCACCTTGGCGCGCTCGATGCCCCGGATCAATTCACGCCGGACTACGAACTCTGGACACTCCGGCGCGAAGGCTGGCTTCCGCCCTTCCCTGTCAAAACCCGCCACCCACGCGACCGCGACAACGGCTAAAGCTCTTGTCCGGGGCTGAGTTCCCCCATCCGAAGCGCCAGCGCCTCGAAACGGTTCATCATGATCTCGTAATGCACCGCATTCATCAGCTCATAAACCGTCTGCATCTGCGGATTTTCAAGCGCCTCTGCATAGGTCTCGATCTGTGCATCCGAAAAATCACGATAGGTATAGGCCGCCCCGGTCAACGCAGACGCCGCCATATCCCGGCGTAACGCGCCTTCGTTTTCCTTCATCGCCGCGCGCAATCCCGCCTCATCCATGCGCAGCGCAATCACCCCGGCATAAGACGCTGCCAAAAGAAACCTAATCTGAATTTCCTGCGCCGCGCGCGGTCCGACATCGTTGGGATCAATCGCGTGGTTCATCCGCTTGAGCAACTCAAGCCGCCCTGATCCATCCGCCACCATTTCCGCCACAAGCGCCTGCCCCGCCGCACGCTTATGCGCGTCCTCCTCAAGGTGGGAATCATTCTCCGCCGCAACGAGGTCGCGCCCAAGGTCAGAGGCATAAAACCCTGCCGCATGGCTTAGAAGATCTTCCTCAAGCGTCGCCTCAAGGATATCCATCGCCCGTTCCCGCATCAGCGCCGGGTCAAAGACGTCTTCGGACACACGCTTCCATTCGATCCCGAAAACACTCGCGTCCAGGCCGAGCATATCCGGCGCGCTTTCCGCCGCCATGGCGATGGAATCAATCGCGACATCAAACCCCGTCGTCGCAAGGAACGCCTCGATATTGGCCCGATCCGCCGCCCGCGCGGGCAACACGGCCAAACTCACCATCAGGCCAACCCCGACCATCAGGCACCAAGTTTTCAGGACTGCGCGCACGCTCGTTCCTTTCCTCACTCGCTTCATCCACAAGACTATCGCACAGGAATTAACAAACAATGTCAAAACCCCTCTTGCACCCCCCGCCAAACATCATTAAACGACGCCTCCACAGACCCCCGCGGAGAGGTGCCGGAGTGGTCGAACGGGGCGGTCTCGAAAACCGTTGTCCCTTCACGGGGACCCAGGGTTCGAATCCCTGTCTCTCCGCCATAACTTCCTGAGAATACTCAAGATAATGACCGCTTTGCCCGGTCGGTTATGGCTATATTATCCGCCCTTGATCCTCTGGATGAGGTAAATCTCGTCCCCTTCGGAAACCGCCATCTGATGGCTTTCCCCGGCATAGTCGCCATTCACGGTCAATGAAGCACCGTCCTCAATCACCGGTTCAAGGCCGGGATGGGCGGCGGCGAGGTTATGAAGCACCTCGCCAACCGTTTTTCCCGCAACCTCAACACTCTCCTGCCCATCGGCAAATCGCCGCATGCTGGACCAGAGATGCACTTCAACCACGCCCTTTAACCCTTTATTGCCGCAAGAATTTTCGGCGGCGATACCGGAAGTCCGCGAAGGCGTTTCCCTGTCGCATCCGCAACCGCGTTGGCAATCGCCGGCAAAGGCGGCGTGATCCCTGTCTCGCCCACGCCCCGCACGCCATAAGGATGGCCCGGATTGGGCACTTCGACAATCACCGTGTCAATCATCGGCAGGTCCGAAGCGACCGGAATACGGTAGTCGAGGAAAATCGGGTTCTGAAGCCGCCCATCCTCGCCATAGATATATTCCTCGTTGAGCGCCCAGCCGATGCCCTGCGCCGCACCGCCCTGGAACTGGCCTTCAACATAGGCCGGATGAATCGCCTTACCGGCATCCTGCACCACCGTATAGCGCACAACGCTGGTATGGCCGGTTTCCGGGTCCACCTCGACATCGACGATATGGGTGCCGAAACTGCCGCCAAACCCGTTCGGCGTCGCCTCGAAGTGGCCCGAGATCGGTCCGCCCGTGCGCCCCATCTTGGCGCAGATTTCGCCGATGGTCATGGGCGGGAACTCTCCCGCATTCGGCCCCGAAGGTTTCGCCGCGCCGTCTTCCCAGACGACCGCCTCGGCATCGATGCCCCATTTCGCCGCCGCCCGTTCACAGAGCGTCTTCTTGGCCTGTTTTGCCGCCTCAATGGTGGCAAGCCCGGTGGCAAAGGTCGCGCGGCTTCCGTGGGTCGGCTCATTGACGCCAAGCGCCCCGGTTTCCACCACGTTGACCCGCACATCCTCATAAGGCACCCCAAGCGCCTCTGCCGCCATCATCGCGACCGATGCCCGCGAGCCGCCAATATCCGGCGTGCCAACCGAAACCGTGACGGTCCCATCCTCGGAAAGTGCAAGAGAAACAGAGGTTTCCCCGCCCCAGTTCATCCAATACCCCGACGCAATCCCGCGCCCCTGATTGGGTCCGAGAGGGGCGGCATAATGCGGATGCGCTTTCGCCGCCTCAAGTGTTTCCACAAGACCGATCCGCGGATAGGTCGGCCCCGCGCTCGATTTCGTGCCTTCCTTGGCGGCGTTCTTCAACCGCACGTCAAGCGGATCAAGCGCCAATTCACGGCACATCTCGTCCACAAGGCTTTCAACCGCAAAGGCCGCCATGGGCGATCCCGGCGCGCGGTAAGCTGCCTGTTTCGGGCGGTTCGACATCACGTCATAGCCCTCATGCTGCACGTTTTCGAGCGCGTAGCACGCAAAGGCACAGGCCAGCGCCGAATCCACCGGCGCCTGCGGAAAGGCCCCGCCGGTCATGCGGAAAACCGCCTTGCCCGCCGTCATCTTACCGTCCTTGGTCATGCCGATCTTAACGTCCATGCTCGCCGCCGCCGTCGGCCCCGTCGCGCGCAGAACCTCTTCGCGGCTCATCACGATCTTCACCGGCTTATTGGCCTTTCGGCTCAGGGCGAGCGCCACCGGATCAATGAACACGGTCGTTTTGCCACCAAATCCGCCGCCAATCTCCGACGGCGTCACGCGCAGTTTGCTGACCTCAATGCCAAGACACGCCGCCGACATACGTCGCACAAACCAATGCCCCTGCGTGCAGCACCAAAGCTCCCCGCGCCCATCACTGCCCATCTGAGCAAGGCAGGCGTGCGGCTCGATATAGCCCTGATGCGTTGCCTCGGTGGTATAGCTTTTCTCCATGACGAGATCGGCCTCTTCAAAGCCCTTCTCCACATCGCCATGGCCAAATTCGATAAATCGAACGACGTTCGGATGCATCCCTTCGGGAACCGAGTAATTCGCCGCCCCCTCGCGGATGGCTGGCGCGCCTTCCTGCATGGCCGCATCGACATTGGTCACATGCGGCAGGATTTCATACTCAACCTCGACCAACTTGGCCGCATCCCGCGCAAGCCACGGCGTCGTCGCCGCCACGGCCGCCACCGCATGACCATCATAGAGCGCCCGCTCTCCCGCCATGCAGTTTTCCATGATGTTCCAGTCTTCGCCCTTCTGCCCGTCCGGGAAATCGGCGCGCGTCACCACGGCCTTGACCCCCTTCATGGCAAGCGCCTTGCTCGCGTCGATCTTGACGATCCGCGCATGGGCATGGGGGCTGCGCACAATCGCACCATGCAACATCCCCGGCGCCGAGGCATCCGCCCCATAGCGCGCCTTACCCGTCACCTTATCAAGCCCATCGGGGCGATCCGGCCGCGTGCCAATAACGCGGAATTCCTGCTTTTCCTGATCCAAAGCCATCACACCGCCTCCCGCATTTCTTTCGCCGCATCCTGCACTGCGCGGATGATCTTGTCATAGCCCGTGCAGCGACACAGGTTCCCCGCAAGCCAATAACGAATATCTTCCTCGCTCGGGTCCGGGTCTTTCTCCAAAAGCGCCTTGGCCGCGACCAAGATCCCCGGCGTACAGAACCCACACTGAAGCGCCGCATGCTCAATGAACTTGCGCTGAAGAGGGTGAAGCTCCTCGCCCGTCGACATGCCTTCAATGGTGCGGATTTCCTTGCCCTCGGCCTCAACGCCAAGCACGAGACAGGAGCTCACAAGCCGCCCATCAATCGTCACGCTGCATGCCCCGCAATCGCCCGTGCCACAGCCCTCTTTCGATCCCGTAAGCCCAAGCCGATCCCGCAAACAATCCAATAGCGTTTCGCGCGGTTCACAAAGGAATTCCGCCTCGTCGCCGTTCACTTTCGTGGTGACATGAACCAAGCTCATTTTGCTTCTCCTTTTGCGCGCGCATAGGCAATTTTGGCCACACGTTTGGCCAATACCCCGGCCACTTCGGTGCGGAACTCAATCGTGCCGCGTTTGTCCGTGATCGGATTACAGGCGGCCTCGGCAGCCTTGCCCAAGGCCTCAAGCGTCGCCTCATCAAGCGTCGAGCCGATGAGGATCTCCGCCGCCTCCGGCACCAACGCCGCCACCGGCGCCACCGCCCCAAGCGCAACGCGCGCCTCGGTGATCGTATCGCCCTCAAGGCGCAGGTTGATGCCACAGCCAACAACCGCAATGTCCATCTCGGTGCGCGGGATAAAGCGCAGATAGGCATCGCCACCGTTCTCACCACGCGCAGGCACATGCACCTTGGTGACCATCTCGCCCTTGCCAAGCGTCGTCTTGCCCGGCCCGGCCGGAATATCCTCAACCTTGACCTCGCGTGCCCCTTCCGGCCCCTCGACCGTAAGCGTTACGCCCGCCGCGATCATCGCCGGCACCGAATCCGCCGCCGGCGATCCATTGCAAAGATTGCCGACCAACGTCGCGCGCCCCTGCACCTGGGTCGATCCAATAAGGTCCATCGCCTCGACAAGACCCGGCCAATCGGCCTCCAATGCCTCATCTTCGCTCATCTCGGCGCCGCTGACGGCAATACCGATGTCATAGCCCCCTTCCGGGGTCTTTGTGATCTCTCCGGTGCCGGAAATATGCTTGATATCGATCAGATCATCCGGGCTGACGATATCGGCACGCAACTGAACCAACACATCCGTGCCACCGGCCAAAAACCGCGTGATACCCTCAGATGTATTAGCAATATCAATGGCTTGCGCGAACGACGCGGGCTTGTGATAACGCATGGGACCTCCTTGTCTTGAAGAAAGTGTAGCGCGCGTATCTCGGCTTGCCGAGTGCGAAAGCGACATTTTGATCATTTCGTTGCGGCGCATGCCGACACGCTGCTGAAAATTCCCAAGAATCGGCACAATTTAGCGCATTTTTTGCCGTGCTTTTAACCGATGCTGAGGGTCTGCCGCGTCTGCTCGCGTAACCTGCCACATCTGGGGATAAACCCATGCAACATGCTCCACGGGACAAATTCGTCCCGGCCACACCGCCGCGCCATGCGCGCCTGTTTGAATTGATCCGTCAGGATGAACAGGCCCATATCGCCTTCCCCGACACGCGCCCCTCGCCCAACGAGTCGCCGCTGACGGCGGCCAAGCTCGCGGCGTTCCGCGATCTGGCCAGCCAATCGCTGCGCCGAAACTAGGCGATCAGCCCCGGAACCCCATCGCGACGACGAATTTCTCCGAGGAATCCGACCGGCTTGATGGCGGTTTCATATTCATGACCTTGGTGAACTTCTGCTTGAGAAGCTTCTGCAACTCGCCTTCCGCACCCCCGGCCAGAACCTTGGCCACAAAGGTGCCGCCCTCTTCGAGAACGTCAAAGGCGAAATAGGCCGCCGCCTCACAGAGCGAAATAATGCGCAAATGGTCGGTCTGCTTGTGGCCCGACGAGGACGCCGCCATGTCCGACATCACCACATCCGCCTTGCCGCCAAGCCAGCCTTTGACGACCTCATCGGCGTCATCTTCCATGAAATCGAGCTGATGAATTTCGCAACCCGCGATCGGCTCCACTTCCTGAAGATCGACGCCAAGGATTGTGCCAACCTTCTTGCCCGGCTTTTCGCCAAGCGCATTAACCCGCTTGACCGCAACCTGACACCACCCGCCGGGCGCACAGCCAAGGTCCACGACCCGCGCGCCGGGCACGAGAAAGCGGAACTTGTCATCAAGCTCCATGATCTTGAACGCCGCCCGCCCGCGATAGCCCTCGGCCTGTGCGCGTTTGACATAGGGGTCATTCAACTGCCGCTGAAGCCAGCGCGTCGAAGAGAGCTTACGCCCCCGCGCGGTCTTGACCTTGACCGTCAGGTCGCGCTGCCCGCGTCCCGATGTGTTCTTGCCGCTCGGTGTTTTCGCCATCGTCTCTTCCTCTCGCGTCTCAGGATTTTCTAGAAAATCCCGCCCGGACAAAGCCTTCTAGAAGACTTTGCCGCCCCGTCAATAGGGCGCATCCTCAAGAACCCCATCGGCGCTCATTTGCGCATATAGAAGCCCCTCGCGAAGCCCCCGATCCGCCACCGACAACCGGTTGGTCGGCCAGCACCGCATGAGCGTCTGCAAAATCGCCGCCCCCGACATGATGAGCGCCTGACGATCCTGCCCGATCCGCGGATCCGTGCGCCGTCCATGCGGCCCAAGATCAAGATAGCTGCGGATCACCTTGTCGATCTGCTCCGTCGTCATGCGCAGCCCGTCAACCTTGGTCCGGTCATACCGCCGCAACCCAAGATGCGACGCCGCGACCGTCGTGACGGTCCCGCTGGTGCCGATGATCTGGAACCCTTCGCTGGGCGGGGCATCCTTATAAGGCGCGAACTCCGCAAGGTTCTCTTCAAAGAACCAACTCATCAACGCAAACCGCGCCGCGTCGTCCTCTACATCGCGGAACTGATCGCGCAACGTCGCCACACCAAGCGGCACAGAAATCCAATCAACCACCTTGGCCGCCGGAAACGGGCTCTCAAGATCATGAAACCCTGCATGCAACCGCATGATCGCGCTCGGCCGCTCGCGCGCAGGCACCGCCCTCAGGTCAATCCAAACCAACTCCGTAGACCCGCCCCCGATGTCCACCACCAAGAGTTGTTCCGTCTTGAGGCTCACCAAAGGCGCACAGGAAATCACCGCAAGCCGCGCTTCTTCTTCGGGTTTGATAATATCAAGCCGAAGCCCCGTCTCGCGCGTGACCTGCCGCATGAAATCGCGCCCGTTCTTGGCCCGCCGACAAGCCTCCGTCGCCACAAGCCGCATCCGCTTGACCTTGTGGCGTTTGAGCTTTTGCTGACAAATCCGCAGGGCTTGGATCGTGCGCCGCATGGACCCACGCGACAACCGCCCCGTGCTCTCAAGGCCCGCGCCAAGCTGCACGGATTTGGAAAAACTGTCGACCACATGAAATTGGTTGCCCTTGGGTTGGGCAATCAACATGCGACAACTATTGGTGCCCAGATCCAGCGCGGCATAAAGTTCGCTTGGATCAGGCGGTTTCGGCGCGGGGCTCTCAACCGGTTTCGGGAATGCGCCCGCACCTTTGGGACGCTTGGGCGCCATCTTACACGCCCTCCATTTCGAGTTGCTTCCAACCTAGTCACTCCCCGCCCCTCGCGCAATAGCCTGCCCCGCGCTTCCTTGGCCTCATCATCAACATGAAGAATATGCGTGTGCCTCTCTGTCGCATCTGCGTTACACCGCACGGCGTCGCTCATGGAGGTCGTTCTGTCGAAAACGGGCACTGTCCGTGTCGCGCGCTGGCCTAGGAATGTTGTGTAAACCGGAAGGAATCAAATCCATGCCTGATGTCACTATCGTCTATTGGCGCGATATCCCCGCCCAGGTCATTGTGGGCAAAGGGCGTCGCGGTTCAAAAAAACAGCTCCCCGAGCGGTTTGAACAGGCGATTGACCGCGCGGCGATGAAGATCGGCGCCAAGGATGCCGATGCCTATCTCGCCGAATGGCGCAAGGCCGATCCCTACCCGGTTGATGGCGAGGCGGCTGATGTGGTCGAGGCCGAAGCGGCCCGTCTCGATGCTGAATACGATCAGGACCGCCTCAAGGCCCTGATTGAAAACGAAGGCTGGGCATGACGACCCGCGCATCATTCTGGGAGGCCATGATGGCTCTGTTGAACTTCAGGAAAAAGACCGAGGCCCCCGCAGGCGTCTCGCGTGAGGTCGAAGCCTTTCTCCAAGGCTATTCGATTGAGGTCATGCCGCGCACTGCGGCCAAGGTCGAAAATTTCCGCGATCTCCTGCCCGAAGGCACGCGCGTCTATATCGCCCATATCGAGGGCACCCCGATCGAGGAAATGGTCGCCACCGCCAAACGCCTTGCCGAAGATGGCTACCCGGTGATGCCGCATTTCCCCGCCCGCATCATCAAAGACGCCGCCACGCTCGAAAACTGGATCGCCATGTATCAGGGCGAAGCGGACGTGAAACAGGCCCTCCTCCTCGCGGGCGGCGTCGATACGCCCCACGGAGACTTCGATAGCTCCATGCAGCTCCTCGAAACCGGCCTTTTCGACGAGGCGGGCTTTACCAATCTGCACGTCGCCGGGCACCCCGAGGGCAACAAGGATATTGATCCCGACGGGTCCGACAAGAACGTCATGGACGCCCTGCGCTGGAAACAGAAGTTTTCCGAGACCACTGACGCCGACATGGCCCTCGCGACCCAGTTCGCTTTTGACGCGGGGCCCATCATCGCATGGGCCAATAGCCTCAAGGACGCCGGGATCGACATCCCCGTTCATATCGGCATCGCCGGCCCGGCCAAGCTTCAGACCCTGATCAAATTCGCCATCGCCTGCGGTGTTGGCCCCTCGCTCAAGGTTCTGCAAAAGCGCGCCATGGATGTCTCCAAGCTCCTCTTGCCTTACGAACCCACCGATGTGATCGCCGAACTGGCCGCCCACAAGGCCGCCAACCCGGATTTCAACATCGAAAAGGTGCACTTCTTCCCCCTCGGCGGCATCAAGACCAACGCCAATTGGGCCATTGAACACGGCGGTGCCTCCACCGCCCCTGCAAACGCTTCCTGAAGGATCAACTATGACCCGTACCATCATTGAATCGAAAACAAAAACCACGATCATGGGGTTTGACGAGCCGTTTACCGTCATCGGCGAACGCATCAACCCCACGGGCCGCAAAATCCTCAACGAAGAACTTGAACGCGGCGATTTCTCCCGCGTCGAGGCCGACGCTCTGGCCCAGGTCGCCGCAGGCGCGACCGTGCTCGACATCAACTCCGGTGCGGTCTTTTCCAACAAGATGGCCGAAGACCCGCGCTATGCCGACAACAACTTTGTCGAGCCCGACCTCATGCGCGAGCTTGTCAAACGCGTGCAGGCGATCACCGACTGCCCGCTCTGCATCGACTCTTCCGTTCCCGGCGCGCTTGAGGCCGGACTTGAGGCCGCCGAAGGCCGCCCCCTCCTCAACTCCGTCACCGGCGAAGAAGAACGTCTCGAACTCGTCCTGCCGCTGGTCAAGAAATACAACGTGCCCGTGGTGGCAATCTCGAACGACGATACCGGTATCTCCGAAGACCCCGAGGTCCGCTTTGCCGTGGCCAAGAAAATCGTCGAACGCGCTGCCGATTTCGGCATCCCGGCCCATGACATCGTGGTTGATCCGCTGGTCATGCCCATCGGCGCCATGGCGACCGCCGGTCTTCAGGTCTTTGAACTGAACCGCCGCCTGCGCAACGAACTGGGCGTCAACACGACCTGTGGCGCGTCGAATATCTCCTTCGGCCTGCCGAACCGCCACGGCGTCAACAATGCCTTCCTGCCCATGGCCATGGCCACCGGCATGACCTCGGCGATCATGAACCCGGTCGCGCTTCCGGTGAACGCCAAGAAGATTGCCGAGAAGAAGGCCGAGATCGAAGCCGCAGGCATTATCCTGCCCGCCGACATGGACGACGAAGCCTTTGTGCAGATGTTCGGCATGGGCTCGACCAAACCGCGTCCGGGCAAGGAAATGGAAGCCATCCGTGCGGCCAACCTGCTGACCAACAACGATGATGGCGGTGCGGCTTGGATCAACTTCAACAAACAGCCCGCCAAGCCCGGTCAGGAAGGCCGCGGTCGTGGTGCACGGACCGGTGGTCGTCGCCGTCGCGGCTAAGCACTCCTGTCGTAAAAAACTGCAAAGGGTCAGTGGCTATACCACTGACCCTTTTTACGTTTCAGTAAGCTTTCGGCCAACCGTCCGCACCATTCATAGCGGGATTTCAGAACCCTGCACCACCGCAATACCGACGTAATACCGACGCAATACAGACGTGCGTTTTCGCCCCTCGATTCGCCGTTAACCCCGCTTCTTGCGGGGGCGGAAATCGAACGCGCCCGTGGTCGGGTCTTCGCCTTCGCCAAACATCGCATGCTTCTGAATCTTCTGGGTCCCGGTGACCGGAATCTCCTCGACAAACCGTATCCATCCCGGTGCCTTGTAATAGGTCAACCGCTTGAAACACCACGCAAATAACTCTTCCGCCAAGGCCTCATCGCCACCGCCTTCAACACTGAGACAGGCCATGACCTCCTCGTCGCGCATGGCGTCCTCAACCGCCAAAACGGCGACCCGATCGACCGTGGGATGCTCCTGCAAACAGGCCTCGATCTCGGCCGCAGCAATATTTTCACCACTGCGCCGTATGATGTTTTTCTTCCGATCCACGAAAAACACCATGTCGCTCTCATCCATCATCACCGTGTCGCCCGTATGAAACCATCCCCCCTTCCAGGCCTCCTCCGTCGCCTCCGGCAGATTGAGGTACCCCGAGAAAAATCCGCGCCGCGGCTCTTCGGCGCTATAGCGCAGGGTCATCTCGCCGGGCGTGCCGCGTGGCACCTCGTTGTCGTCCTGATCGACCACACGCACCTCAAGCCCCGGTGACGGGCGGCCAAAGGCCCGCGTATCGATCATGCGCGGCTCGTGGTTGGCTCCGATGATGCGGCACATCTCGGTCATGCCCCACACCTCGATGAGGGGGAAGCCAAACCTCTCTTCGAATGGCCCATGGAGTGTTGGCTCCACACCGGCCCCGACCGCAAAGCGGACCTTGTGGGTATGATCCCACGGCCCCTCGGCAATATTCATTAACGCAGGGATCACGATGCCAAGATAATGCACCACGGTAGCCCCCGTTTCCGTCAGTTCCCGCCACCACGAATTGGCCCGGAACCGCTCTGGCAAAATCTGGCAATTTCCGAGATCAATTGCGCAATAAAACGTTATAATTCCGGCGTTTACGTGGAATAGTGGAAGTGGGTTATAAATCCGATCTTCGCCCTCTCGAAAGTCGATCAACCCGCCCCGCGTCGCATACCAGCGCCCCATATCAAGCTCATAGCCATGGCCCAGCATACAGCCCTTGGGCCGTCCCGTGGTGCCGGACGTATAGATAAGGCTGGCCTCGGTTTCGCCGGTGATTTTGCCTCTCTGCCCGCCGGGCCCTTGCGGCAATTCCGGTAATTCGCGATCCATCTCAATCAGCGGCACATCGACAGTCGCCTCCGCAACTCCGGCCCGCATCAACCCCGCAAGGTCAGGCGCCGTAATCGCGAGGCACGCCCCACTATCCTCAAGAAGATAGGCCGCCTCAGCCGGGCGATAATCGGGGTTAACCGGAACCCAGCTGATCCCCAACCCGTTCATCGCCAACTTGAGAAGCATCATTTCCGGACGGTTCCCCAAAAGAACCGCGATCCGATCCCCGACCCCATAGCCCGCCTCGCCCAAGGCCGCCTGCCAACGCGCAACGATCTCGGCCGCCGCGCCATAAGTGATGCCGTATCCCTCGGGATGATAGGCCCGCGCCGAATCCTTCGGCACCACCAGGAATTCATTCCCGGCGTATTTCTTTGATTTTTCTTCGAAAAATGCCCCAATCGTGCCCTGCATCACAGCGGCCCTCCCTCTCGTGTCTCTCCCGATCCCGGAGCATAGCGGCTTCTTCCCCCTGCGCAATCCACCGCTGCACCGCACAGCCTTTGCAACCCTTGCGCGATACCGCTAGGCTCTGCTGAAACTTATGACAATGGAGACCGCCTCTTGGCCGCAAGCCTCTCCTTTCTCGCCCTGCTCCTGCTTGAAGGGCTCGCGGTGCTCTTTGCCTACCGCGCCATGAAAAGCGCCCGCACCCCACAAGGCGCCGTGGCTTGGGTGGTGTTCCTCGTCACCGCCCCCTACCTCGCAGTGGTAAGCTATGTCTTTCTTGGCCATCGCAAACATAATGGATACGTCCTCGCCCGTCGTGCCTCGGCCCGGGTTCTGGAAGGCATTGAAGACGCCCGCCGCCGGTTTCCTCCGACTGGGGATCCGACCCCGTTTCCCGCCTTTGAGCGCCTCGCCGCCGCCCGCGTTTTGTCCGGCAACGGGTTTGAAGTCCTCATCGACGGAGAAGAAACTTTCCCCCGTATTTTCAACGCCATAGACGGCGCAAAATCCTATATTCTCGTGCAGTTTTATATCCTGCGTGATGACGGGATCGGCGCCGCCCTGTCCGAACGCCTGATTGCCGCTGCCAAACGTAATGTGGCGGTCTATGTGCTTTATGATTCCATCGGCTCCGCCCGCCTAACCCGTGCTTACCTGCGACGCCTTGGTGAAGCCGGCATTCGCATCCTTGATAGCAACGCCCTGCGCGGTCCCTCCAACCGCCGCCAGCTCAATTTCCGCAATCATCGCAAATGCGTAATTGTTGATGGAACTCAGGGCTTTATCGGCGGTCTCAATATTGGGGACGAATATCTTGGCAACGATGTCACGCTCGGCACATGGCGCGACACGGCGTGCGCCCTGCACGGTCCCATCGTTGCCCAGCTTCAGCTTGTCTTTTGCGAAGACTGGGTCTGGGCCACTGATGAGAGCCTGTTCGAATTGCTGAACTGGGACACCGGCACAGCCCAAGACAATATGGACGGCCTCCTTCTCGCCACCGGCCCGGCGGATGAAATGGAAACCGGCACGCTCTATTTCTGCACCGCCGCCCAAATGGCCCAAAAGCGCCTCTGGATCGCCTCGCCCTATTTCGTGCCCGAAGGCGATGTGATGTCCGCGCTCAAAGTGGCCGCAATGCGCGGCGTTGATGTCCGTATCCTCCTGCCCGCCAAAGCCGATCACTATGCGACCTATCTCGCGGCCTTTGCCTGTTTTGACGAGATGCGCGAGGCCGGGGTAAAGATCGCGCTCTATGACATTGGTTTCATGCATCAAAAAGCGATGGTGGTGGACGATATGATGGCCTCGGTCGGCACGATCAACCTTGATAGCCGCTCTTGTCGGCTGAATTTCGAGGCCACCGCACTGCTCTTTGATCGCCGCGCGACCAATGAGGTTGCCACGATGCTTGAAGCGGATTTTGCCCAAAGCCGCCCACTTGATGCGCCGCTTGCATCCCAAACGCTCTGGATTCGCCTTTTGGCCCCGGTGGCGCGGCTGTTCTCGCCACTCCTATAGATGAAGAGCTTTCCGGGCCTGAGCAATTTCGCCCAGGCGTGCATTGTATTCCGCCCCAAGCACAAGAACCGCCGACATTAGATACATGAACACCAGCGCCGCAATCACCCCGGCAAGGCCTGCGTAAGTTACCGAATAGGTTGGGAAATTGCGCACATAATAGTCAAACCCATAGGCGATCAGAACCCAGAGCACGACCGTCAGAACCACCCCCGGCAGGATCGCGCGCACCGGACGTTTCACCCCCGGAAGCCATTTATGAACCGCCACCAGTCCCACCAGCAGAACAAAGCTGGTCAACCAGAACACCACGGTTTCATGGGTCACAATGTCGAGATGCAGGATCGGTGCGTATTCTGCGGCCAAATGCACATAGGCCGGAAGCACGACCCCAAAGAGCCCGGAGACAGTCACCAACGCCGCGCCCCCAAGCGCGAACCCCGCCGCAATCAAACGCCGCTTCCAGAGCGGCCTTGGATCACGGTCATGATAGGCCTCGCTTACGGCAATGCGAACCGCATCGAACCCGTTTGACGCAAAGAGAATGGTCAACACGGCACCAAGCGTGATGGTCGAGCCCCCACTGGTCTCCATCACTGCGCGCACTTCGCCTTCGATCGGGTCTGCAATCGTATCCGGCCATGAGCCGAACACGAGGTCGAGAATATCGCCAAGTTCGGTTTCTGATCCCGTAAGGCCAATCCGGCTAATCACCCCGGCAAGCGACAATGCCAGAAGACAAAAGGGAAAAATCGCCAGCATCATCGAAAGCGCCACATGACTCGCGCGCACCGTGCCCCCTTTGTTGAGGAACCGGCCAAGCGCATCCCAGAGCGCCGTTGCGAAGATCTGCATATGTCCTGCCTTTTCGGGTCAGACCAGTTTCTGCGACAGCCTACCCAACATCTCAAGACATTGCGAGAGCTGCGCCACCTCAAGATACTCATCGGGCTTGTGCGCCTGCTCAATGGACCCCGGCCCACAAACCACAACATTCATCCCAAGCCCCTGAAAAATCCCGGCTTCGGTTCCGAATGGCACAAGATCGGCGCCATTGGCCCCGGTCAGCTCCATGACAATATCGCGGGCCTCGTTCTCCGGCACCGGCTCCAACCCATCCACTTCGCCAATCACCTCGGTCTCGATCCCGGCATCGGGACAGACCGCGCGCATCTGCGGCAAGAGATCATGGGCGCAGTAATCCGCGAGGACGGATTTCACATGATCCGCATCCGAACGCTGCACCGGGCGCATTTCCCAATCAACCTGCGCCTTTCCGGGGATCACGTTATGGGCCACACCGCCAACAAGAGCCCCGGTGTTGATCGTGGTCCAGGGGGGATCAAAACGGCTTTCCTTGGGCGCACGCGTCTGCAATTCCGCTTTGAGTTCAAGGAGTTTTGCGACGTATCGCACCGCGTATTCCACCGCATTAACGCCCCTATCTGGCGCACTTCCGTGCCCTTCGAGGCCAGTAAAGCGGGTGCTGTATTCATAGCACCCCTTATGCCCTTCGATGATCCGCATCGACGTCGGCTCGCCCACAATGGCCACGGCGGGTTTGATGCCCAACTCCTTGAGGCTTTGGGCCAGCGCCTGCCCCCCGAAACAGCCGATTTCCTCATCATAGGTAAAGGCGAAATGGATCGGGCGGGTCGGATTAAGAGCGGCGTAAAACGGCGCCATGGCCACGGCGGCGGCGATAAACCCCTTCATATCACAAGTGCCGCGCCCATAGAGCCGCCCCTCGCGCTCCTCCATGCAAAACGGATCGCTCGACCAATCCTGATCCGCGACCGGAACCACATCCGAATGCCCCGACAACACGATACCGCCATCCTTGCGGGGGCCAATTGTAGCAAAGAGATTGGCCTTAGTGCCGCTTTCGTCATGCAGGATTTCGACATGCGCACCGCTCTCCTGTAAATGCCGTGCGAGATAGGCGATCATGTCGAGGTTGCTATGGCTCGATACGGTATCAAAGGCGATCAATTCGCCGAGGATCGCCTTAGTCTCGTCAAGCAGCGTCTTGGATGCGGTCATACCTGCTTCAGTCCTTGACGAAGAGCTTGCGCTCCACGTTGCAGAGCGTTTCCGCCGGGCCGTCCTCTGTAATGAGAATAGTTTCCGTGGTCTCAAGCCCCCAACTGTCCATCCAGAGCGCCGGCATGAAATGGAAGACCATGCCCGGTTCAAGGACGGTCTCGTCCTCGGTGCGGATCGACGCGGTGCGTTCGCCCCAATCCGGCGGATAGCTCAGACCGATGGGATAGCCCATGCGCCCTTCACGTTTGATGCCATG
>JAAEZB010000112.1 GCA_018223085.1 Paracoccaceae bacterium
TACCTCTCCGCCAGTCGCTTTTCGATCGCTTCCAGGCGGGCGAGGACTTCGTCGCGGTAGGTGTCGGTGCGGGCGGTGTCTTCTTCGTGGTGGGCGTCTTGCATGGAGTTGACGATGAGGCCGACGAGGAGGTTCACCACGGCGAAGGTGGTCAGGAGGATGAAGGGGACGAAGAAGGCCCAGGCGTAGGGGTGCGTCTCCATCACTGGGCGCACGATGCCCATGGACCAGCTTTCGAGCGTCATGATCTGGAACAGGGTGTAGGCGGAATCACCGAGGTTGCCGAAGAACTCGGGGAAGGTGCTGCCGAAGAGTTTGGTCGCCATGACGGCGCCGATATAGAAGATCATCGCCATCAGGAGAAAGACGCTTCCCATGCCGGGCAGGGCGGTGATGAAGCCTTCGACCACGCGGCGCAGGCGGGGGGCGTTGGAGACCACGCGCAGCACCCGTAGGATGCGGAGCGCCCGCAAGACCTGAAACCCTTGGGCGGCGGGGACGAGGGAGATGCCGACGATCACGAGGTCAAACAGGTTCCAGCCATCACGGAAAAACGCAAGGCGGCGGGCAAAGAGTTTGAGGCCGATCTCGATCACGAAGATTGTCAGGCAGGCCATGTCGAGGGCGAGGATCAGGCCACCGGCGTAGTCCATCACGGTCGCGGAGGTTTCAATGCCGAGGAGGACGGCGTTGAAGATGATGATGCCAAGAATGGTGTTGCGGAAAAGGGCGCTGTCGACAAGGCGTTCAACGGATTGTCGCAAAGGGGATCTCCTCGAAAAGGGCTTTTCGGGGATATGGCGCGCCGCCCGCGTGGTCTCAAGGGGCGGCGCGCGAAATTCCTGCGGATTTTCGTGGGTTAGGGGCGGTGATGCTCAGACGGTGAAGCGCCAGAAGGCTGTGCCCGCAGCGACGCAGGTGGCGAGCGCGCCGATATAGATCAGGAGGTAGGCCCCAGAACGCAACCCGCGATGCGGCAGCCCAGAAGAGAGCAGGCAGGCGATGATGTAGCAGAAGGCGAGAAGAACTGGTCCGGTCAGAAGGCGTGGTGTTATCAAGAAGGTCCAGCCCGCACTTATCGGAAGAGGGCCGGCGAAGGCCATGGGAAAGAGAAACCACAGGCCAAGCGCGCCGAGCACACGAGCGCGGGTGGGACGAAACAGGACGCGGGCCGGTAAGGGGGAAAGGCTCCAGATTGCCAAGGGCAGGGCGAAGGAGAAGCTCGGCAAGACGGTATTCAGGGGAGAGAGAAGACCCGTATGTGGGAGGATGCGCTGGGCCGTGGGGCCGAGTGCGACGACATAGGGGGCAACCCAAAGGGTGTGAATCACTGTGGTTGCGGCCCAGAGGGCAAGAAAAACCATCATCCAGCGGCGGGGCAGACGGTCGGTGGGGAACGGGGCATACTCGGTAAACAACATAGGTATGAGCATACGCCCACAGCATGCAGGTGGGAAGGGAAGTGCGCTTGCGGTGGAAACTGGCACCGCAAGCCAAGGGTTGGTGCGATTATTGGCCGAAGCGGCCAAGGGCCTTGTAGTCGATGGTTTCAAGCACCGGGATCATGATGTCCTGCGATGCGCCTTCGGCCTGAACGAGGATGCGGTGGTCGATGAGGGCGCTCATCTGGCCGTCCTGATCCATGAATTTCTGACGTCCGACGCGGGTAATCTTGGCACCCATGAGGCCGGCATTGCCGATCATACCGGCCATGGCGCCGACCATCGGGTTGTCAGCCATGATCATGATGGTGAAGCTTTGGCCATCGCCAGAATATTCGGCCTCGGCGCCAACGCCGCCGCCCATCATGGCAAGGCCTGCGTTCATGTCGGAGTTCAATTCACGGGTCCAGCCAGCCGGTGCCTCCGGCAGGTAGCCCGAGAGAGCGTCGGTCTTGAGCGCGAGCATCTGTTGCTTGGCATATTCAAGCTCTTCAAGGGCGTAGGCGACATCGCCTTCTTCATAGGCTTCGATCGCGCTTTGGAGGGTGTCGGTAATCTCGTCTGCTGCGAGCGGGGCGGCGGCGAGGGAAAGAGCGGCAATAAGGGAAAGAGGGCGCAACATGGCACGGTCCTTTCGGAAAATCAGTATCAGTTTAATGCGTTTCCTATGCTAGAAGGTTAGCCCAAAACGGCCAGCGCGCCGAGCGAAGACTTCCCAAAGCGGTCGGATTTTGCCAGTCTTCGAGGGAATATCCCGAAATTCGCGGGAGTGGGTGATGTAAATCATCTTAACATTGCCTATATGCCGAGTAAGTTATTGATAGATGAGGAGAGACGATGGCCAATTTTGATGCCCAGCTGCGCGAGTCGCAGGAGCAGGTTGCCGCAGCGCAGGCGAAGATTTCCGAACTGACCGGGCGGATTGATACCGCGCGCGCCAAGATGAAGAGCGGCGACGACATTGCCATCGACATTGAGAACGCGACGCTGGACGATGTGCATGCGCATACCGAGGTCATGAATGCCAATATCGCCGAGCTTATCATGGGGCTCGACGATGTGACGGCGGCGTTCTCCAAGGATTTTGACGCGATGCGCGACAAGACCGGCTGGGAGAGCTTTGTCGGCATCTTTAGCCGCGGCAAGGCGGATGCCATGCGTCAGGAGCGCATCAAAACCGCCAATATCGACGACAAGCTTCAGGATCTCATCGCGAAATCGGATGTGATTACCAAGCTCCTCGAAGGGCAATTGGAGATTCTCAACGAGCAGAAAGAGAAGGTTGGCACGAACCTGACCGAGACGCTTGATGAGCGGGAATTCACGGTTGGCGAATTGGAGAGCCTGCGGGCCGAGATCATGGGCATGGACCCGAAGATCATCGAGATTGAGAACAAGATTTCGGTTGAGCAGGACGCGGCGGCGCGCACCAAGCTTGAGACCGAATTGGCCGATCTCAACAAGGCTTATAACGAGTTGGTGCAGCAGGAGCAGGTCAAGCTCGCCAAGAGCCAGACACTTGAGCGCTATATCGAGAAGGGCAAGACCTGGGTCGATAGTTTGCAGAACCAGGCGGCGACGCAGATGGTTCTTATCAATAAGCTTCAGACCGACACGAAACAGCGCGTGGTGCTTTATGATGCGCTGACCAAGTCGCTCAAGACCGCGCAGCAGCAGGACATCGCGCACCGGATCAACGAGATCGGGGTCGAGACCGACAAGGAGGCGCAGGCCTCTATGGCGGCGATCGGCACGGCGACGAACCAGCGGATGGCGGACATGATGGAAGCGCACGAAGGCCACATGGTCTTTGCCCGCGAGGTTCTTGAGGCCAAAGCCAAGGCGGACGAACGTTTCGCCCGCCGGTTTGAGAAGATCGTCGAGAAGCACGACAAGAACCTGTATGGGGCGTGATGTTTAAAGCGTTCAATGTGTGGGTTGCCCGACACCCCGTTTGGGGCGAGATCGTCGTTCTCGGCGTTTATTGGATCATGGTTTTCATCGGCGTGTGGCTATTGGGTCTGACGGTCATGCAAGTCTTGCCAGGAGCAGTCGGGGGAATGGCAGGCGTTATAGGCGGTGTGTTCTATGATCGTCGAAGGCGGCGGAAAGCGGAGCAGGAGCAGACGTGAGCGCTACACCTACAGATCGACGTGATGACATCACCATGGATCGTGACCACAAGGCCCTGCGTGATACGCAGGCGTCACGGCGCTATTTTCGCAAGTTTGAGGCGATTTCGGATCGGCTCATCCGTGTTGCGGCGGCGCAGGTGGCGGATGGGGTGTTGGACGCGGGAGAGGTCAATATCCTGACGCGCTATCTTGCGCGGCTGTCCTATACGTTCAAGGCGCTGTCGATGAAGTATCTCCTTGTCGGGCGCGAGACGGGGCAGTTCTTTGGCTCGCTTCAGATGGACGCGGTGGAGAGCGGTTTTCCGGTCTTTAATGAGTTGTTGGTCATGGCCAATGATGCCCAGCAGGCCGAGGCGCATTTGCGCGGCATGCCGGATTCAGAGGCGATCAAGGACGAGATGATCCGCAAGATCATCGGCGAGCGGGACATTCCCACCAAGCTCCAGTTCGCGCTTTCGCAGCGACTCTATTATGAAGAGCTGATGCGGGGGGAGCTGTTCTGGGCGCAGAACCACCCGGAGGTGCAGTGGCTTGAGACGCTTGGCGAGAGGCGGCGCAAGTTCATGGTGCATTGGGCGGTCTATGACAGCCAGATCAACCTGCCGACGATCTACCTCATGGAGGTCGAGGATAGCGGCAAGGTCACGCTTCCCAAAGATCAACGGCGCTGGCCCGAGGTGCAGGCGCATTTGATGAGCCAGAGCCTTGGGGGGTTGAAGCTCGTCACGATTGCCAAGGGGTTTGACGAGAGTTTCGACGACCTGCACCCTAAGCGGCTCCGGCGGTATCACGTGGGGCCGATGTATTCCTCGGCCTATACGCAGCAATCGGGGCCGATCCGCGAGGTTCTTGAGACGGCGCGCGCGCCGGAGGGCGAGGATTGGGCGTTGGCCTGGACCGTGGAGGATTTGCAGAGCGAGCGCGTTGAGGAAGAGCGGGCGGGGTGGTTCTCGACCGTGGAGCGGGAAGTCTTTGCGCTTGATCCGTTCTCGGGGCGGGGCGTGGATACCGGGGCGACGCAGACCGAGCGTAGCATCATCCTGCCGCAGCGGCCCTATCAGGCGCTTGAGGAATTGAACCCGCCGGGATTTGCCAGCGTGACGAAATATGTCGTCAGCCCGGGTGGGCGGGTGCTCAGGTATTGAAGGACCCTTTGGGTCCTGCCTGCGGCGCGAGTATTTGAACAGAGAAGAAGACGAGGGTGTGTGAGATGAGTGTGACGTCGGACCTTATGGAGCTTCGCGAGGAAGACAT
>JAAEZB010000113.1 GCA_018223085.1 Paracoccaceae bacterium
TGTCTGGCGATCTTGGGTCATTGGCTGAAACCTGGCGTCAAAACCTGATCCGGGCTGCTGCTTTGATCGAGGCTACCATTGATTTTGCCGACGAAGATGTCCCTGTAGATGTCACCCCAGAGGTAAATGCGCTCCTGGAAAAGGTTGAAACTGACCTCTCCAGAGAGATCTCTGGTGTTGATACTGCGGAACGTATCCGTACAGGCTTTGAGGTTGCTATCGTTGGCGCACCGAATGTTGGAAAATCTACTCTTCTCAATACCTTGGCGGGCCGCGAGGCGGCAATTACCTCGGAATATGCTGGCACAACGCGGGATGTAATTGAGGTTCGGATGGAGCTGAATGGCCTCCCCGTAACCCTACTTGATACTGCCGGTATTCGCGAGACCGAGGATCATGTCGAAGGAATTGGCATCGAGCGCGCAAAACAGCGTGCCTTAGCCGCTGACCTCTGTGTGTTTCTTGTCGAGGAAGGTGCCGCTCCGGATTTCGAACCACGAGAAGGCGACCTTATTCGCTACGCCAAGGCGGATATGCTCGAAAATCCTGAAGGCGCGATTTCAGGCCTGACAGGGCAGGGGGTTTCCGAACTTGTCTCCGAAATTACATCTATCCTTTCAAAACAGGCGGCCCGTTCTGGAATCGCTACCCGCGAACGTCATCGTGTTGCCATGCGCCGGGCCGTCGATAGCCTCGCCTCGGCTAAGGCCGTTCTGACTTTAGGTGCCGATCATTATGAGATCGCCGCAGAGGAGCTACGCAGCGCAATCCGGGCTTTGGATTCTATTGTCGGTCGCGTAGATGTCGAAAACCTTCTAGACGAAATTTTTTCGAGCTTCTGCATCGGAAAGTAAGGAGTGTTTCACGTGAAACATTTTGATGTCATTGTTGTTGGCGGCGGTCATGCCGGTGCGGATGCAGCTCATGCGGCTGCTAGGGTTGGTGCGAACACGGCTCTCGTGACGCTTAAGACCTCTGGCATCGGTGTTATGTCCTGCAATCCGGCGATTGGGGGCCTTGGCAAAGGTCACCTCGTGCGCGAAATTGATGCGCTGGACGGCCTTATGGGGCGTGTTGCGGATCAGGCCGGTATTCAGTTTCGCCTTCTCAATCGCCGTAAGGGCCCCGCCGTCCAAGGACCTCGCGCGCAAGCTGACCGCAAAATTTACCGCGAGACGATGCTTTCGGAGGTGCTCAATACTCCGAACCTAACCGTGATTGAGGGCGAGGCAGCAGATTTTCGCATGGAAGGCGACACTGTGCGTGGCGTCATCCTTGCCGATGGATCGGAGATTAGCGCCTCTGCTGTGGTCTTGACTACGGGGACATTCCTGCGTGGTGTAATCCATATCGGCGACGTATCGCGCCCCGGTGGCCGTATGGGCGATGATCCCTCCGTCCGCCTAGCAGAGCGGATTGATAGTTTTGGGCTTCCCCTTGGTCGCCTCAAAACCGGCACACCGCCGCGACTCAATGGAAGAACAATTAAATGGGATCTCCTAGATGCCCAGCCCGGCGATGATGATCCGGTCATGTTCTCCTTTCTGAATAAGGCTCCCTTTGTCCGCCAAGTGTCCTGCGGTATTACCCATACCAACGAGCGCACCCACGACATCATTCGAGAAAATCTTGGCCGCTCGGCGATGTATGGTGGTCATATTGAAGGCGTCGGTCCGCGCTACTGTCCCTCTATCGAGGACAAGGTCGTCCGCTTTGCAGATAAAACTTCGCATCAGGTTTTCCTTGAACCCGAAGGCCTCGACGATGACACGGTTTATCCGAACGGCATTTCGACGTCCCTGCCGCAGGACGTGCAAGAGGACTATGTGCATTCGATCTATGGCCTCGAAGATTGCGAGATTTTGCAACCGGGCTATGCGATTGAATATGACTATGTCGATCCCCGCGCGCTCGACGCAACTCTCGCGGTGAAATCCGTTCCCGGCCTCTATCTCGCTGGCCAGATCAATGGGACAACGGGTTATGAAGAGGCCGCGGCACAAGGTCTTGTCGCGGGCCTCAACGCCGCGCTGACCGCGCTTGGCCGCGAAACCCGCACCTTTAGCCGCTCCGAGAGCTATATCGGCGTCATGGTCGACGACCTCATTACCCGCGGCGTGACCGAGCCCTACCGCATGTTCACGTCCCGCGCAGAATTTCGTCTGTCGCTGCGCGCCGACAACGCTGACCAGCGCCTTACTCCGCTCGGAATTGAACTTGGCCTTGTTGGCGAGACTCGCAAGCGTATCTTCTCGGACAAGCTTGAACGACTAACCGCTGGCCGCGCACTGCTTGAGGAAAAGGCCTTTACTCCTACAGAAATCAATGCCGCCGGCATTTCGGTAAATCAGGATGGAAATCGCCGCACGGCGTTTCAGGTTCTGGCCTTTCCAGAGGTGGGTTTTGACGATGTATCCGAGTTGGACGCGCGCTTTGCCACGATTGATACCGAAGCGCGCGATCAGCTTGAACGCGACGCGCTTTACGCCAATTACATCGAACGCCAGAAACGCGATGTCGAAGCAATGCGCCGCGATGAGGATCAAGCCATCCCGGCAGATTTTGATTTTCAGATCGTCGAGGGCCTTTCCAACGAATTGAAAGCCAAGCTTGGCCGCACGCGCCCGGCAAATTTGGGGCAGGCTGGGCGTATTGATGGTATGACGCCCGCCGCTCTGACGCTTATTCTCGCTAAAATCCGGCAGGCCAAGAGGGGGAAAACAGCGTGAGTACAGAGGCTGACCATGTTTTGGACTCCCTGAATGTTTCACGTGAAACATCGGAGCGGCTGCGATTGCTAGCTGACCTGCTTCTGAAATGGAATCCGAGGATCAATCTCGTCTCCAAATCCACGCTGGAAACGCTTTGGACGCGTCATATCCTCGATTCAGCGCAGATTTTTGATCTTGTCCCGCATCCGGTTGGCCACTGGGTCGATATCGGAAGTGGCGGAGGCTTTCCCGGCCTTGTCGTGGCGATCCTTGCTGCTGAAAAAGATCCGGTCCAAAAAACAACCCTGATTGAAAGTGATCAGCGCAAATGTGCCTTCCTGCGCACTGTTTTGCGCGAAACCGGGGTTTCCGGCACCGTTCTTACCAAGAGAATAGAACAAGCAGAGCCACAAGGCGCAGATATTCTTTCCGCGCGCGCACTGGCTGACCTGTCGCAGCTCTGTGGATTTGCTGAGCGCCACTTACACAAGTCGGGCGCTGCGCTGTTTCCCAAAGGTGTCACCTGGCAAAAAGAGCTGCGCGAGGCTGAGGAATCGTGGTCTTTCTCGCACGAGATGATTACAAGTAAATCAGAACCAGAAGCGGTTATTTTAAAGCTCGGAGATATTCGGCGTGTCTGATCCCACACGGCCCAAGGGCCCGAAAATCATCTCTGTCGCAAACCAAAAGGGTGGCGTCGGAAAAACAACGACGACAATCAACCTTGGTGCCGCGCTGGCGGCAGAGGGGCGTCGCGTTCTCATCGTTGATCTTGATCCGCAGGGTAATGCTTCGACCGGTCTTGGGATTGAACCTGAAGACCGCGACCTTACCACATACGATCTTCTCCTAGATGATGTCGCGCTTGAAGATGTGATCCTGGAGACTGAAACCGAAGGCATGGGCATTATCCCCGCCACGGTCGATCTGAGCTCTGCTGATATCGAACTGATTTCTAACGAAAAGCGTAGCTTCCTTTTGCATGACGCCCTGCGTCAGCCGGCAATGGATGCATTTGGATGGGACTATATCCTGATCGACTGTCCGCCTTCACTAAACCTGCTGACGGTTAACGCGATGATTGCGTCGAATTCCGTCCTGATCCCGCTTCAGAGCGAGTTTTTCGCGCTCGAAGGCCTATCGCAGCTGATGCTGACCGTCCGCGAGGTGCGTCAGGCGGCTAATCCGGGCCTGCGGATCGAAGGTGTCGTCCTGACGATGTATGATGCGCGCAACAACCTGTCGCAGCAAGTCGAACAGGATGCGAGGGATAATCTTGGGGACCTTGTTCTTGAAACCAAGATTCCGCGCAATGTCCGCGTTTCCGAGGCGCCGTCCTTTGCGCAATCGGTTCTGGATTATGATCCCGCGTCCAAAGGGGCCGAGGCATATCTTGCGCTTGCACGCGAGCTTTTGGCAAAACATATGAAAATCGCTGCGTAAACGCGGCTGGAGGAGGGGGCGAGCATGGCCGAGAAAAAGGGAAAATCCCGTGGTTTGGGGCGCGGCCTGTCCGCGTTGATGGCGGATGTCACAGAAGATCAGGCGCCAACGACACCCGATGAGGTGCGTCGCGCGGACATGACCGTGCCGATCGAAAAGATCAAACCTAACCCGGATCAGCCGCGCCGCGACTTTACCCAGGACCAGCTCGAAGAACTTGCCGCGTCGATCAAAGAAAAAGGCGTTATCCAGCCCCTGATTGTGCGCGAACTTTCCTCTGGTGACTACGAGATCGTTGCTGGCGAACGCCGCTGGCGTGCGTCGCAAATGGCTAAATTGCACGAGCTTCCGGTGGTTGTGCGTGATTATGACGATACCGAGGTCCTTGAGATCGCGATTATCGAAAATATTCAGCGCGCCGATCTGAACCCGGTTGAAGAGGCCGCGGGCTATCGCGCCTTGATGGATCGTTTCGGGCATACACAGGAAAAGCTCTCTGAGGCCCTCGGTAAAAGTCGCAGCCATATCGCCAACCTGATGCGCCTTCTGCAACTGCCCGAAGATGTGTTGAAAATGCTCAAGGACGGCGATCTGAGTGCAGGTCATGC
>JAAEZB010000114.1 GCA_018223085.1 Paracoccaceae bacterium
GGGGGAAATGATCTCGGGGATGCTTTTGACCTGGCACAACCTGCATTATTTTCAGGAAATCATGCAGGGGATGCGCGATGCCATCGCGGCGGGCACCTTCGAGGCGTGGGAGGCAGATTTCCACGCAACGCGCGCCTTGGGGGATATCGAACCGGTGTGATTATCGAATTGAAAAGTATTCAGGATAGACAGCAGTCAGTTGTTGAGTTCTGTGACCATATCTCCATGGGGAATTACTTTATCGCCGATGGATTGGACCACAATACGACGACCGCAACCATGACATTCGTTCATTTCTCAGGGTCTGTTTGGGGGATTACCTGTCGACATGTCGCGAAAGAAGCAAGTTACGAGGTCCGAGGGTGCGAGAGGCACGACGGTGTTTGGCGGCTCCACGCAGATAGAGTTGTTTATAATCTCAGTAGTCTACAAGGTGGTTTGCTCCGCTCTGCCATATTGGCAATGCCAGATGGTAGCCATGTCGATTTAGCATTCTGCAAGTTGGATCATATGTGGGCTCACTATCATGAAGCCAAGAACAAGAAAGCCGCCTTGTTGCTAGGAGATTATTTTCCTGCCGACCCAATACGCGGAAGCTCCAAATCTGGCATTGCCGTGGGCTTTCCAGACAAGAGCAAAGTGCCGCGTTTGTCGCCTACTGGGCAGGTTACCATACACAATGCAGCATTTGTCTGCGCGCCGTTTGATCCGATGCACGAGCCAGAGGCAGATACTTTTATCTTGGATGTGGCGCGCGGCGACGTCCAGAATTTGGGGTTGAGCGGCTGTAGTGGAGGCCCAGTGTTCTCACTTCCAGACATCGAAAACCCATTCGATGAGTGGGCACCTGTTTTAGAAGGCATCATCTTTCAAGGCTACCCTGCAAGTAGCGAACAAACTACGAAAGACAATGCCGAGATTTGGGCGATCAGGGTCGATAAACGAAGGATGGAATGTTGGTTGGCTGAGGCCAGCCGGATTTGATTGATTTCTGCCCTTGTGGCTCCTGAACAGGGGCGGCATTGTGGGTCGACCTGAACGGAGCAGTTGAAACTGGCGGGGCAGTGCCCCACCTTATGTTTCGAGGAAACGGAAACGGCCAAGGGGTTGCCTATCAAGGGACCCGCGTCGTTTTGCTAAGAACAAGGACCGAGTATGCAAGAGCCTCTCAATTCTTCCTACCCCGTGTTGCCGCTGCGCGATATCGTGGTTTTCCCGCACATGATCGTGCCGCTTTTTGTCGGGCGCGAAAAATCGGTGCGTGCGCTTGAGGAAGTGATGGCAGACGACAAGCAGATTCTGTTGTCGAGCCAGATCGACCCGGCAGAGGACGACCCGAACGCTGATGGTATTTATCGCGCCGGCGTGTTGGCGAATGTGCTGCAACTTTTGAAATTGCCCGATGGCACCGTGAAGGTGCTTGTTGAGGGCGTGAGCCGGGTTGAGATCACCCAGTTCATCGAGAATGAAGATTTCTTTGAGGCCGAGGCGGAATATCTCACGGAGATTCCGGGCGACGCAGCCACCATCGAGGCGCTTTTGCGCACGGTGACGGACGAGTTCGAGCGCTATGCCAAGGTCAAGAAGAACATCCCCGAAGAGGCGCTTTCGGCGGTGGCCGAAACGGTCGAGCCGCAAAAGCTTGCCGACCTCGTAGCAGGGCACCTCGGGATTGAGGTTGAGCAGAAGCAGGAGCTTCTTGAGACGCTTTCGGTTAGCGAGCGGCTTGAGAAGGTCTATGGGCTGATGCAGGGCGAGATGAGCGTTCTTCAGGTCGAAAAGAAGATCAAGACGCGCGTCAAATCCCAGATGGAGCGCACGCAGCGCGAATATTACCTGAATGAGCAGATGAAGGCCATTCAGAAGGAACTTGGCGACGGTGAGGACGGCGAGGGCGAAATCGCCGAACTCGAAGAAAAGATCGCTGCGACCAAGCTTTCGAAAGAGGCCAAGGAAAAGGCCGAAGCGGAACTCAAGAAGCTCAAGAACATGAGCCCGATGAGCGCCGAGGCGACAGTTGTGCGCAACTATCTTGACTGGATGCTGTCGATCCCGTGGGGCAAGAAATCCCGCGTTAAGAAAGACCTCAACCGGGCGCAGGAGATTTTGGACGAGGATCACTATGGTCTCGACAAGGTCAAGGAACGGATCGTTGAATACCTTGCCGTTCAGCAGCGCAGCCAAAAGCTCAAAGGGCCGATCATGTGCCTTGTGGGCCCTCCGGGGGTTGGTAAGACCTCTCTCGGGAAATCTGTCGCGCGGGCGACGGGGCGTGAGTTTATCCGTATTTCGCTCGGCGGCGTGCGTGACGAGAGCGAAATTCGTGGCCACCGCCGGACCTATATCGGCTCCATGCCGGGCAAAATCATTCAGGCGCTAAAAAAGGCGAAGACGACGAACCCGCTTATCCTTCTCGATGAGATCGACAAGATGGGGCAGGATTTCCGCGGCGATCCGGCGTCGGCGATGCTTGAGGTGCTTGATCCTGAGCAGAACTCGACCTTTGTCGACCATTACATGGAGGTGGAATACGACCTCTCAAACGTGATGTTCCTGACCACGTCGAACAGCTATAACATGCCGGGGCCGCTTTTGGATCGGATGGAGATTATTCCGCTGGCGGGCTACACCGAAGAAGAGAAGGCGGAGATCGCCACGCGCCATTTGATCCCGAAACAGGTCAAGAACCACGGGCTCAAGGCCAAGGAATTTTCGATCGAGCCGGATGCGCTCATGGAGATGATCCGCGTCTATACCCGCGAGGCGGGGGTGCGGAACCTTGAACGTGAGCTTGGCAAGCTTGCACGTAAGGCGGTCACCCAGATCGTCAGGGGCAAGGCCGAAGAGGTGCATGTGACGCCGGAAAATCTCGACGAGTTCCTTGGGGTGAAGAAGTACCGCTATGGGCTTGCCGAGAAGGAAGATCAGGTCGGTGTTGTGACCGGGCTCGCCTATACGAGTGTGGGCGGTGATCTGTTGTCCATTGAGGCGCTGCGCCTGCCGGGCAAGGGCCGGATGAAGACCACCGGCAAGCTCGGCGATGTGATGAAGGAATCCATCGACGCGGCCTCGTCCTATGTGCGCTCAATCGCGCCGCAGATCGGGGTTAAGCCGCCGTTGTTCGACAAGTGGGATATCCACGTGCACGTGCCGGACGGGGCGACGCCCAAGGACGGACCGTCGGCGGGTCTTGCTATGGTGACGGCGATTGTGTCGACGCTGACCGGTATTCCGGTGCGCAAAGACATTGCCATGACCGGCGAAGTCACGTTGCGCGGCAATGCCTCGGCGATTGGTGGCCTCAAGGAAAAGCTCCTTGCGGCGCTGCGCGGCGGGGTGAAGACGGTGCTTATTCCCGAGGAGAACGAAAAAGACCTCGCGGAGATCCCGGATAACGTCAAAGAGGGCCTTGAGATCATTCCCGTGAGCCATGTGCGTGATGTGCTCAAGCTGGCGCTGGTGCGTGCACCGGAAGCGATCGAATGGGACGAGGCGGCGGAAGTGGCTGCCGCTCTGGCTCGTGATGAGGCTGCAGGCGCCACGGCGCACTGACGTCTTTGATCCCAATTTGGAAACGATAAAGGGCGTGGAGATTTCCACGCCCTTTTCTTTATCGTGCTGTGTGCGGCGTTAGTCGACCATGCGCGTGGTCAGGCCGAGCATGGCATAATCTACGGCGAGATAACCGCCGGGCAGGGTATGGACGGCCTCGGGTGTGTGCTCAAGCACCTCTTGGGCCATGACGCCTTCGAAGCGCTGCGAGTGACCCTTGTAGCGGTAATGGTAGAGCGTCAGGCCATTGGCCGCGGTGCCAACCGGTTCGACATCTGTCTTGAGGCGGCTGTCGCTTGGGACGACGGGCGCGGCGGGGCTGCCAGCGGAGGCGGCTATAACGGCAAGAGTGACAGCCACCAAGGCCACGATGGTCATGCCCGGAGCGGATGTGGTGGCCTCTGCGGCGACCGATTGCGACGACACAACAGGCGCTTGCGGTGGGCCAGCGGTCGCCGATGTGGCGGTCAGCGAAGCGATGAGAAGTGCGGCAGTTGGTCCGTGGCGCATGAGAATAGTCCCCCTAAGGTCAATCATTCGTAAGAGTTTCCCTAAAGCGGGGTGGAGTCAATGCGGCATGGCTGATAGCTTGTTTCCAAATTGAAAACAGTGAGGTGTGTCCCAGATGGCCCGAACGACCACGACTCGTAAAACGAGCACAACGGCGAAAAAAACCACAACAGCCCGTAAGAAGACCACAGCCCGCAAGCCGGCGGCGGCTCCCAAGGCCCCCAAGGCGGCACCGGTTGTCGTCAGTGAGGCCAAGCCGGTTCTGTCCGGGCCGGAGATGAAGAAGAAAGAGCTTATCGACATGGTGGTCGAGCGTTCGGGCATCAAAAAACGCTATGCCAAGCCGACCATCGAGGCGGCGCTTGCCGTTCTGGGCGAGGCGCTTGACGAGGGGCGCGAACTCAACCTGCGGCCCTTTGGCAAAATGAAGGTGCAACGCGCCAAGGATGTTGCCAATGGCAAGGTGATGATGGTGCGTTTGCGCCAGCCCAAAAACGCGCCGGACGAGGCCAAAGAAGGGGTTGCGGACGCTGCGGAGTGAAGCTACATAGCGCGTCACCGGGTGATTAGCTCAGTGGTAGAGCGCTTCGTTCACATCGAAGATGTCAGGAGTTC
>JAAEZB010000007.1:0-2270 GCA_018223085.1 Paracoccaceae bacterium
AGGCGTTCCACCAGATCGCTGGTCTCGCCGGGTTCGTCCTCGTCGATGGTGACGCGGATCAGCTTGCGGGAGGCGGGGTCCATGGTGGTTTCTTTGAGGTCTTTGGCGTCCATTTCGCCCAAGCCTTTGAAGCGCTGCACGTCGATCTTGCCTTTGCCGCCGAGGCCCTTGGCCATGACGGCGTCTTTTTCGGCGTCGGTGGCGACGTAGACGCGTTTGGCGCCTTGGGTCAGGCGATAGAGCGGCGGGCAGGCGAGGTAGAGGTGGCCGCCGTCGATCAGGGGGCGCATCTGGGTGAAGAAGAAGGTCATCAGGAGCGCGGCGATATGGGCGCCGTCGACGTCGGCGTCGGTCATGATGATGATCTTTTCATAGCGCAGGTCATCAAGGTTGAATTTGGTGCCCATGCCACAGCCGAGGCTTTCGCAGAGGTCGGAGATTTCGGCGTTGCTCCCCAATTTGGAAGAGGCCGCGCCGAGCACGTTGAGGATTTTGCCTTTGAGGGGCAGGAGGGCCTGGGTTTTGCGGTTGCGCGCGCCCTTGCCGGAGCCGCCCGCAGAGTCGCCCTCGACGATGAACAGTTCGGTCCCGGCGCGGTCGTTTGACGAGCAATCGGTAAGCTTGCCGGGTAGGCGCAGACGTTTGGTCGCAGTTTTGCGCTGGGTCTCTTTTTCCTGACGGCGGCGCAGGCGTTCTTCGGCGCGCAGGATGAGGAAATCGAGGATGGCCCCGGCGGATTTGGTATCGGCGGCGAGCCAGTTGTCGAAGTGATCGCGCACGGCGTTTTCCACAAGGCGTTGGGCCTCGACGGTGGCGAGGCGGTCCTTGGTCTGGCCGACGAATTCGGGCTCGGAGATAAAGCAGGAGACCAGCGCGCAGCCGCCGGTGATGAGGTCTTCGCGGGTGATGTCCTTGGCTTTGCGGTTGTTGACCAGCTCGCCGTAGGCCTTGATGCCTTTGAGGATCGCGGCCCAGAAACCCGCGACATGGGTGCCGCCTTCGGGGGTGGGAACGGTGTTACAGTAGCTCTGGATGAAGCCGTCGCGCGCAGGCGTCCAGTTGATCGCCCATTCGACCTTGCCGGGGACGTTGAAGCGCTCGGTGAAGTCGACGGTGCCGGCAAAGGGCTGGTCGGCGTAGGTTGAGGACCCGTTCAGCGTTTCCTTGAGGTAATCCGAGAGGCCGCCGGGGAAGTGGAAGGTCGCCTCGGTCGGGGTTTCCTTGTCGTCGATGGCGGATTTCCAGCGGATTTCAACGCCGGAGAAGAGATAGGCCTTGGAGCGGATGGATTTGAACAGGCGCGCGGGTTTGAAACGGTGCGATCCGAAGATGTCGGGGTCGGCGTGGAAGGTCACGGTTGTGCCGCGCCGGTTGGGGGCGGCCCCGACCTTTTCGACCGGGCCTTGGGGCAGGCCGCGCGAGAAGCGCTGTTCGTAGAGTTCCTTGTTGCGGGCGACTTGCACGATCATGGAATCCGAGAGCGCGTTGACGACGGAAGCGCCGACGCCATGGAGGCCGCCGGAGGTCTGATAGGCTTTGCCCGAGAATTTGCCGCCCGCGTGGAGGGTGCAGAGGATGACCTCAAGCGCGGATTTATCGGGGAATTTCGGGTGCGGATCGACGGGGATGCCGCGGCCGTTGTCGCGGATGGTGATGGAATAGTCTTCGTGAAGTTCGACCTCGATCCGGTTGGCGTGACCGGCGACGGCCTCGTCCATGGAGTTGTCGAGCACTTCGGCGACCATATGGTGCAGCGCGCGTTCATCGGTGCCGCCGATATACATGCCGGGGCGTTTGCGCACCGGTTCGAGGCCTTCGAGGACTTCGATGGAGGAGGCGTCGTAAGTTTGGGACGGGGTCTCGGTCAGGAGATCGTTGGCCATGCGTGTGCGCTGCTCTTCTTGGTGTTGATTGGCAGGCATTATGGCAGGGGAGCGGGGCAGGGGGAAGAGCGGTTTCACCCCTGTTCCGGCGGAGATGTCAGTCCCAGAGGATTGTCAGGTCTTCGCGGAAGGCAAAGCGCAGGATGTGGCGGTCGACCACATCGCGGAAGTGGGCAAGGTCGCCGTCCGTGGGCACGGAGATCGCAAGTGTGAGGTGATTGGGGGTGGCCTGCATGGTGAGGTGGTTGCCATTGGGGAAGGTGATCGTGGCGGTCTCGGGGGTCACGGAGACCTCGGCCTTGTGGGACCAGTGTTTGCCAAGTTGCTGCAGGTAGCGCGAGGCATGTTCGGTTTCGGCGATGGCGGAGTCTTTTTGCGTCATGGCGT
>JAAEZB010000007.1:2353-32824 GCA_018223085.1 Paracoccaceae bacterium
GCAGAGGCGATGTGCGTGGGAAAACTTTGAAAGATTCCAAGATTTGTTGACGTGCATCAAAGTCACGTCAACTCAAAAGATGTAGGCTCCGCGCAAGTTCAGATAATTAACACGTCAAAGGAGATACGAATGACCGCAACCCCTGCGAACGCCCCTGCTGCGATCAAAAAAGCCCAAGAAGAAGCCAAGGCCCCTGTGGCGAAGGTTGCGCCGAAAAAGGCAACCAGCGTCAGCAAGGCCAATCCGACCGCAGAAGAAGTACGGCGCGCTTTTGAGACCGGCCAATACCCCTATGAAAACAAGCTCTCGCGCCGCATTTACGAAACCCAGAAAGCGAAGATTCAATCCGAGCTTTTGAAGGTTCAGCACTGGGCACAGGAAACCGGTCAGAAATTCGTTCTGTTGTTTGAGGGCCGGGATGCGGCCGGTAAGGGCGGCACGATCAAGCGTTTTACCGAGCACCTTAACCCGCGCGAAGCCCGTGTTGTGGCGCTTAACAAGCCAACCGATCAGGAACGGGGGCAGTGGTATTTCCAGCGCTATATTCAGGAACTGCCGACGGCGGGCGAAATGGTGTTTTATGACCGGTCCTGGTACAACCGTGCCGGTGTGGAGCGGGTTATGGGCTTTTGTGAGCCCAATGAATATCTCGAATTCATGCGTCAGACCCCGGACCTTGAGCGGATGCTCACACGGTCGGGCATTCGTCTTTATAAATACTGGTTCTCGGTGACGCAGGACGAACAGCGCCGCCGCTTTGAGAGCCGCGAGACCGACCCGCTCAAGCAGTGGAAACTGTCGCCGATTGATAAGGCGTCGCTCGACAAGTGGGACGATTACACCGAGGCGAAAGAGGCGATGTTCTTCTATACCGACACGGCGGATGCGCCTTGGACGGTCATCAAGTCGAACGACAAGAAACGTGCGCGTCTGAACTGTATGCTGCATTTCCTCAACTCGCTTGATTATCCGGGCAAGGACATCAAGATCGCCCATGCGCCCGATCCGCTTATCGTGTCGTCTGCGCACCACGTGATCCATCGGTCCGAGCATATTCTCGGCACGGCGCTGCATCCGGAAGCGCGCAAAGCATAAGAGCTGTCGCGGTGCCGTCGCAGGAGGGGCGCGGCGCCATCTGAACATGCGACAGCTCTGATTGAGCGGCCCGGCCGATGGGCGGTCGGGCCGTTCCCTTTTTGTCATGCGGGGAGGTGAGGCTGCTTGCCAATCGCGAGGGGCGCTTCTACTGCTTGGGCATGACACCAGTGACCAAAGCCAATCCTATGACTTCGCGTGGCCATCTTGCCGCGATTCTGGCCCTTGGGCTGCCGCTCATTGGTGGGCATGTGGCGCAGTTTGCCATTCACCTCACGGATACGATCATGCTTGGGTGGTATTCGATCGAGGCGCTGGCGGCGGTGGTGCTTGGATCGAGCTTTTTCTTTGTCCTGTTTATCCTTGAATCCGGCTTTGCCATTGCGGTGATGCCGCTTGTCGCCGAGGCGGTGGCGGAAGAAGACGAGACAGCGCTGCGTCGGGTGACCCGGATGGGCATGTGGCTTTCGGTGATTGCGGCGCTGGTGACGCTGCCGGTGTTCTGGTTCTCGGGCACGCTTTTGCGGGGCTTGGGACAGGAGGCGGCGCTGGCCGAGGGGGCGCAGACCTATTTGCGCATTGCCGGGGTCGGATTGGTGCCGGCGCTTCTGGTGATGGTGCTGAAATCCTATCTTGCGGCGCTGGAGCGCACGCGGGTGGTGTTCTGGGTCACGGTGGCGGCGGCGCTGGCCAATGCGGGGGTCAATTACCTGTTGATCTTTGGCCATTGGGGCGCGCCGGAACTGGGCTTGCGCGGGGCGGCGATTGCGTCGCTTTGTGTCGAGGTGATTTCGGTGCTGGGCATCGGGCTCTATGCGGCGCGGGCCTTGCCCGAGCATGACCTTTTCGCCCGTATCTGGCGGCCCGACTGGGACGCATTTGCGCATGTGTTCCGCCTTGGCGCGCCGATTGGTCTTACCAACCTCGCGGAAGTTGGGCTTTTTGCCGCCTCCAGCGTCATGATGGGCTGGCTTGGGACGGTGGCGCTTGCGGCGCATGGGATCGCGCTACAACTGGCGAGCGTGACCTTCATGATCCATCTGGGTCTGTCCAACGCGGCGACGGTGCGCGCGGGCAATGCGCTTGGGCGGCGGGATGCGGATCATCTGGCGCGCGGGGCGTGGATCGTGATCGCGCTTTCGATGGGGGTCGCGGTTGTGGCGGTGGCCATCTTCCTGCTGTTCCCTGAAACGCTGCTTGGCCTGTTCCTGGGGCCGGATGAGCCGAACCGGGCGGCGATCCTGACCTCTGGTGTGGCGCTCCTGATGCTTGCCGCGCTGTTTCAGGTGGTGGATGCGTTGCAGGTCATGGTGCTTGGCCTGTTGCGGGGGGTGAAGGACTCGCGTGCCCCGATGTTGATCGCCACGGTGAGCTATTGGATGATCGGCGTGCCCTGTGCCTATGGCTTTGGCTTTGTGCTTGGCTGGGGCGGGCCGGGGGTGTGGTTCGGTCTCGTGGTGGGGTTGAGCGTGGCGGCGGTGTTGCTGATGTGGCGCTTCTGGCGCGGTAAGTTGCCTGCGCTGCGCACCCAATTTGCGCGCCCTTAACTACCCTTCATCAGCCGGTCGGCCTTTTTGCGCACCAGAACCGCGCGTAGGTCGTGCATTGCCAGAAGCAGCGCGTCTGTCACCTCTTCGAGTTGGTCCTCACTGGCGCGAGACTGGGCCCATTGGGTGGTGAGGTTGAGGTAGTCCACGGCGCGGTAGATATCGTCGATATCGCGATGGGCGAGCACCTCCTGGCGCTCGGCCATCCAGTCGTGAATGACTGCAAGGTCATCTTCGGAAAGAACGCGGTCGCCATGCGGTTTGATCTCGCCATTGCGAATATTGACCGCCGCGATTTGATCCATCTCGATACGGCGCTGGCGGTTCTCGGTATCGACCCGGAACACCAAAGCGCCGTTCTCGCGGACGCGGAAGTAATACTCTGGCAGATCAGATGCCATGGATGCCCCTCTCGGCCTTATGTCAGTCCCGCACAGAAATCCTGAATGCGGGTGCAGGCCTCTTTGAGGGCCTCATCCGAGGTAGCGTAGCTGACGCGGAAGTTCGGCGAAAGCCCGAAGGCCGCACCAAAGACCACGGCAACGCCGGTTTCTTCAAGAAGTGCGGTGGCGAAGGCTTCGTCACTGTCAATCAGCGTGCCGCCTTTGGAGGTCTTGCCAAGGAGGCCGGAAATCGAGGGATAGACATAGAACGCCCCTTCCGGCACCGGGCAGGTGATGCCGTCGATCTGCGACAGCATGGACACTACGAGGTCGCGACGGCGTTTGAAAATCTCGTTATTGGCGGGCAGGAAATCCTGCGGGCCGTTCAGGGCCTCGACCGCGGCCCATTGCGAGACAGAGCAGGGGTTTGAAGTCGATTGCGACTGGATCTTGCGCATGGCGGCGATGAGTTCCACCGGGCCGGCGGCATAACCGATGCGCCAGCCGGTCATGGCATAGGCCTTGGAGACGCCATTGCAGGTCAGGGTGCGGTCATAAAGGGCGGGTTCGACCTCGGCCGGGGTGCAGAATTCGAAATCGTCGTAGGCGAGGTGTTCATACATGTCATCGGTCATCACCCAGACATGGGGGTGACGCATAAGGACATCGGTCAGTGCCTTGAGTTCCTCGCGGTTATAGCCCGCACCGGTCGGGTTCGAGGGCGAGTTGAAGATCAGCCATTTGGTATTGGGGGTGATCGCGGCTTCGAGTTGGTCCGGGGTGAGCTTGAAGTTGTTCTCAAGCGTCGCGGCGGCGACAACCGGGATACCACCGGCAAGCAGCACCATGTCGGGATAAGAGACCCAGTAGGGCGCCGGGATCACCACCTCGTCACCTTCGTTCAGCGTTGCCATGAGGGCATTGTAGAGGATCTGTTTGCCACCTGTGCCGACGCTCACTTGTGCGGGGGTATAGTCGAGCCCGTTGTCGCGCTTGAGCTTGGCGCAGATCGCCTGTTTCAGCTCGGGGATGCCGTCGACGGCGGTATATTTTGTCTTGCCGTCCGCGATGGCGGCGACGGCGGCGTCCTTGATATTCTGCGGTGTGTCGAAATCAGGTTCGCCCGCGCCGAGGCCGATCACATCCTTGCCGGCGGCACGCAGTTCGGCGGCCTTGGTCGTCACGGCGATGGTCGGTGACGGTTTGACGCGGGAGAGTGTCTCGGAAAGGAAGGACATGGGGACCTCGTTTGTATTCAGTTCCCCCATGTCTTAGGGTGCGCCCGAGACCCGATCAAGCGGCTTGGCCATAGGAGACGGAACAAATGACGCAGGAAACCATCCTGGATCAAAGCGAGGGCAATTGGTTCAGCGAGGATGTGGCGACTTTCGGCGACCGTCTGGCCGCCGCGCGGGGCGCGGCAGGTATGACACAGGGCCAGTTTGCCCGGCGTCTTGGGGTCAAGCTTTCGACGGTCAAGAGCTGGGAAGATGATCTCTCCGAGCCGCGCGCCAACAAGCTTCAGATGATGGCGGGGCTTCTTAATGTCTCGGTCGGCTGGCTTCTCATTGGTGAAGGTGAAGGTGTTGAGGAAGTCTCGGAAGAGGAAACCGTGCCGGGCCTTGATGCGATCCTTGTCGAGATGCGCGATCTGCGCACCGATCTCAAATTGAAGCTTGACCAGATGGCGCGGTTGGAAAAGAAGCTTCGGTTGAAGCTGAAGGATTTTACCTGAGATGACTGAGACCCGCGAGAACCGCCTGAAACGCCTCAAGATGCGCTCTATGCGCCGGGGTATCAAGGAAATGGACATCATCCTTGACCGCTATGCGGATGACAATCTTGCGGGGATGGAGGAGGCGGCGCTCAATCTTTATGACGACCTGCTTCAGGAAAATGATCAGGACCTTTATCAATGGGTGACGGGCCAGCGCCCTGCGCCCGACCGGTTTCAGGCGTTGATCGACGATATCTCGCGGGCGATCAGCGGCTGACGGTTTACATCGCATTTTAGGCAATCTGCGCTCGGCTTAACCGATTGTTGGGCTTTGTGCCGCAATCTCTGTCTCAACACGAGAAGAGTCGGAGATGCAGATGAGCATTCACACACAGCTTGAGCCGCGCCTCGATAAGGGGTTTATGGACGCTTATCTTGATGCGCTGGCATTGGTCGAACGGCTGCATCGGCTCTTGCTTGATGTCATCAAGGATGAGTTTGAACGGGTCGGGGTTCTTGAGGTCAACGCGGTGCAGGCGCTGTTGTTGTTCAATATTGGCGACAACGAGGTCACGGCGGGCGAGTTGAAATCGCGCGGCTACTATCAGGGCAGTAACGTCAGCTACAATCTCAAGAAGCTCGTCGAGATGGGGTTCATGCACCATCAGCGTTGCGAAATTGATCGCCGCTCGGTGCGGGTCCGGTTGACGCAGAGGGGGCGCGAAATTCGCGACGTGATCGCGGCCCTGTTTGAACGTCATGCCGATGGGTTGCAGGATAAGGGCGTTCTTGGCTCTGAAGGGATCGAGGAGATCACCTTTGCCCTGCGCCGGGTCGAACGCTATTGGACTGACCAAATTCGCTATATTTACTAAGGGTTTGCGCCCCTCTGACCCCGTGTGTTTGGCGTGTGTTGAAGATTAACGAGTGCGGGTGTCTTTGGGGGAGATCAGGGCGCCGAGGGTGGGCGGGCTAAGTTCACGTTCCAGTTTACGCTGCATGGCGCGTTCGAAATCCTCAAACCCATTGGCGACCTCCAAAAAGGCACCGGGGCCGTGCAGGACTTCATTCTGGTAGTACGGCAAGAGATCGGTTTCCGCCTCGAATTCGGCGGCATTGATCGCAAGACCGTTGACCACAATGTCGCGAAAATCAAAGGCGTTATAGGCCTCTTCGGGGCCGAACCCTTCGTTGTTCTTGCCATCACCGCTTACATCGAGCGTGTTGTAGAGGCAGCGCGGGGCGGATTGAAATAGCGTCGCACCATAGCCGAGGGCATAGCCAAGCGCGGTTGGGAATTTTGTCGTGCTGCGCTTGGACGCGGCAAGGATGGCGGCGACGTCATAGAGGGTGGCGGGGGTCTCGATCAGGGTCCAGTCGAGAAGGATTTCCTGATTATAGCGCCCGCTCCATTCATAAACGGCAAGGGCGACGGGCTGGGGAGAGATGAAAAAGGCGCGCTCCACATCCGGGGAGAGGAGCGCGCGGGCAAGGCCGCGCCGTTGCAGCGCGTCCTCAGTCGCATTGACCGAACTCGACACATCCATGGCCAGCGCCAGCGCGAGGCGGCAGTCCACTGCACGCGCGGGCAGAGCCGCGAGACAGAGCAACGCCGCCAAGCAGCAGAGAGTACGCATCGGCGCGCTCACCAATGGCCGGTGTTCTCCATGCTGAGCCAGGGTTCGGCCGGGGGCAGGGGATCGCCCTCTTGCAGGAACTCGATCGAGATGTTGTCGGGCGAGCGCACGAAAGCCATGCGCCCATCGCGCGGCGGGCGGTTGATCGTGACGCCATTGTCCATGAGGTGTTGGCACATCTCGTAGATATTGCCGACCTCATAGGCGAGATGGCCGAAATGGCGCGAATCCGAGGGCAGCGCGTCATCGCCGTCCCAGTTGTAGGTGAGCTCGACCGGACACTCTTCCTGTCCCTCGGGGGCCATGAAGATGAGCGAGAAGCGGCCCGCCTCGCTCTCGTAGCGGCGCGTTTCTTTGAGGCCGAGCAGCGCGTAAAAGGCCATCGACGCTTCGAGGTCTTTCACGCGCACCATGGTGTGCAGGTATTTCAGATGCATGAGGGTGTTCCTTTTACGTTGCTTGGCGCGATGAAAGCAAACCCGCCCAGCCAAAGCCAGCCTAAACCGCCTTGGCGCAGGATCACGAAGGCTTTATGACGGAGGGAACGCAGATTTGGACTGGTTGACCTAGGGGGGACGGCGCGTGCGGCAATACCATGAGGCTCTGAAGACGATTCTTGAGCACGGTGTGGAGTCCTCGGATCGCACCGGCACCGGGACGCTTTCCTATTTCGGGATGCAGGCGCGCTATCCGCTGGCGGATGGATTTCCGCTTGTGACGACAAAGAAATTGCATCTGCGCTCGATCATTCATGAACTGCTTTGGTTCCTCGCGGGGGATACCAATATTGGCTATCTCAAAGAGAATAGGGTTTCGATCTGGGACGAGTGGGCCGATGAAAACGGCGATCTCGGCCCGGTATATGGCCATCAGTGGCGCCATTTCCCCAAGCTTGAGGCCGCGGGCACGGACGCGGAGGGCCGGGAGCTTTTCCATGCGGGCGAGGTGGATCAGATTGCCGACCTTGTGGAGGCGATCAAGGCCACGCCCGATAGCCGCCGGTTGATCGTGTCGGCCTGGAACCCTGCGGATGTGCCGGATATGGCCTTGCCGCCGTGTCATACGCTCTGGCAGGTGCGGATCGCGGGGAACAAGCTGCATCTTCAGCTTTACCAACGCTCGGCGGATATGTTCCTTGGGGTGCCGTTCAATATCGCGTCTTATTCGCTTCTCCTTGTGATGCTGGCGCATGTGACGGGGTATGAACCGGGCGATTTCATCCATACGATTGGCGACGCGCATATCTATTCCAATCACATGGAGCAGGTCGAAAAGCAGCTTGCCCGGACGCCAAAACCGCTGCCGCAATTGCGGCTCCGGCGCGATGTGGCGTCGCTTTTTGATTTCAAATACGAGGATTTCGAGATCCTGAACTATGACCCGGATCCGTCGATCCCGGCCCCTGTCGCGGTGTAAGTCTATGATTTCTTTGATTGTTGCACGGGATCGCAATGGCGCGATCGGTAAGGAAAACACCATTCCGTGGCATGCGCCCGAAGATATGAAAGCGTTTCAGCGCGAGACGCTGGGCGGGGCGATCATCATGGGGCGCCATACGTGGGATAGCCTGCCGGTCAAGCCGCTCAAGAGCCGGATGAATATCGTGGTGACACGGCAGGCGGGCCTTGCCGAGCATCAGGTGGAATCGGTTGAAGAGGCGGTCGAGATGGCCCATGCGGCGGGGTATCGGCGGGTCTATGGCATCGGCGGCGCGGGGATTTACGCGGCGATGATGCCGTTGGCGCAGCGGCTCCTTGTGACCGAGGTCGATATGACGGTCGAAGGGGCGGACACATTTTTTCCCGAGTTCGGTGTCGAGACATGGCGGGAGATCGGGCAACATGCGCTGCGCGATGAGGCGCCACGCTGTGTCTTGCATGAATATCTGCGCCGCTAAGCATTAAGTGCGCGACAAAACAGGCTGTTTCCATTCGGGAAATTGACACGCGGGCGGCGCGCCCCGTAGTTTTGGGCCATTCACCATGGTAGCTCTCTTGTGTGGGAAGGATTCCCAATGACGAAGATTTTCAAATACGCAGCTGTTTTTGCTTTTGTCGCGGCCCCGGCTCTGGCTCAGACCTGGAGCAGCAATGCGCCACAGATCGGCCCGATAAACCAGCCCGAGGGGATCATGATCCATCCGGTCCCGGTCTCGGCGAATTACTGTCCAAGCGGGCTTCAGCCGATCACCATGGGTGGTGTGATCTGCTGTGGCACGCCGAATACGGGCGAAACCTATTATAACCGCGCCTCGCAGCGCAGCTATTGGGGCGGTTATGATTGCCCGGCGGGCGCGAAGGGCTGCGACTGAGGCGTAAGAGACGGGGCGCAGAGCGCCCCGATCCACGTCAAAGCGCCTTGAGGTCGCCTGCCATCTGTCGTCCGTCACGGCCTTCGATAAGCTCGAACGACACTTTCTGATTGTCGGCGAGGCCGGTCATGCCCGAACGCTCGACGGCGGAAATATGGACGAAGACGTCTTTGCCGCCTTCTTCCGGCTCGATAAAGCCGAATCCTTTGGTGGTATTGAACCATTTAACGGTGCCAACAGGCATACCGTGTCTCCTTCTATTGCCTTGCTTTCCGCCGGGAAAATGCACCGACGGACACATCAAATTCGCCGACCCGGACGGCAGATGCGTCCGGGCAGCAGAACAAATGCTATCCTGAGGATTGCACGGCGAATGTAAAAATCAAGCAAAACGACTTGAAAAATACCGCACCGGGAGGCAGGTCTGGCGCATGAAGAGAGGGGAAATCATGCGACTCTACGGGCTTAAGACATGCGATACGTGCCGCAAGGCGTTGAAAGTTCTTGAAAATGCGCAATTCGTGGATGTCCGCGCCGAGGGCGTGCCGGAGGATGTCCTGAAAAAAGCATATGAGGAATTTGGTGGCGCTTTGGTTAATACGCGGTCAACCACATGGCGCGGTTTGAGCGAAGAAGAGCGTGGGCAAGAGCCGATTTCCCTACTTCAGGCGCATCCGACTCTGATGAAGCGGCCGTTGGTCGAGGTAGATGGCGCGCTTTACCTTGGCTGGGGCAAGGATGTGCAGGCGGCCCTTGGCTAAGCGGTGTTGCGCGCCTATGTAGGGGGCCTGACGAGTAAAGGAGCCCCTCATGCGTAACGCAGCTTTGACCCTTGGAATTATTGCCGGTCTCGGCGGGATGCTGATCGGATTTTTCAGCTGGGGCTATACGGATCTCATTGATCGCTATGGCGAAGTTCCGGACCTGTTTGAGCAGGTCCAGAACGTGCAGCTTGTGCGCTTTGGCGGGCTTTTCGCGCCGATGTTGGCGATTGCCGGGGGCGCGATGGCGCGCGCGCGGGCGCTTTGGGGCGGTATCCTGATGCTGCTTTCGGCGCTTGGGATGTATGTGGCGTTTGATTTCAACGTCTTTACCATGTTCCCGATTAGCTTTTCCGCGCTTGGCGGTATCCTCGCCATTGCGGCGGGCAAGCCGGACGAGCCGAAGTCACATTTTTGAGCCCAAGCGCGGCGCGAGGAGCCGGTCCAGAGAGATCGGCCCTGCGCCTTTGATTACCAAGAGCACAAGCAGGAAGACCCAGAAGGCGCGTTGATCGAGGATCACCCCGTCGGGGATGCGGTCAAACCACGCGCCGAGGGTTTCGGGGTGTTGGATGCCGCCGTGGCCGTAAAGATCGGTCAGCGATTGCAGGGTGACGAAGCCGATCATGCCGAGCGCAGCAAGGCGGGTCAGCAAGCCAAGCACGATCAGGGCGGGGAGAATGAACTCGGCCCAGGTTCCGGCAAGCACGATCAAATGTTGGAAAAGTGAAAGTTGCGAGCTGTCATAGCCTACGGCTTCGAAGACGCGCGGGAAGATTTGCACATAAGCGCCGCTTGAGGAACTGAGGATACCGAAAAGGCCATCGCCAAGTTTGGTTTTGGCGGAATTCCAGAAATAGATCAGAAGCGTGGCGGCGAAGATGAAACGCGCCAGTGTGGGCAGGAAGGTGTCGAGTTTTTCGATGCCAAGAGAAGCGGAATTATATAATTTAATCAGAGTATTCATGTCTTATCCTCAAGTTTTGAGTGAGGTGATAGCCTGAGCTGACAGGAGCAGAGAAAGGCAAGTGGAGAGATCGAAATCGGGGGTGTGTTCGCTGGCTGATGCGGCAGCATTCCCAAGGGTTTCGCCGTCCATCAGGGCGTGCAGGAAAGGGGCACCTCCGGCGGGAAGGAGCTGTGGAGCGGGGTCAAATCCGGCACGAGAGATCAAAATATCCTGTGGTGTGGCGCGCGGTTTGGGCGCATCGGGCGTCAGGGCGTAACGGTAAATGTCGTGAATCGGCCAGTTTGATGTCAGGAGCTGAACGCAGGGGGCGAGGGTGAACCGCAGATTTGGCAGGGCCTCGGGCGCGACCTCGGCGAGGGCATCGGGCGGCAGGGGCGTGTGATCGGCAGCGTGGTAGGACAGGCGCAGGGCTTGTTCAACGCGGGCGATATCGGGCAGGTAGCCCATCGAGGCGAGGGCCTCGATCCCGGCGAGGAAGTCGGGGAAGGCGGCACCATATTGCATCATCAGGGGGCTGTCGGGCGGGGAGAGGCGCAGGAAGCGACCCGCGATGGCGCGGAAATTGTCCTCGCCAAGGAGGCGAGCGACAGCCGGGAAGGCGGTCTCAAGTGCTTCGCTCAGGGAAACAGCGACGTTGTTGCGATAGACGTTGAAGCGGCGCGGCGAAGGACGGCCCAACCCATCGAGGAGGCCGGGCGGCGCGGCGAGTTCGGCATCGAGGATCGCCGCGCGAAAATCGGTTTGACGGGTCATGCGGACACCAGCGCGAGGGCGGCAGCAGCGCGCGCGGCCTCGGATTCGAGGGTGGCCCAGTCGGGGACGTCATTGTCCCACTCAATGAGGGTTGGCTTGGGGCCGGAGAGGGCGAGCGTATGGTCGAGAAGCGCCCAAACGGGATCGACGATGGGGGCACCGTGGCTGTCGATGAGGAGCGGCGCACCATGTTCGTCTTCGTCCTCGTCATGGCCGCCAAGATGGATTTCCCCGACCTTTTCCAGAGCGAAATCAGCGATATAGGCGCGTGGATCGTAGGAGAGGTTGGTGGCGGAGACAAAGACGTTGTTGACATCAAGAAGGAGGCCGCAGCCGGTCCGGCGGCTCACTTCGCGCAGGAAATCGGGCTCGGACCATGTGCTCTCGGCAAAGGCGAGGTAGCTTGAGGGGTTTTCAAGCAGCATGGGGCGGGCGAGGGCCTCTTGCACCTGATCGATATGGGTGCAGACGCGGGCAAGGGTGTCGTCGGTGTAGGGGAGCGGCAGGAGGTCGTTGAGAAAGGCGCTCTCATGGGTGGACCATGCGAGATGTTCGGAGAAAGAGGCCGGGTTCAGCCAGGTGACAAGGTGTTTCAGCCGGGCGAGATGATCGGGATCAAGCGGGGATTCTCCACCGATGGAGAGGCCAACGCCATGCACGGAGATCGGGAATCGGTCGGCCAATGCACGCAGTTGCGCAAGGGGGCGGCCGCCATCGCCCATATAGTTTTCGGCGTGAATTTCGAGCCAGCCAACCGTGCCGGGATCGGTGACGATGTCATTGAAATGCTGGGGTTTATAGCCGACGCCGGGGGCGGCGGGGAGTTTCGGGTCATGGGGGACGGAATCAAGCATCGCTGGCATCTTTCGAAAGGAGAGAGGGGGCGTCCCGCCGAGGGACGGGACGCCAGAGAGGTTTATGCCGGGAGATCGCGGTCAAGTGCTTCGAGCGAACCCATGCGCTTGGAACCGTCGGTCATGTTGGGCAGGTCGATATCCATGCAGGTGCCCTGGTCGACGAGGGTCCAGGCGTTGCCCTGATAATCGACGGTCGAGGTGCCTGCGCAGGTCGTGCCGGGGCCGGCGGCGCAGTCGTTCTGGCCTGCGAGCGAAACGCCGTAGCATTTTTCTTTTTCCATGGCGTGTGCGGCGTTGGTCGATGCGGTGACGGCGGCGGCAACGGCGCTTGCAACGGCGAGAGTTTTGATGGTCTTGGACATGAATTTTCTTCCCTTTGGTTTTGAAAACTAGGCCGACCGAAGTGGGCGGCATGGGAAGAGATTAGGTGTGGCAGCCTGTCACGGGCCAATCACGGGCCTGTGTGTCACGCGTGCGTCAGAGGACGTGACGGTTTTGTGAGGAAAGCCGGGGAATTTTTGGGGAAATGTTTCGTAAAGGGACGGGCGCGCCCCGGTTTCCCAAGGCGCGCCCGTGTGTTTGTTGCAATTTCGGTCAATCGCATTAGGCGAGATCGGGCGGCGATGCCTCTTTCGCGAGTTCGGTTACAATCTCGTCGATGCTCTGGACCTTGCTTTGTTTCTCGCCGAGGCGACGGGTCGAGACGGTGCGCTCTTCGACCTCGCGTTTGCCGATGGCAAGAATGACCGGCACTTTGCCCACAGAATGTTCGCGGACCTTGTAGTTGATCTTCTCGTTGCGGGTATCAGCCTCGGCGCGCACACCAGCGGCTTTGAGGGCATCTACCACTTCGTACACATAGTCATCGGCCTCGGAGACGATAGAGGCGACGACGACCTGACGCGGGGCGAGCCAGAAGGGCAGTTTGCCGGCGTGTTCCTCGATCAAGATGCCGATAAAGCGCTCGAACGAGCCGAGCGTCGCGCGGTGGAGCATGACGGGGCGGTGTTTTGCGCCGTCTTCGCCGATATAGGTTGCGTCGAGGCGCTCGGGCAGGACGAAGTCGACCTGCAAGGTGCCACACTGCCAATCACGTCCGATGGCGTCGGTCAGGACGAATTCGAGTTTGGGACCGTAGAAGGCCCCTTCGCCCGGGTTCAGATCGAAATCGCAGCCTGCGGCCTTGGTGGCGGCCATGAGGGCGGATTCGGATTTGTCCCAGACCTCGTCCGAGCCAGCGCGGGTGTCGGGGCGGTCAGAGAACTTGATCGAGAAGTTTTCAAATCCGAGGTCGCGGTAGATTTCGGAGAGGAAGTCGATGAACTTCTTGGTTTCGTCCTCGATCTGGGCCTCGGTGCAGAAGATATGCGCGTCGTCCTGAGTAAAGCCGCGCACGCGCATGATGCCGTGCAGGGCACCCGAAGGCTCGTAACGGTTACAGGAGCCGAATTCGGCCATGCGCAGCGGCAGATCACGGTAGGATTTGAGGCCTTGGTTGAAAATCTGCACGTGGCAGGGGCAGTTCATGGGCTTGAGCGCATTCACAGCCTTTTCACGGGCGTGTTCCTCGTCGACTTCAACGATGAACATGTTTTCCTGATACTTGTCCCAGTGGCCCGAAGCTTCCCAGAGCTTGCGGTCGACGACCTGCGGGGTGTTCACTTCGACATAGCCGCCGCGTGTTTGCTGGCGACGCATGTAGTCCTGAAGCATGGTGTAGATAGTCCAGCCGTTGGGGTGCCAGAAAATCTGACCGGGGGCTTCTTCCTGCATGTGGAAGAGGTCCATCTCGCGGCCCAGCTTGCGGTGGTCGCGTTTGGCGGCTTCCTCAAGCATGTGGAGATACTTCTTGAGGTCTTCCTTGTTCTTGAAGGCGACGCCGTAGATGCGCTGAAGCATGGCGCGGTCGGAATCGCCGCGCCAGTAGGCCCCGGCAACGCTCATCAGTTTGAAGGCGTCGGCAGGCACCTGACCGGTGTGTTGAAGGTGCGGACCGCGGCAGAGATCCTGCCAGTGGCCGTGCCAATACATGCGCAGCGGCTCATCGCCGGGGATCGCCTCGATCAGTTCGACCTTATAGGGCTCGTTATTGGCCTCGTAGAAGGCCACAGCGCGGTCACGCTCCCAGATTTCGGTGGTGACGGGATCACGGCGGTTGATGATTTCCTTCATCTTCTTTTCGATCTCGCCAAGGTCTTCGGGGGTGAAGGGCTCTTCGCGGTCGAAATCGTAATACCAGCCATTGTCGATTACCGGGCCAATGGTGACCTTCACATCGGGCCAGATTTCCTGCACGGCGCGGGCCATGATATGGGCAAGGTCATGCCGGATCAGTTCGAGCGCTTCGGCGTCGTTGTCCTTCATGGTGTTGATGGCGATCTCTGAATCGGCATCAATCGGCCATTGCATATCCCAGTGCTGGCCATTGACCGTTGCGGAGATCGCCTTTTTGGCAAGGGAGGTGGAGATGGAGGATGCGACCTCGGCAGGGGTTACGCCCTTGCCATAAGAACGTGCATTGCCATCGGGAAAAGTCAGGGAAATATCGGCCATCAGCCTCAAGCTCCTCGTCAGTTTGGCGCCCACGGAACGCCCGGTTGCGGGTATATGGTTCGGCTGGGGTTTTGCGCCCGATGCGCGCCCATGTCAACCGGGCACGCGAGGGTGCCCGGTCAGAGAGGCGAATGGTCGCGCAGTTGGGTCAGGCGCGCATTCGCGGCACGTCATGGGGATCGAGGTGCAGCTCGATCAGGGCGGGGCCGGATGTATGGCCGCGCAGCATGTCCAGTGCCTTTTCGAGATCGGCGTCAGAACGGACCTCGACGCCTACGCCGCCCAAAGCGGTCGCGGTGGCGGCGAAGGAGGGCCATTGGAATTCCGACAGGGAGGGGTCCATCTGACGGTCGAGGAATTGGATATGTTCGGCGCCATAGGCGGAATCATTGGCGACGATCACGGTCAGGTTGAGCCCCATGCGCACGGCGGTGTTGAATTCGTTGATGCCGCCCATCATGAAGCCGCCATCGCCGGTAAAGAGCACGGTGGGGCGGTCAGGATCGGCCACGGCGGCGCCGATCGCCTCTTGCAGGCCAAGGCCGATAGAGCCGAAATTCACCGTCGGCACAAAGCTATGCGGGTTGGGCGCAGAAATACGGCACCAGACCTCGGTCATGAAGCGGCCCCCGTCCGTGACGACGATCCGGTCCTTGGGGAACAGGGCTTCGAGCTGTTCCAGAGCATGAACAAAGTTGATGCAACCCTCCGCGGTTTTATTCGGGCCGGTGGGGTGCAGGGTCAGCGCCTCTATGTCGAGATCTCGGGTAAAGCCGCTGGCGGGGATTTCGGCCTCGTCGAGCCAGTAGAGGATGGTTTCCGCCGTCAGGCCCGCGTCGGCGACGAGGGCGGCGTCGGGGTGCAAGCCTCCACCGATCTGCGAGGGTGCGATGTCGACCTGCACGATACGTTTGCCCGACATCAGTTTGCCTTTGTCGGTGGTGAAATCATGCAGGCCGGTGCCGAAACAGATGATGCAGTCGGCTTTGGCGATCAGGTCATAGGCGGCAGGCGTGCTAAGCGTGCCGAAAATGTCGATGTTATGTGGGTGGTCGTTGAACAGGCCCTTGGCCTTAAGCGTCGTCGCAAGCGGCGCCTCAATCCGGTCGGCCAGTTTGATGAGTTGATCGCGCGCATCGACAGCGCCAAGACCCGCGAGGATCAGGGGGCGACGGGCCGAGGCGATCATGCCGATGGCATTGTCGAGCGTGTCGCCCTCGGCCACACCGCCGGGAGCGGTAAAGACATCGAGCACGTGCTTTTCGTGGGTGGTTTTCTGCCACATGAAATCGGCGGGCATATTCAGGACGATGGGGCGGCGTTCGACCTGCGCGCGGTAAAAGGCGCGTGCCACGTCCTTGGCGGCGGTCTCGGGGCTGCGCAATTGTTCAAAGCCTGCGCCTGTTGCCTTGACGACCTCGCGTTGGTCAATGCCTTGCAGGTGGCGCGGGTTGTCCACGGGGGTATCCCCGGCAAGAAGCACGAACGGCACATGCCCGCGCGCGCCTTCGGTCAGGGCGGTCATGCAGTTGGTGAGGGCGGGGCCGTGGGTCACGGTCGCGACGCCAATCTTGCCCGCTACATGGGTATAGGCCATGGCCATCAGGACCGAGCTGCCTTCGTGGGCGGCGGGCACAAAACGGCCTTTGCAGTCGCGCACATAGCTATCGACCATGAACAGGTTGGCATCGCCCATCAGGCCGAACATGGTATCGACCCCTTGGTCGGCAATGGCACGGGCGATGGATTGATAGACGTGGATTTGCGTGGTCATGTGTGGCTCCCTGTTGCGCTTTCTCCTTCTTAGTTGAGGGGGGATGCGGGGAGTGCGTGAATATGGGCGTAATTTCGGCAGAGTTTGCGGGGAATTTCGAAAATGGAGGCCCTGCGCGCGGGAAATACGCGCGTGACATTTTCGAGAGCGGAGAGTTGTGGTGCGCCGCGTCCCCCGGCATGATGGGGCTGTAAATAACGGGAGACAGGCCATGCACGCCCAATATCTGGACACAACACAAGGGCGGCGGATCGCCTATCACAAGAGCGGCGAGACCGGGCCAACGGTGGTTTTCCTCGGGGGGCTTAAATCCGATATGGAGGGCACCAAGGCGATTCATCTTGAGGAATGGGCCAAGGCGCGGGGGCAGAGTTTCCTTCGGTTTGATTATTCGGGGCATGGGGAAAGTTCCGGGACATTCGAAGAGGGCTGTATCGGCGATTGGCACGAGGACGCGTTGGAGGCGGTCACAGCGTTGACTTCGGGGCCGCTGATCCTTGTGGGGTCGTCTATGGGGGGCTGGCAGGCGCTTTTGCTTGCCAAGGCCATCCCGGAGCGGATCGCGGGGATGGTGACCGTCGCCGCGGCTCCGGACTTTACCGAGGATAGCTACTGGGCGGGGTTCTCGGAGGAGCAGAAACAGGCAATGGACGCGGTTGGGTTCGTGGAACTGCCCTCGGATTATATGGATCCCTATATCGTCACCCGGCGGATGATCGAAGATGGGCGCAAGCGGCTTGTGCTGCGCACGCCTCTGGCGCTGCCGTTCCCTGTACGGATGTTGCAGGGGACCGAGGACGAGGCGGTCAGCCGGGAGGTGGCGCTGCGGCTACTCGATCACGCGGAGGCGGAAGATATTCGGCTTACGTTTGTTAAAGGGGCGGATCATCGGTTTTCAGATGAGACTTGTCTAAAGCTGATTGAAAAATCTGTTGAAGAGGTGATTTCATCTAAGGTTCATGTCTGATGCGAACATTTGGGCGATACCTTGGGCGGTTCTTTCTTGTTGTCGGTTTGGCGTTTTGCGGGCTGTGGTTCTTTGGGCCGCGTGAGGCGGTTTCTATCACGCCGGCCTTTGATCCGGTGGAGATCGGGGAAGATGTCGAGGCGTATCTGGCGGCTGAGGAGACGCGGTTTGATGATCTGACGCCCGGCGTTGAAAAGCGCGTGGTCTGGGCTGGAGCCGCGGGAGAGAAGACCGACAAAGTCATCGTCTATGTGCACGGGTTCTCGGCCACAAGCGAGGAAATTCGGCCGGTGCCGGACCGTGTTGCGGCGGAGTTAGGTGCAAATCTTGTCTATACGCGGCTTGCCGGGCATGGACGGAACGGGGTTGCGCTGGCGGATGTGACGGCAGAAAAGTGGATGCAGGATGTCGCGCAATCCATTGCTGTTGCAAGGAAAATTGGTGATGAGGTTGTTTTGATGGCAACCTCGACCGGAGCAACATTGGCGGCGGAGGCGGCGTTGCAGCCCGACCTGATGCAGGATGTGGTGGGGATGATCCTGATCTCGCCCAATTTTGCGATCAACGACCCAGCGGCTTTTGTCCTGACACTTCCGGCGGCGCGCTATTGGGTGCCGTTGATTGTCGGAGAGACGCGCAGTTGGGAGCCGGAGAACGCGGCGCATGCGAAATATTGGACACATTCTTATCCGACGAGGGCTCTGTTTCAGATGGCGGCGCTGGTGAAACATGCGCGGGCGCAGGACTATAGCACGGTTCAGATCCCGGCGCTGTTCTGGTTTTCGGATGCGGATTCGGTTGTCGATCATCGCGCGACAAGGGCGGTTGCCGAGGACTGGGGCGGTGCTGCGACGATGCATGCGGTTACTGTGAAGAAGGGGGATGATCCGTCGTCACATGTGATTGCGGGAGATCATCTTTCGCCGGGGCAGACGGACATTGCAGTCGACTCTTTTCTAAATTGGATCAATGGATTGTAGGGTAAAGATAAAGTCATGGATGATGTGAAATACGAACAACGCATGAGCCTTGTAACCCTTGGGGTTGCGGATATGGAAAAGGCGGCAGCGTTCTACGAGGCGCTTGGCTGGCAGCGGGTCGAGAGCCAGGCCGGGGTTATCGCCTTTGACCTGATTGGGCAGACGCTTGGCCTTTTTCCGCGCGCGGCACTGGCCGAGGATATCGGGGTGTCGGAAGAGGCGTTGGCCGGGCATGGCGGTATCACGCTCGCCTACAATGTGCGCGGTAAGGAAGAGGTCGCGCCGCTTCTTGAACGCGCGGTAGCGGCGGGCGGCAAGCTTTTGAAACCGGCGCAGGATGTGTTCTGGGGCGGGCATCACGGGTATTTCGCCGATCCCGACGGGCACATCTGGGAAGTGGCGTTTAACCCGTTTGCACCGCTTGGGCCAGATGGCGCCTTTCGCTGGAGTGGTTATCAGTAAGTGTTGACCTTCCCCGCCCTTGGGCGGAAAGTATCGGTGCAATCGTTAGAAATTGCGCTTTCAAAGAGGCGAGGTCAGCATGTCGGAGCCATTGGTTCTGCTTCCCGGAATGATGTGCGATGCGCGCCTGTTTGGGCCGCAGATCGCGGAGTTATCGTCGGAATTCGCGGTGATGACCGCCCCTGTGACCGGGGGAGAGCGGGTTGAGGAGGTGGCGTCGTCGATCCTGCCACTATTACCAGCGAAGTTCGCTCTGGCGGGGTTGAGCTTTGGCGGCATCGTGGCGATGGAGATCTTGCGCCGGGCGCCGGATCGGGTCTCGCGGATTGCGCTCTTGGATACCAATCCTCTGGCGGAGACGCCGCAGAGCGCTTCGGCTTATGAGCCGATGATTGTGGGGGCGCGTTCGGGGCGGCTTGAGAAAGTCCTCGAAGGGTTCATGCAGCCCGAATACCTCGCGCCGGGACCGCAGCGGGCGGAGATCCTCGCCATGGTTAAAGAAATGGGGATGTATCTTGGGCCGGATGTTTTCGTGCGTCAGGCGCGCGCCTTGCAACGGCGGCGCGACCAGCAAAGCACATTACGCAAATGCAAGGTGCCCGCGCTGGTTCTATGTGGCGAGCATGATCGGCTAACGCCGGTTAAGCGGCACAGTTTTATGGCCGAGTTGATCCCCTATGCCGAACTCAAGGTGATTGAGGGGGCGGGGCATCTGCCGACGCTTGAGCAACCGGAAGTGACCACGGCGGCGCTTCGGGACTGGATGCGCCAGCCTTACGTTCTTCAGTAGGTGAAAGCGAAAACGGGGACCCGAAGGCCCCCGTTGTAAGCGTGATGCGCAGCCTTGGTTTAGGCGGCGGTATTTTTATTGGCGGCTTTTTTGACCGGTTTGGCTTTGGCTTTGGGCGCCTCGGCATTGGCGTCGATGAATTCGAGCACCAGCGGGCGGATGTTGTTGCGCCAGCTTTTACCGGCGAAGATGCCGTAATGACCTGCGCCGGGTTCGACGTGGCTTGCCTTTTTCGAGTCCGGCAAGCCGGTGCAGAGATCAAGCGCGGCGATACATTGGCCAGGGGCGGTGATGTCGTCCTTGGCGCCTTCGACGGTTTTGACGGCGACGGTGGTGATCTTGCCGATGTCGACCTTGCGGCCATCGACGACGAATTCATTCTTGGCGATTTCGCATTTCTTGAAGATACGATCCACGGTCGAGAGGTAGAATTCGGCCGCCATATCCATCACGGCGAGGTATTCGTCGTAGAAGCGGTTGTGGGCATCGTGGTCGGAGGCTTCGCCACGTGTGACGCGCATGATCTGGTCACGGAAGGCTTTGCTGTGGCGATCGGCATTCATCGACATAAAGGAGTTGAGCTGTAGCAGGCCCGGATAGACGAGACGGCCAGCGCCTTTATATTTGAATCCTACGCGTTGGATTGCGGTTTCCTCAAGCTGTCCCATGGTGACGCGATTGCCGAAGTCCGTCACTTCGGTGGCGACGGCATCAGGGTTGATCGGGCCGCCGATCAGGGTCAGCGAGCGGGGCTGGGCCTTTGGGTCTTCCTCGGCGAGGTAGGCCGTTGCGGCGAGGGTCAGCGGTGCGGGCTGGCAGACGGCGATCACATGGGTGTCGGGGCCAAGCGCCTTCATGAAATCGACAAGGTAGAGCGTATAGTCTTCGACATCGAACTTGCCGGCGGACACGGGGATATCACGCGCGTTATGCCAATCGGTGATGTAAACTTCGCAATCGGGCAGCAGCGACACAACGGTCGAGCGCAGCAGGGTCGCATAGTGACCGGACATGGGCGCGACAAGGAGCACTTGGCGCTTCTTGCGCTCGCGGCCTTGAACCGAGAAATGGATCAGGTCGCCAAAGTCACGTTCGACCACGGTTTCGACGGTGACGAGGTGATCACGGCCGTCGTCACAGGTAAAGGAATGAATGCCCCAATCGGGCTTGACCACCATACGTTGGAAGGTGCGTTCAGTGACTTCGCCCCAGGCACGCATCCAGTCGAGCGCGGGGTTTGGGACAAGGGCAAAAGCTGGGTAGGAGGCCATGGCGAGAGCAGAGGCCCCGAGCCATTGGTTCGTATTTCGGACCGTCTCCATCATGTCATATGTCGCCATGTAGCGCATTTGCGTCTCCTGATTAACCCGTTTACTGTCGCTCACTAGGGAGCGAGGAGCCCTGAGGAGGGCCGTCATTATGCTGCGTAGCAGCGAGGATAGGGCTATTTTTTAAATATGACAACAAAAGAGAATGGCGCCGAGGCTAATCTGGACGCACTGAACGCCAATCTGGCACGGGTTGAAGAGCTGTCGGCGCGGCTTACAGAGGTCATGTCGCACCATAAACCGTTGCGCCGGGATTTGAACGCGCCGGACGAAGAGGTTTTCGTCAGTGCAGCCAATGCCTACATGCAATCCCTTTCGCAAAACCCGGGCAAGGTCATTGAGCATCAGCTCGATTTCTGGACCAAATCGGTTAAACACTTCGTGGATGCGCAACATATGCTGCTTCAGGGAAAGCTTGAGGCGGCACCGGACGAGACCCCGTCAGATCGCCGGTTTTCCAATCCACTCTGGCAGACGCATCCCTACTTCAACTTTATCAAGCAGCAGTATATGCGCAACTCGGAGGCCATTCGCACGGCGGTGCAGGATGTAGAGGGGCTTGCCGATAAAGATCGTCACCGGCTCGAATATTTCTCGCAGCAGATCATCGATATGATGTCTCCGACCAACTTTCTGGGCCTCAACCCGGATGTGATCGAGAAGGCCATCGCGACAGACGGCGAATCGTTGGTCAAAGGGCTTGAAAACCTGATTGCCGATCTTGAAGCCAATAATGGCGAGCTTCTGGTGCGGCTGGCGGATGAGAGCGCCTTTGAGATCGGCAGCAATATCGCGACGACGCCCGGCAAGGTCGTGTTCCGCAACCGGATGTTCGAGTTGTTGCAGTTCACACCGACGACCGAAGAGGTTCATGCGGTGCCGCTCATCATCTACCCGCCTTGGATCAACAAGTATTACATCCTCGATCTTAAGGCGCAGAACAGCCTTATCAAGTGGCTGGTCGGGCAGGGCTATACGGTCTTTATCGTGAGCTGGATTAACCCGGACCGATCCTATGCCGATGTGGGCATGGAGGATTATATTGAGGATGGGTTCCTTGCATCGATTGATGAAGTGAAGAAAATCACCGGCGAGAAACAGGTCAACGCGGTGGGCTATTGTATCGCCGGAACGACGCTGCATCTCACCATGTCGTTGATGAAAAAGCGCAAGGACAAGTCAATCAAATCCGCGACCTTCTTTACCACGCTTACGGATTTCGGCGATCAGGGCGAATTCACGCCTTTCCTGCAGAATGACTTTATCGATGGGATCGACGAGGAAATTGCGGATGAGGGGATATTGCGGTCCTTTATCATGCAGCGGACGTTTTCGTTCCTGCGCTCCAATGACCTGATCTATGGGCCAGCGATCAAAAGCTATATGATGGGCGAGGCCCCGCCAGCGTTTGATCTTCTGTATTGGAACGGCGATGGCTCGGGTTTGCCGGGGCGGATGGCGCATGAATATCTGCGCCAGCTTTGCCAGAAGAACCAGTTCGTCACCGATGGGATCGAACTGTGCGGTGAACGGCTACATATCTCCGATGTGGATTTACCGCTGTGCTCTGTGACTTGTGAGACCGATCACATTGCGCGCTGGAAAGATTGCTATCGCGGCTTTCAGCAGACTGCGAGCAAGAACAAGACTTTCATTGTCTCGGAGTCGGGCCATATCGCCGGGATCGTCAATCCGCCGAGCAAAAAGAAATATGGCCATTATACCAACAAGGACATTAGCGGCACGGCGGAGGAATGGATGGCGGGTGCCAAGTTCACCGAAGGGTCGTGGTGGTCGCGGTGGGACACATGGCTGTCATCTCGCTCTGGCAAGATGGTTCCAGCACGGCAACCTGGTGATTCGGAACATCCCGTGCTTTGCGATGCCCCGGGGACTTATGTGAAGGTTTTGGCAACGCGCTGAAATCAAAACAAAATCCGAAATTATTCTGCAGCGCAGCAAAAAATACTTGAAATGCTGCGCTGCAGAAAGCATATTGTTCCCAGAAGATGAAACGCGGGATTGATCCGCACATTTCAAAAGGAACTGTTCAGATGGCTAAGACCCAAGATTTCAATTCGATGCTCAAAGACATGATGGGCGCATTCCCGGTTGACACTTCGGCAATGGAAGATGCGTTCAAAAGCACCGCATCCATGAACGAGAAGCTGACCTCGGTTGCTCTTGAAGCCGCAGAGAAATCCTCGGAGATTTCCTCGAAGTGGACCAAAGACACCATCTCCAAGCTCACCGACATGGCAAAAGCCAAGGAAGAGCCGGCCGATTACGCCAAAGCGATGACCGATTTTGCCTCGGCTCAGGCAGAAGTTGCCGCCGAGAACATGGCCGCCTTCGCTGAAGTCGCCAAAAAAGTTCAGATGGAAACTGTTGAACTTCTGATGGCTGCTGGCAAAGACGCCACCGAAGAGGCAACCGCCGCTGTCAAGAAAGCCACCGACGAGGTGACCGCTGCTGCCAAGAAGGCAACCGCGAAGTAAGACCAGCGCACATATTCGGCACCTCTCTCCTCCCTGTCCGGTGCCGAGCGCGGGGGCGAGCCATTGGCTCGCCCTTTCTTTTTGCGCGAGTTTTTTGCCCGTGGCTATTTGCTCGGGTTGTTTTTGTTTGTGTTTTCGCTGCAGTGGCATAAGGTTTTCTGCATTGCGCATGAAATTGGGGAGATGATTGTGGCCGACGACAAGAAACCGCTTCTTATCAAACGATATGCGAGCCGCCGGCTCTACAATACGGAGACCAGCGATTACGTCACGCTGGAGGATATCGCGGGTTTTATCCGCGATGGGCGTGAGGTTCAGATTGTGGATCTCAAGACTGGGGATGACCTGACCCGGCAGTACCTGCTGCAGATCATTGCCGAGCATGAAAGCCGGGGCGAGAATGTGTTGCCGGTCAATGTGCTCAACGATCTGGTGCGGGCCTATACGACGCAGGCCACGAGCATGGTGCCGCAATTCCTTCAGACCTCGTTCGATATGCTGCGCGAGAGTCAGGAAAAGGTTATGGGAACCATGGGCAGTGGCATGAAAGTGCCGGGGCTTGAGGTTATTCAGGCCCAGCAGGAAGCCTTTGTGAAGGCGATGACCAGCGGAATGAACCCTTGGGCGCCGGGCACTACGACTGGGGAAGAGGCTCCTGAAGCCTCAGAAGAGGGCGAGAACCTTGATGATATCAAGAAACAGCTCTCCGAATTGCAGGACAAGCTCAGCAAGATGAAATAAGCCGATTGCGGCCCGCGACATAAAAAGGCGCCTCGCGATGCGGGGCGCCTTTTTCGTTGAAGGGCGAAGGCGTTCTTAGGCCGCGGCTTGGGCCATGACCTCTTGGGCAGCGCCGGTCAGAGCGCCCGCAATGATATCAAGCTCGTCTTTGTTTAGGCGGGCCGGAAGGCGCACATCGCAAGCATTCATCAGCATGGCGCGGGTCTGCGGCAACTCGGGCAGATCCTTGATGAACTGCCAGTTCCAGAAGGCGCGGGCGTTGTCGGTCGAGCGGCCAAAGACCTGCACCTTGACACCGCGGGCATTGGCGGCCTCCTGAAAGGCGAGGACTTGGTCGTCGTCCATGCCGACGAGGTTGAACTGGATCGAATCTGGTGCGCGCGCTTCTGGGGCGAGTTTCTCGGGGACCGAGAGCCAGGCAGAGGCGTTGAGGAGCCCGGCGACATAGTCGTGATTGGCGCGGCCATCACGCACCCGGCGCGGCACTTCAAGGAGCTGCGGACGGATCATCGCCGCCGACATGTTGTTGAGGCGCAGGTTGTAGAGCGGCAGTTTGTTCTGCCAGCGGGCAAAGGCCAGTTCCAGCGCGCCGGTATTGTCGCCTTCGGGGGCTTTGTGTTTCTGCCAGGTGTGTTCATAGGCGCCCGACATGATGACCGCACGCGCGACGAGATCGGCATCGTCGGTAATCAGGATGCCGCCTTCGCCCGCGTTGACGAGCTTGTAGGACTGAAACGAGAAACATCCGATGGCGCCGATGGTGCCGATCTTCTGGCCGTGCCATTCGGTGCCGAGGCTATGGGCTGCGTCTTCGATCACGGGGATATTGCGGTCATTGCAGAGCGCCATAATGGCGTCCATGTCCGAGGTGTGGCCGCGCATGTGGCTAATGATGACGGCGGAGATGTCGTCGTCGAGGCGCGCTTCGAAGTCGGCAATGTCGATGCGGTAGTTTTCACCAACTTCGCAGAGCACGGGCACGCAATCGGCATGAACGACCGAGGAGGGCACGGCAGCGAAGGTAAAGCCGGGGATCAGCACGCGCGCATCGCGCGGCAGGTCGAGCGCCTTCAGCGACAGGAAAAGCGCGGCCGAGCAAGAGGACACCGCAAGGGCGTATTTGGTGCCCATCATCTTGGCAAACTCTGCCTCAAGCAGGGAAACCGGCGCGTTTTCCGGCGCGGTGTAGCGGAACAGGTCGCCAGATTGCAGCAGGCGGTCGATCTCTTCGCGCGCGGAGGGCGGGATGGGTTCGGCGTCGTAAACGTTCGGCGGCAGGGTCATAGTTTTCACATTACTTAATTTGAGTTGTGGAAAATATAAAAGAAAAGCCCCGGCAAAACCAGTGCCGGGGCGTCGCAGGGATATGAATTTTTGGTGACGGGTCAGACGCCGAGGCGATCTCGTAGGGCAAACCATGTCATGGCAAGGACAAGAAGCGGGGTGCGCATCATGCCGCCGCCGGGGAAGGCGGGGCTGGGCACACGGGCCATGGTGTCAAAGCCTTCGCTCTGCCCGGCGATGGCTTGGGCGGCGAGGAGGCCCGCATGGGTCGCGGTGCCGACGCCGTGGCCGGAATACCCTGAGGCGGAAAGGATATTGGGCGCAAGGCGGGTAAAGAGCGGCATGCGCTTCATGGTGATGCCAAGCGTGCCGCCCCAAGCATAGTCGATCTCGATATCCGAGAGGTGGGGATAAATCTCGGACATGGGTTTGCGCACGAGGGCAGCGATATCCGAGGGGAAGCGATAGCCGTAGCTTTCACCGCCACCAAAGAGCAGGCGATTGTCGTGGCTCAGGCGGAAATAGTTGATGACGAACTTGGAATCGGCAATGGCCACGTCGCGGCGCAGAACGGTTTGCAGCTCCTCTTCGGAGAGAGGGCGGGTGGCGGCGATGAAGTTGTTGATCGGCATGACCCGCGCGGCGACCTTGCGGTCCAACATGCCGAGATAGCCATTACAGGCGAGGACAACGTGATCCGAGGTGATCCGCCCCTTGTCGGTACGCACGGTGGGGCGAGGGCCATGGTCGATATGGTGGACATGGGTGTTCTCAAAGATGCGCACGCCTGCGGCAGCGGCGGCGCGGGCAAGGCCGAGCGCATAAGCGAGCGGATGCAGGTGTCCGGCGCCCATATCGAGCGAGCCACCGACATATTTGGGCGAGGGACAGATGGCTTGGATTCCATCGTGGTCGAGCGCCTCGATCTGGTCATAGCCATAGCGGTCCTGAAGATGGGCCACGTAGTCGTGTTCGTGGCGCACTTCGCGTGCGTTGAAACAGGCATGCGCGACGCCCGGTTTCAGATGGCAGGCGATATTATGCTTGGCGATCAGGTCCTTGGTGACGTCTTTGGCCTCTTCGGCGAGATCCCAGAGTTTGCGCGCATCGTCGGCACCGACCAGCGTTTCAAGGTCGGTTTGCTCCATGCGCTGGCCCGAGCCGAGCTGGCCGCCATTGCGGCCCGAGGCACCAAAGCCGACGCGATGGGCCTCAACCAAGGCCACGTCATAGCCACGTTCGGCGAGGTGCAGTGCGGTTGAGAGGCCGGTATAGCCAGCACCGATGACGGTCACATCGGCTTTGGCCTCACCGCGCAGTTTGGGGAAGGCTGCGAGAGGGTCGACCGTCGCAGCATACCAGCTTTGGGGGTATTCCCCTTGCTTATCATTGGCATAGAGCAGGTTCATTCCTGTGCCCTCGTCTTCATCTTGGCCAAAATACTCACGCCGAAGGCTTCGGGCGCAGGGCGCCCGAAACTGGATCAGACGTTGAGCAACAAGTGCTCACGTTCCCATGGCGAAATCACGGAGAGGAATTCCTCGTATTCCGTGCGTTTCACAATGGAATAGACGCGGGCAAATTCCGGTCCGAGCACCTCGTGCAGTTTCTCGGCCTCGTCAAAGAGGTCGAGCGCGCCGCCGAGGATGCGCGGGATGTCCTCTTCGCCGTCATAGGCGTCGCCCTTGAACTGGGCGTCGGGGCGTTTCTTTTCCATGAGGCCGAGATAGCCACAGGCCAGAGACGCGGCGATGCCGAGATAGGGGTTACAGTCCATCCCCGCGATGCGGTTTTCGACGCGGCGCGATTTCGGCGAAGAAATCGGGATGCGGATACCGGTGGTGCGGTTGTCGCGGGCCCATTCGAGGTTGATCGGGGCGGCGTGGTCGCGCACGTAGCGGCGATAGGAATTCACATACGGCGCCAGCATCGCGATGGCCGAGGGTAGGTGGTTTTGTAGCCCGGCGATGAAATGGAAGAAGGCATCGGTATCGCCGCCCTGCGGGCCGGAGAAGATATTGTCGCCAGTCTCGATGTCGATAATCGAGTGGTGAATATGCATGGCGCTGCCGGGTTCGTCTTCGATCGGTTTGGCCATGAAGGTTGCATAGCAATCGTGGCGCAGGGCGGCTTCGCGGATCAGGCGCTTGAAGTAGAAGACCTCGTCAGCGAGCTTGACCGGATCGCCATGCAGGAGGTTGATCTCAAGCTGACCGGCGCCGCCTTCCTGGGTGATGCCGTCGATTTCAAAGCCTTGCGCTTCGGCGAAATCATAGATGTCATCGATCACGGGGCCGAATTCGTCGACGGCGGTCATGGAGTAGGCCTGACGTGCGGCGGCGGGGCGGCCGGAGCGGCCCATCATCGGCTCAATCGCCTTGGCCGGGTCGATATTGCGGGCGACGAGATAGAATTCCATCTCCGGCGCGACGACCGGTTCCCAGCCTTGGGCGCGGTAGAGATCAACCACACGTTTGAGAACGTTGCGGGGGCTATAGGGGATCGGTTTGCCTTCGGTGTCATAGGCGTCATGGATGACCTGAAGCGTCCAGTCACCAGTCCATGGCGCGGCGGTGGTCGTCGCCCTGTCGGGACGCAGGACCATGTCTTTTTCGATGAATCCGTCATCTCCAGCTGCCTCTCCCCAGCCGCCGGTGATGGTCTGGTAGAAGATCGAGTCAGGCAGGTGGAAATAGTCTTGGCGTTCGAACTTCTTGGCCGGGACAGCTTTGCCTCGGGCAATGCCGGGCAGGTCGCCAATGATACATTCGACCTCGTCGAGGCGTTTGCCTTCAAGGTATTCACGGGCCGCTTCGGGGGCGGTTTTGAGCCAGGTACTCATGCTGTGCGCTCCTTGCGGAAGAAATCGGCCATCTGGTCGGCGAAGCTCTCGCTTGCGATGGGTTTGTCGAGATTGTTCTGTGCCGCATCGAGAAGGGCATCCGGCACGTTGCCGCGCCCGCGTGTTTCGATCAGGCCAGCCACGAAGGTGGCGTCAAACTCGGGGTGGGGCTGCACCGTGAGGATCGTGTCGCCATAGAGCAGGGCGGCGTTTTCACAGAAATCATTGGATGCCAGCACCTGGGCACCTTCGGGGCGTTCGGTGACCTGATCCTGATGCCAGGCGTTGAAAGAGAGCGGCACGCCGCCGAAATCATAGGTCTGATGCCCGACAGCCCAGCCGCCGGGGTATTTTTCGACTTTGCCGCCAAGGGCCTGAGCGATGATTTGATGCCCGAAGCAGACGCCGATGAGGGGGCGGCCGGAGGCGGCGATGTCGCGGATTAGGTCTTCGAGCGGAGAAATCCAGGGATGGTCTTCGTAGGCACCGTGTTTGGAGCCGGTGATGAGCCAGCCATCCGCGTCCTCAGCGCTATTGGGAAAGACGTTATCAACCACGCTATAGGTGTCGAAGCTAAACCCTTGATCGTGAAGCAAATCCTGGAACATGTCCGAGTAGTCGCCGAGCAGGGGTTGGAGTTCATCAGGGGCATGGCCGGTTTGGAGAATGCCGATTTTCATGAAGTCACCGATTTTTTTGATCAAATTAAGGGTAGCCGAGCGAATCGCTTCCGGCAAGAGGGGGCAGAATCTGCCCCGGACCAATCCCCCAAGCTTGCCCGAAGGCGGAAGCCTGGAGGAGGCTCAGACCCTTTCGAGGTAGATCTTCCAGCGCTCCTTGCGGGGCACATCAGCGAGGCAGCGCAGTTCCTGGCGCTTGGTCATGACGAGGTTACGGATCAGCATCTTGGGCAGACAACGGGCGATGAAGGGGTCCGTTTCGAACAGGTCGATGGCCGCGCCCCAATTGGGGGCGAGTTGCGGCAGGTCGTGTTCGTAGGCGTTGCCGTCGATGGGCGGTGGCGGTGTGAGGCCTTCCTCGATGCCTTCCATGGCCGCGCCGAGCACGGCGGCGAGCATCAGGTAGGGGTTGATGTCTCCACCTGCGACCCGGTGTTCGATACGCCGCGCGGCGGGCGGGCCGCCGGGAATGCGGATCGCGACGGTGCGATTTTCATAGGCCCAGGCGGCACCGGTGGGGGCGTGGGCACCGGGCACGAGGCGGTCATAGCTTGGCCCGTGCGGGGCAAAGATCAGGGTGGAGGCGGGCATGGCCGCGACACAGCCTGCGACCGCCTGCATCAGGGTTTCGGTGCCTTCGGGGCCGCCATTATCAAAGACGTTCTTGCCGTTTTCATCGACTACGGAGAAATGCACATGCATGCCGTTTCCGGCGTCTTCGGCATAGGGTTTGGCCATGAAGGTCGCACCCATGTCGTGTTTGCGGGCAAGGCCGCGCACGAGGAGTTTGAAGAGGAGCGCATCATCGGCGGCGCGCATGGCGTCCTGATGTGTCAGAGTCACTTCGAACTGGCCAAGGCCGGCCTCGTTGGTGATCGTTTCGACCGCGAGGTCCATTTTGCGGCAGCCGTCATAGAGATCGGTGAAGAAATCCTCGAAAGCGTCGAGCTCGTCAATGGAGAGGATATCGGGGCCAAAGAGGCGGCGTTTGGAGCGCGGATCTCGGGGCGGGCGCAGGGATTTGTCGCTATCGTCGACGAGAGAGAATTCCATCTCGGTGGCCGCGATGACGGTCCAGCCGCGCGCCGTATAGCGCGAGAGCACATCGGCCAGCGCGGCGCGGGGATCGCCGAGGAACGGCGCGCCGTCCTCTGTCCGCATGGTCATAAGAACAAGGGCAGAAGGCGAGTTGAGCCAAGGCATGGGCACGGGGCCACGTTCCGTTGGAATGAGGATGCCGTCGGCGTCACCGGTCTCAAAAACCAGCGGCGAATCCTCAACATCAGCCCCCCAGATATCCACGTTGAGCACCGACAACGGCATACGCACCGCGCCTTTGGCGAGTTTGTCGGCATTGGAGGCCGGAATGCGCTTGCCGCGCAATTGCCCGTTGAGATCGGCCGCACCGACGCGCAGCGTTGGAAACTGGTCGAGATCCATGGAACACCTGTGGCTCGGAAAATTTGATCAAATTATTCCTGCCATGTCTTCTTTTGTCCAGCCCTAAGTTCTGCGGGGGGCGGAAATGGCACATATGTATT
>JAAEZB010000007.1:32830-65973 GCA_018223085.1 Paracoccaceae bacterium
GTATTACGTCGGTATCGCGTCGGTGCGGGTTTGCATTTCTTTCCAGAAGGAAACGCATTGGGAAAATTTTAGAAGATTTTGCGGGCCCGGCTTAGCGCAGCAAGTTGGGGCGCAGCTTGATCGGGCGGCGCACGTCCGAGGGCAGGTGCCGGTTAAGGTGCCGGTTGGCAAGGCCGAACAGGCCGACAATGCAGAGCGTCAGGAGGATGAAATAGCCTGCAAGGATCGGGTAGGGCACGAAGGGGTTGAACGTCTTGTCGGCGAAGTAATTCGCGTAATAGAGCGCATCGCCTTTTTGCTTCCAGGCCGGGAAGCCGGAGAAATAGACCAGCGTTGTGGCATGAAAGAGGAAGATCGCCTCGTTGGTGTAGGCGGGCCACGCGAGGCGCAGCATGGTTGGGAAGGTGATGCGGCGAAAGCGCGCCCAGCCCGACATGCCATAGGCATCGGCGGCTTCGAGGTCGCCCTTGGGGATCGACAGGAGCGCACCATAGAAAATCTCGCCGGAATAGGCGGCAGTATTGAAGAACAGCACCACCAGCGCCCCGAGCCAGGCCGAGGTCAGCGGCGAGAAGAAGGGGATGACCTGTTTCAGAGAGAGGAACAGGAAATAGGCAAAGAAGAATTGGATAAAGAGGGGTGAGCCGCGGAAGACGAAGATGAACCATTCCGCCGGTTTGCGAATCCAGCGCGAGGACGAGGATTTGCCCACGGCGAGCGCAGTGGCAAAGAAGAACCCGGCCAGAAGCGCCAGCGCGCCGAAATAGATATTCCACAGCATGCCCGAGCCAATCAGGGTAAACTGTTGGCAGAGGGTGAAGTCCTCTTTTGGCAGGAGGCGTTCGCCGATGCCGATAGAGCGCAACCCGTAGTCGGCGATGGTATCCCAACAGCTCATGCGGCAGCCTTTCTCTGGGCTTCGCCAGCGGCGGTGGCCTGTCCGTGGGTGAGGCGCTTCATGATCCGGTCAAGCACCACTTCGGAGACTTTGGTAAAGGCGAGGTAGAAGACGAGGAGCGCGAAGAAATACCACATGCGCCAGTCGCCATGGGGGTAGTCGGTAAAACGGGCGTTCTTGGTGCCGCCGAGTTCACGGGCCCAGTAGACGATATCCTCGACCCCGAGGAGAAAGAGCAGGGGCGTGGCCTTGATGAGGACCATCCAGAGGTTGGAGAGTCCGGGCAGGGCATAGACCCACATTTGCGGCACCATGATGCGCCAGAAGGCCTGACGGTGGGACATGCCATAGGCCTCGGCGGTTTCCATCTGGGCGCGGGGGACGGCGCGCATGGCACCGAAAAGGACGTTGGCGGCAAAGGCGCCGAAGACGATGGCGAAGGTCAGTACGGCGAGGAAGAAACCATAGGTTTCATGCACCCATTGCGGCGAGGAGGACAGCGGCAGCTTGGCCGCGTCGCAGACCACAAAGTCATTGCCCTGTCGGATCGGTTGATCCCAGTCGGAGCAGAGGAGTTTGTGGCGCATCCACTCAAAGCCCTGATCGAGGGCGATGACGAAAAACAGGAAGAAGGCAATATCGGGCACGCCACGCACGATCGCGGTATAGCCCTTGCCGAGCCAACGCAGCGGCGCAATGCGCGAACGCGCGGAGGCTGCTCCGGCAAAGCCGAAGAGAAGCGCGACAGGGGCGGTAATGGCCAGAAGGACAAGCACGGTTACCACCGAGATATAGAGGCCCATATGTTTGCCCGTGGTCAGGTAGCAGCTAAGCCACGTGAGCCCGTCGAGCGTAGATGGATCTGCGCAGTAGGAAAACATGCTTGGGTCGGTCCGGTCCTGTCGGTGACAAAAGGGTCCGCAGCCACAAGGGCCACGGACCCGGAAATCCCTAGAGGGACGAGATTACCACTGGGAAGCGACTTCCCATTTGGCGATCATGGCGTTCAGCGTGCCATCGTCTTTCATCGACTGGATGGCTGCGTCGAACTTGGCTTTGAGCTCCTGATCGGATTCGCGCACACCCATGCCAACGCCGCCACCGATCTGTTCCATGCGTTCGAGCATGACGAGGCCGTCCTGGCCAACGACGGTGTCGAGGAAGCTTTTGTCGGCGAGAACCGCGTCTGCTTCGCCGTTTTTGACGGCGGCGACGGTTTCGTCGGGGGTTGCGAATTCAACGAGGGTCCAGCCTTTTTCGGCGATGAAGCCCGCCTGAATGGTGGTTGCCTGAGCCGCGATCACGCCGCCTTCGACATCCACGTCAGCCGACATTGCGGCATAAGCCGAGGGATCCGGCGGAGTGTAAGCTTGGGTGAAGTCGATGACTTCATCGCGCTCGGCGGTGATCGACATACCGGCGATGATGGTGTCGTAGTTGCCCGAGACGAGGTTCGGAATGATCGAATCCCAGTCGTTCTTGACCCATTCGCAGGTCAGGCTGGCGCGTTTGCAGAGCTCGTCGCCGAGTTCACGCTCAAAGCCGTCGATTTCGCCAGCGTCGTTGACGAAGTTCCACGGTGCGTAGGCGCCTTCGGTGCCCATGCGCACGGTCTTGCCGTGGCCGTCCGCTGCGGCGATGCCCGCAGTCAGCGCCAGTGCGGCGGTGGTCAGGATCAGTTTTTTCATGATTTCACTCCCGTTTGGTTGGTCATTAATGGGCCGTTGCGGAGAGGAATCCGCGCAGGCGTTCTGTCTTGGGGTTTGCGAACAATTCGTCCGGTGCCCCTTCTTCTTCGATTTTGCCCTGATGCAGGAACACGACGTGATCCGAGACATCCTGAGCCATTTTCATGTCATGGGTGACGATCATCATGGTGCGCCCTTCCGTGGCGAGATCCTTGATGACGCGGATCACCTCTTGCTCCAGCTCGGGGTCGAGCGCGGAGGTCGGTTCGTCAAACAAAAGCGCCTCGGGTTCCATGCAAAGGGCGCGGGCGATGGCGGCGCGTTGTTGCTGGCCGCCGGAAAGCTGGGCCGGGTAGACATCGCATTTGTCGCCAATGCCGACTTTGTCGAGGTAATGGCGGGCGGATTTTTCGACCTCGGCGCGGTCGCGGCCAAGCACGGTCAGCGGCGCTTCCATGACGTTTTGCAGAATGGTCATATGAGCCCAGAGGTTGAATTGCTGGAACACCATGGAAAGATTGGTGCGGATGCGCAGAACCTGTTTGGGATCGGCCGGGTGGCGGCCATGGCCTGTGCCTTTCCAGCTCACGGGTTCGCCCTTGAAGAGGATTTCGCCCTGCTGACTATCCTCAAGCAGATTGGCGCAGCGCAGGATGGTTGACTTGCCCGACCCGGAAGAGCCGATCAGCGAGACCACGTCGCCGCGATGGGCCATGATGTCGACGCCCTTGATGACCTCAAGCTCGCCATAGGCTTTGTGCAGGTCGCGAATTTCGAGAACGGGGGTGTCGTCAGGCAAGGGCAGAACCGCTTTCAATGGCTATATCAGGGCCACAATAGGACGGAAAAAACGGGCGATTGCAATGCGCAAAACGGCTGACGCAGGGGGAATTGCGGCGAAATGGGCGTTCGAGCGCGCGAATGGTCAGGGCGTGGGCGGGATCGGCACGGCGAGATAGGCCGATGCGGGCAGGTGGCAGATGCCGTGCAGGCAGAGGGTTTCGCGGTCCTCTGAGGAGAGGTCGGCGATGGCATCTTCGAGTGCAGAGGCGAGGGCCTCTGCATCGCCTGATGCGTTGGTGATATAGGGCAGGGCCGGGGTTGGCGCGGTGCGTGTCACCTCGGCGAGATCGGAGGCGAAGGCGTCGTAGCGGCGGATCAACTCCCATGTCACGGCGTCGAGCGCGGCGAACCGGGCGGCCCCGGTGGCCACAGATTCGGCGGACGCGCGATGGCCGCCGGTTCGCAAAAGCGCAGCAGGTGTAAGGTCAAGGGCCGCCAGATGGGCATGGGGCGCGGCCCAACCGGATTGCGACAGCCCATCATTATAGGCAAGCGTGCCGGTGCAGAGGGTTTCGAGCGTTGCGTCTGCATCGTCGCGGTGGGCGACGATTACGCTATTGTAATGGCCGGGGGGGCAGTCGGGCAGGGCATGTTCGGGGGTGCCGATAAGGCGGACCTTATCATGCAGGCGGGCCCGGAAAGGCAGGCCGCAGGTTTGCGACAAGAGAAGATCGGGCGAGAGCCAGGTTTCCATAAAATCGCAATCGCGGCAGAGTTTCTCTGGGCCGGCCCCAAGGCGCGCACGGATACCGGCCCAGAGCCGATCATTGGCCGCGGCGGTTTCGGGACGGTCATACATGCCGAGGAGGGCGATCATGCCTCGGGTGTCACCCGTTGGCGGGCCAGAGCCGAATCGCGGTCGTTGACACCAAGGAGGTTCGACGCGAGCCGCACCAGTGCATCTTCTTCGGCGTCGCGGATGCCATCGGCGAGCACGACTTTCCAAAGTGCCTCGATCACGCCGATACGGTCTTCATAGGCCACGGCGTCTTTGATGGCGCGGGTGAAGCGCACGGTATCGGGGGCACCGGCCTCGACCTCTTCGGCCTCTTTGCGCAGGGCCGCGGCCTCAAAAGGCGACAGGTCATAGCGTTCACGCAGCACGCGGTCGATCTGGTCGGCCTCTTCATGGGCATATTCGCCATCGGCCAGCGCGATACGCACAAGAAGCGCCGTCAGGGCGAGGCGGGCGTCATCGTCAGAGACGTTTTCGGGGTTGGCCTGTGTCAGGCGTTTGAAGAATTCTGCAAGCATGGTGTCGATTTACGCGCCGCACCGCAGGGGTGCAAGGCATCTCCTCAAAGCGTGATGCGGTCCTCGGGTTTGATCCCGAGCATGTCTTCGATTTCGAGCACGGCATCTTCCTCGGCCTTTACGTGTACGCCATCGGCAATCACCACACGGCGAAAGGCAGGTAGGATCGAGAGGCGGTGAGCGTAGTCGATATTCTGGCGGATGAGGAGGGCGAAATCGGGGGTGCCGGGGGCTTGGGCCTCAAGTTTCTCGCAGGTGGCGCGCATCTTGGCGGCCTCGACAGCGTTGAGGGCAAAGCTCTCCTGAAGGATGTGGTCGATCTCGGAGATTTCCTGAATGTGGTAATGCGAATCGGATTTGGCGATCCGCACCAGAAGTGCGCCAAGGGCGAGATGTTCATCCGGTTCGGGCAGCGGCGGGGTTGCCGGTTTGCCCATAAGGCGTTTTTTCAGGTTCTCAAACATCAGGCGTCATACCCTTCCACAATCACAAGTTCACCGGTGCTTACCGGGTCGCGAAGGGCTTTCGCGGCCTGATAGCCAGATGAATGGTAGCAATCGAGCGCGGCCTTGTAAGAGGGAAATTCGATGACAACGTTGCGCGAGCGGGCCTCGCCCTCGACCGCCTCAAAGGGGCCGCCCCGAACGAGAAAGCGCGCGCCGTATTCGGCAAAGGGGGCGGCATTGGCCGCGACATAGGTTTTGTAGGTGTCGATGTCTTGAACGTCGATGCGTCCGATCCAGTAGCCTTTGGCCATGGGGGGGCTCCCTTCGGGTCTTAAAAAGCAATTAAGTCTTGAGGCAATCTGGAAGAGGATGCGGCGCATGGCAATCCCTCCCGCGTGTGAATGATCGCGGGGGAGCTGAATAGCGACGGGAGAAGGGGAAAAGAAAGGGGCCGGGCCGCATGAGACGCGGCCCGGCCCGGTTGCGCTTAGACGAGGCGCGAATTGTCTTTGGCGGCGCGGATGAAATCCTTGAACAGCGGATGCGGATCAAAGGGTTTCGATTTCAGTTCCGGGTGGAACTGCACGCCGATGAACCACGGGTGGTCCTGCCATTCGACGATTTCGGGCAGGCGGCCGTCGGGGCTCATGCCGGAGAACTTGAGGCCGACCTCTTCGAGCTTGTCACGATAGGTCGTGTCAACCTCGTAGCGGTGGCGGTGGCGTTCCTCAATGGCGGTGGTGCCGTAGACGTCGGCGACCTTGGAGCCGTCGGCAAGCACGGCGTCATAAGCGCCGAGGCGCATGGTGCCGCCCTTGGCGTCGTCATGTTTGCGGGTCACTTTGGCGTTGCCCTGCACCCATTCCTTGAGGTGGTACACGACGGGTTCAAAACGCTTTTTCCCGGCTTCGTGGTCGAATTCTTCGGAGCCTGCGGTCTCAATTCCGGCCATGTTGCGGGCGGCCTCAATGACGGCCATTTGCATGCCGAGGCAGATGCCAAGGTAGGGCACCTTGCGTTCACGGGCGAATTGCGCCGCTTTGATCTTGCCCTCGGTGCCGCGTTCGCCAAAGCCGCCGGGGACGAGGATGGCGTCATAGCCTTCGAGATAGGGGGCGGCGTCTTTCTTGTCGAAGACCTCGGCATCGACCCAGTTCACATTGACCTTGACGCGGTTGTGCATGCCGCCATGCACCAGCGCCTCTTTGATCGACTTATAGGCGTCTTCGAGTTGGGTATATTTGCCGACGATGGCGATGCTGACTTCGCCATCGGTATTGTAGATGCGATCGTTGACGTCTTCCCAGGTGCGCAGGTCGGGTTTCGGCGCGGGCGCGATGTCAAACGCGTCGAGCACGGCCTGATCGAGTCCTTCGCGATGATAGGCAAGGGGGGCTTCGTAGATCGATTTGAGATCATAGGCGGCGACGACGTGTTCTTTGCGCACGTTGCAGAAGAGGGCGATCTTCTCACGTTCTTTATCGGGGATCGGCTGTTCAGAGCGGCAGACGAGGATGTCGGGCGCGATGCCGATGGATTGCAGTTCCTTCACCGAGTGCTGGGTCGGTTTGGTCTTGAGTTCGCCGGAAGCGGCGAGCCATGGCAGCAGGGTCAGGTGCATGAAGATGCACTGGCCGCGCGGTTTGTCATGGGAAAACTGGCGGATGGCTTCGAAGAAGGGCAGGCCTTCGATGTCGCCGACGGTGCCGCCGATTTCGCAGAGCATGAAATCGACCTCGTCATCACCGATATTGATGAAGTCCTTGATTTCATTGGTGACGTGGGGAACGACCTGAATCGTTTTGCCCAAGTAATCCCCACGGCGTTCTTTTTCGAGCACGTTGGAATAGATGCGCCCCGAAGACACGGAATCGGTCATCCGGGCGGGCACGCCGGTAAAGCGTTCGTAATGGCCAAGGTCGAGATCGGTTTCGGCGCCATCATCGGTCACGAAGACCTCGCCATGTTCGAACGGCGACATAGTGCCGGGGTCCACGTTCAGGTAGGGGTCGAGTTTGCGCAGGCGTACTGTGTAGCCGCGTGCTTGCAAAAGCGCACCAAGCGCGGCCGAGGCAAGACCCTTGCCCAGAGACGAGACAACACCACCGGTGATGAAAATATACCTTGCCATGGATCGGCGACTCCCGTGAATTTCAGACTTCTTGAGGTGCCCACGACGAAGAATTCCAAACAGAATCTGTCGCAGCATCACGGGACTTAAGTGTATCAGGATTCGCACTGGCTTGGCAACCGAGCCGCAAGATGCTGTTGCGCTTCGGATGAATTAATCAACCAGTGGTGGGGAAGGGCGCGCGGGCGCGCCCAAGAGAACCGGGGTGTTGGAGGCCGATCAGTCGGCGCGCGGCACCAGCGGCGCGTCGGCATCTGCGCCACTTGGCGGCAGGAGCGTATCTGTGGCCGGAGCCTCTTCGACCTCTTCCACCGCTGCGGGTTGATCGCCAAGGCGGTCAAGCACCGAGCTTCCGGCGGCGTTTTGGGCCGCGAGGATGGTGAGGGTAATCGATGTGGTGATAAAGCCAATCGCGAGAACCCAGGTCACCTTGCCGAGTGCGGTCGCCGCAGCGCGGCCCGAGACGGCACCGCCGCCACCGCCACCACCCATGCCAAGGCCACCGCCTTCCGAGCGTTGCATCAGCACGACGCCGATCAGCGCCAGAGCAAGGAGGAGATGGATGGTAAGGACGACGTTTTCCATGGGACCTGTCAGCGTTCGGTTGGTTCAGCGCGCTATGTAGGCAAGTTTGTCGCGCGGGGCAAGCGGGTTTCCGAAAAGGAATAGCGCGGCGGGATCAGTGTTCGACATCGTCGATATCCATCTGCCCCGAGAGCATGCGGCGTACGATGGACCAGCCAAGGCCAATCCCAAGGACAGCGGACAGGGCGAAGATGCCGATCCATGTATTGAGGTCGGGGTTTTCAAGCGATAGCATACCCCAGTCATAGAGCACCCAGACCAGCGCTCCGACCACGGAGAGAACGAGAAACATGCCAAAGCCACCAATCGAGCGCAGGGTGGCGCGCAGATAGATGATATAGCCAATCATGAGGAGCAGCCCGAGAAGCACCGCGAGCGGTGTTTCCTCCAGATAGTTCCCCCTGCTCCAACGGATATAGTTCCATTGAGTGGGATTGTAGGTAAGGGCCAGCAGAATGAATGCAAAGACCCAACGCAGGAACAAGCCCATTGTCTCTCCAAATGCTTTTTACTTGGTTTGCGAAAATTTGCGCCCGCTGTCCAGTGTCATGGCACATTTGCGGTTTCGCATAGCGAGTATCGCGGCTAAAAGGGCGCGGGTTTGACCTCTGAAAGGACCGGATATGGCTAACGTTGTCGTCGTTGGCGCCCAGTGGGGCGATGAAGGCAAAGGCAAAATTGTCGATTGGCTCAGCGAGCGCGCCGATGTGATCGCGCGTTTTCAGGGCGGCCACAATGCCGGCCATACGCTGGTCATTGATAGCAAAGTTTACAAGTTGCACGCGCTGCCTTCGGGCGTGGTGCGCGGAGGCAAGCTTTCGGTGATCGGCAATGGCGTGGTGCTTGATCCGTGGCATCTTGTGAAAGAGATCGAGACGGTGCGTGCGCAGGGCGTTGATATCAGCCCTGAGACGCTCATGATTGCGGAAAACACGCCGCTGATCCTGCCGATCCATGGTGAATTAGACCGGGCCCGCGAGGAAGCGGCCTCCAAGGGCACCAAGATTGGCACCACCGGGCGCGGCATTGGCCCGTGCTATGAAGACAAGGTTGGCCGCCGCGCCATTCGCGTCGCCGATCTGGCCGATGAGGCGACGCTTGAGGCGCGGGTTGACCGCGCGCTTCAGCACCATGACCCGCTGCGTAAGGGGCTTGGGATTGAGGCGGTGGACCGGGATGGTCTTGTTGAACAGCTCAAGGAGATCGCACAGCAGATCCTGCCCTTCGCGGCGCCGGTATGGAAAGTTCTCAACGAGAAGCGCAAGGCGGGCAAGCGAATCCTGTTTGAGGGCGCGCAGGGCGCGTTGCTCGATATTGATTTCGGCACCTATCCGTTCGTGACCTCTTCGAATGTGATTGCCGGGCAGGCGGCGACGGGCGTCGGCATCGGGCCGAATTCGATCGACTATGTGCTTGGCATTGTGAAGGCCTATACCACCCGCGTGGGCGAAGGGCCGTTCCCGACCGAGTTGGACGATGCGGACGGGCAGCGCCTTGGCGAGCGCGGCCATGAATTTGGCACCACCACCGGGCGCAAGCGGCGCTGTGGTTGGTTCGATGCGGCGCTTGTGCGCCAGACCTGTGCGATTTCGGGGATCAACGGTATTTCGCTGACCAAGCTTGATGTGCTTGACGGGTTCGAGACGCTGAAAATCTGTGTGGGTTATGACCTTGATGGCGAGCGGCTTGATTACCTGCCGACGGCGGCGGATCAGCAGGCGCGCTGTAAGCCGATCTACGAGGAAGTGCCCGGTTGGAGCGAATCGACGGAAGGCGCACGCAGTTGGGCCGATCTTCCGGCGAATGCGATCAAGTATGTGCGCCGCGTGGAAGAGTTGATTCAGTGCCCTGTCGCGCTACTTTCCACCTCGCCGGAGCGCGAGGATACGATCCTCGTCACGGACCCGTTCGCGGATTGAGGATTTCGACATGGCTCTGAGCTATAAGGCGCGGCGGCGTTGGGCGTTGTTTATTCTTCTGGTGGGTATCCCGGTTTATCTCGGGGTGGCCTGGGGGGGGCTTAGCCGCTTGTCGCTCTGGCAATTGCCGGTGCTTGTGGAGTTCGCGATTTACGTGATCTTCGGGGTGGCCTGGGTCTTTCCGCTCAAGCCGATCTTCAAGGGGATCGGCCAGCCCGACCCGGATGATCCGGATCAGGGCGGATATTGATAGCCACGTAGAAACAGAAAAAGGCCTCCCATTGGGAGGCCTTTTTGTTTTGGTCGTATCGAGCCGATCATCCGGCGGCGCGGTCCTCGGGTTTGTAGGCGATGTTTTCGGAAGCCGTGAAGCGTCCGCCACCGATCTTGGCGATTTTCTTGTCGCGCAGGAGCTGGCCGAAGGTGCGCAGCGTGTCTTCGCGGCTGAAGTTCTCTTCGTCCATGTCGCGGGCCATACGCATGACCATCGGGCGGGAGAACTGACCACGGCCTTCCACATAGGTGAGATAGGCGGCTGCAGCTTCGAGCAGGTCGGGCAGCTGGGTCGCACCCATGGCTTCGGCAAACTCGGCAAAGTTTGTCGCGTCTGCCGCCGCTTCGCCGACCGGAGGGGTTTGGGACTGGGCAGCAGCCTCTGTCCGGTCGGCGGCGGAGATGCGGCGCGGGCGAACAGGGGCGCGCGGCGTCTCCTCGGCGGCCGGCGCGGTGTCTTGCGCCGGGGTGTCGATACGTTGTTCTGCCACAAGCTTGAGCGGGGCCGGGGCCGGACGGGCCGGAGCTTCGCTGCGCGGTTCAGGGCGCTGAGGTGCAGTCCGCACCACAGAAGCGAGATCCTCGCGATAGGCTTCGGTTTGATCCGCGCCCGGCTTGGCGTTGCCAGCTTTCTTTTCGGCCTTGGTGGCAGCGACGGCGGCGCGCAGATGGGCGATGGCCTGACGACGGCGGTTGCCCTCGGGCTCTTCCATCTGGGTGTTTGCCTCGCGCAAGAGGCGGGACATGTCGTCGCTTGTATCTGTTAGTGCCTTGGGGCGTTTGGGGGCGACAGGCGCGTCCTGCTCGGCACCGGCGAGGCCTTCTTCGACTTCCTTCTGAGCCTCTTTGGCGTCGCCCCGGTTTAGCTCGGCCTCGACCTGCGCCAGTTCGGCGAGCAGTTCGGCTTCGTCCTCGGCTGAGAGGCTGGAAGCGGGCATCTCGGGGGATGCTGCAACGATTTCATCCTCGTCTTCGTCCGGTTCTGCCTCAAGCAGGCCATCGGAGACAGCGGCTTCGAAATCGGATTTCTTCATTCGCAGCACGCGGGCCCGCACTGGTTTAATCGGCTGCGGCGTCTCTTCGATCTCTTCGGCCACGCTTTCGGCGTCTTCGGCTGCGGCGGCTGCGGCCATGTCATCGTCGAGTTTCAGAACGGTTTCGATCTCGCGGCGGGTCTCGGCCAGAAAGCTATCGGCGTGTTCGTCCTCGGAGAAATCTTCCTCTTCGGGTTCCTGGGCGGATTTGGAGACTACGGCGCGGATGCGCTGTAGCTTGGCGGCGATGCTGTCGTCTTCGGCTTCGAAGCTGTCTTCGGGGTCAACGATCTCTGCCTCGGCGAAGGTCACGGCGTCGTCGTCTTCGGCGGTCTCTTCTTCGAACTCTGCGAGCGGCGCTTCGGCTTCGTCGGCGAAATCTTCGGCAACGTGCTCTTCTTCGATTTGCGCAATCTCTTCTTCGGCGACGATCTCATCAAGCGCGGCCACTTTGGCGATCTCTTCGATGATCGGCGCTTCGATGGGGGCTTCGGCGATTTCTTCGATCTCTTGCGGAATCTCTTCGGCAGAAGAGTCATCAGAGGATTCGTCGGCCGCGAGGTCGGCTACGACGTCTTCAATGACCTCTTCGGCGGTGTCTGCGACAGCTTCGGCGGTTTCAGCTTCGGTTTCGGCCTGAACAGCGGTGAGAATCTGGTCGGTGACGTCCTCAACCTCGACCTCGACCTCTGCTTCCGGCGCTTCTTCCGGGGCTTCGGCCTCGACGGGCGTTTCGACGATTTCCTCTTCAGCTTCAGCCATATCCTCAGCCGCTTCGGCCTTGGCCTCTTGTCCAGCGGCGCTCAGGTAGATGCCACCGCCATCCGTCATACGGGCGCTGACGCGGCGTTCGATCTCGCGCTCGGCAATGCGGGCGAGCATCTCGGCATCCGGCGTGGGGGGCTCGGCACCGAAATATCGGTCGTCGGCGGCCAGATCGCGGAAATACTCCGCAATCGCCTTCATTGTATCAAAGGAATTGTCGAACCCTTCGAGGGTGCAGGAAAAGGTCCCATAGGAGACCGTCAAAACTTTATTATTCGTAACCATAGAAGCGGGTCCTTTGAACTACTCGGCCTTCTGTTTACCACGAGAGAGAAGACGAAAGCCGACCGATTCTGTGCAAGGCACCGTATCATTTTTAGGCTTATTTGTGGCGGTGTTGCTTTTCGGGGGGAGAAATTGAGCGAAAAACCGGGGATTGTGCACGATTTGGAACCAGTCACCCTTGTAGGGGCTGGGCGTGTCGAAAATGGCGACATTGACGCGGTGCGGCGATTTGCGCCGCGTGTTGTGGCGGCCGATGGCGGGGCGCATGCCTGTCTGGATGCGGGGGTGATACCGGAGCGGGTCATTGGCGATATGGACAGTGGCGAGGATTTGGACGCGCGTGGCATCGGAGCTGAGCGAATCCTAAAGATTGAAGAGCAGGACAGCACCGATTTTGACAAGGCGCTGCGCCATATCGAAGCGCCCTTGGTGATTGGGGTTGGGTTTTCCGGGGCGCGGATCGACCACGAGTTGGCCTGTTATAATGTGTTGCTGCGCTATCCGGCGCGGCGCTGTGTGCTTGTTGACGCAGAGGACATTGTGTTTCTCGCGCCGCCAAAGGTTGCGCTGCCGCTGGCGGCGGGCACACGGGTGTCGCTTTTCCCGATGGGGGCGGTGACGGGGCGTTCGGAGGGGCTGCGCTGGCCAATTGAGGGGATTGCCTTTGCACCGGATGGGCGGATCGGCACGTCGAATATGGCGACGGGATCTGTGCGGCTTGAGATGGGAGCGGCGAAGATGTTGGTGATGGTGCCACGTGCCTGTCTGGGAGATGTGGTTGCGGCGCTCTTGGCCGAAGAGGCGCATTGGCCGAAATAAAAAGCGGGCCGGTGCAAGACCGGCCCGACAGGGAGCGAGCCCGGCTATGGATCGGTGCCGGGCATCGGGGAAGTCTGTCCCGCTCCCTCCTTAAGCAAGCAGCAGAGGGAGGGAGCGGGTATCTGGCTCAGATGGCCAGATACTCGGAGCGAAGCTCCTCGTTGGCGAGGACTTCATCGGCACCGCCATCAAAGACGATACCACCGGTATCCAGAATGACCGCGCGGTCCGCGAGTTCGAGCGCCCGCACGGCGTTCTGTTCGACGATCACGGTGGTGATGCCTTGTTCCTTGATGATGCGCAGGGTCTTTTCGATCTCATCGACGATCACCGGCGCGAGGCCTTCATAGGGTTCATCCAGAAGCAGCACCTTGATGTCACGGGCCAAGGCGCGGGCGATGGCGAGCATCTGCTGTTCGCCGCCCGACAGCGTCACACCTTCCTGCTTGCGGCGTTCGCCGAGGCGCGGGAAGAGTTCGTAAAGGCGTTCGAGTGACCAGCCGATGGGCGGGGCGATTTGGGCCAGTTCGAGGTTCTCCTCGACCGTGAGGCCGGGGATGATGCAACGATCCTCGGGGACCAGCCCGATCCCAACCGCAGCGGCCTCATAGCTTTTCATGAGGTGCAGCGGTTTGTGATCGAGCCAGATCTCGCCGTGAGTGACCTGAGGGCTATCCATGCGGGCGATGGAGCGCAGGGTCGATGTCTTGCCTGCGCCGTTACGGCCGAGAAGGGCGAGGATTTCGCCTTCGTGCACGTTGAACGAGATGTTCTGCACGATGTAGCTCTCGCCATAATAGCTCTCCATGTTCCAGACGGAGAGATAGGCGGGGGCAGTTTCGGCCAGATTGTGGCCCTTGGAGAAGTCGGGTTTGACGTTCATGGCAGGGTCTCCTTATCCCGTCTCGCCGAGATACGCTTCGCGTACCTTCGGGTTGCCGCGGATGTTTTGCGGGTCGTCTTCGACCAAGGGCGTGCCCTGGGCCAGAACGGTGATCCGGTCGGCGAGTGAGAACACGACGTGCATGTCGTGTTCGATGATGGCGATGGTGATGTCGCGTTCATCCGCGATCTGCTTGAGAAGGTCGATCGTATTGTTGGTATCGGCGCGGGCCATACCGGCGGTCGGTTCATCAAGTAGGAGAAGGCGCGGTTCCTGTGCCAAGCACATGCCGATCTCAAGGCGACGTTTGTCCCCACGCGACATTGAGGCCGCGTGCATGTCCTTTTTATCGGCCATGTTCATGTCTTCAAGCATGGCCTCTGCTTTTTCGACGATGTCTTTTTCGTTGTGCATGTTTTCGATGGCATGCATGCGGAAGGCACCGTCGCGTTTGGCGAAGCAGGGGATCATCATGTTTTCCATGACGCTGAGATCCGCGAAGATCTCGGGGGTCTGGAACACGCGGGAAATGCCCATCTGGTTGATCTCGTAGGGTTTGCGCCCCAGAACCGACTGGCCGTCGAACATGACAGAGCCGGTATCGGGGATGAGCTTGCCCACGAGGCAGTTCAGAAGGGTGGATTTGCCGGCCCCATTGGGGCCGATGATGGCGTGAACGGTGTTTTCCTTCACGCTCAGGTTGACATCGGAGAGCGCCTGCAGGCCGCCGAACCGTTTGCCAACGTCTTTGACTTCAAGAATACCCATCGGTCAATTCTCCTTATTCTGCCGGTTCGGTTTTGGCGGTGTTGTTGCTGTCGTCTTTCTTGCTGGTGACCAGCTTCTTGAGGCGCTGACCGCCCTCAACAAGGCCACCGGGCAGGAAGATCACGACGAGCATGAACAGGATGCCGAGGGTCAGGTGCCAGCCCTTGCCGATGAAGGGATGGATGATGAAGACGACAAAGTCTTCAAGGCCATCGGGCAGGAAGCTGAACCAGCCGTGCAGGATGTTGTCGTTGATTTTCGAGAAGATGTTCTCGAAATACTTGATGAAGCCTGCGCCGAGAACCGGACCGATCAGGGTCCCGGTGCCGCCGAGGATGGTCATCAGAACGACTTCGCCCGAGGCAGTCCACTGCATCCGCTCGGCCCCGGCCAGCGGGTCCATTGCCGCCATCAGGCCACCGGCGAGACCGGCATACATGCCCGAGATCACGAAGGCCGCCAGCGCGTAAGGGCGCGGGTTGAGGCCGGTATAGGTCATGCGGGTGTTGTTGGACTTGATCGCGCGCAGCATCATGCCGAAGGGCGAACGGAAGATGCGGATCGCCAGATAGAACATCACCATCAGGATCACGGCACAGAAGTAGTAGCCGTTGTTGAAGGTGAATTCCCAGCCGCCCATAGCGATCTTGCTTGAGCTGTTCATCACCAGACCGAAGAAATGCGGCGAGTTGGCTTCGTTGGCGCCAAGGAGCACTTGCGGATCCTTGGTATAGACCTGAAGGCCGGTTTCACCATTGGTGATCGGGGTCAGAACCGAGTAGGCGAGGTTGAACGACATCTGGGCAAAGGCCAGCGTCAGGATCGAGAAGTAAATCCCCGAGCGCCGCAAGCTCACATAGCCGATCAGGAGGGCAAAGGCGCCCGCAGTCACGACGGCCAGCGGCAGGCCCCAGATCACGTTGTAGTCGAGAAGCTTATACATCCAGACCACCGAGTAGGACCCCACTCCGAGGAAGGCCGCGTGACCAAAGGAGAGGTAGCCCGTCAGGCCGAAGAGGATGTTGAAGCCGATGGCGAAGATGCCGAAGATGGCGAAACGCTGCATCAGGTCCGGGTAGCCCGCGTTGAACTGCGCCATGGCGCTTTCGGTCGGGAACGGGTTGAGCAGGATCGGCGCGCCAAGAGCGAGGATTGCCACCACGATCATAAGAGCGGTGTCTTTTTTGTTCATTCCGAGCATGGTTTATTCCTCCATCACGCCTTTGCGGCCCATGAGACCCCGCGGACGGGTGAGCAGAATGATGATTGCAACCAGGTAGATGATGATCTGGTCGATACCGGGCAGGAGCGATTTCACCTCGTTCATGGAGGCGAAGCTCTCAAGCACGCCAAGCAGGAAGCCTGCGGCCACGGCGCCCGGAAGCGAGCCCATGCCACCGACAACCACCACGACGAAGGACAGCACGAGGAAGTCCATACCCATGTGATAATTCGGCGAGTTGATTGGCGCATACATGACGCCCGCAAGTCCTGCCACGGCGGCGGCGATGCCGAACATGATGGTAAAGCGGCGGTCGATGTTGATACCGAGAAGGCCGACGGTTTCACGATCTGCCATACCTGCACGCACCACCATACCGAAGGTGGTAAATTGCAGGAAGGCAAAGACCCCGCCGATCACGGCTGCGGCAAAGAAGAAGTAAACCAGGCGCCAGTAGGGGTAGATCACGGTGTTGGGATCAAAGCCAAGCAGGGTGCCAAAGTCGAACGCGCCGGTCAGTGCGTCAGGCGCGCCGGTGGGGATCGGGTTCGCGCCGAAGAAGTATTTGACCACTTCCTGCAGAACGATGGCGAGACCGAAGGTCACAAGGATCTGGTCAGCGTGCTCACGTTTGTAGAAGTGTTTGATAAGGCCCCGCTCCATGATGAAGCCGATGCCGATCATGATCGGAATCGAAAACAGGATCGATAGAGGTACGGCCCAGTCGATTAGCCCAGCGCCGAATTCGGGGCCAAACCAGGCCTCGACATAGGGTGTCTTCACGACCAGCGGATTGCCGAGGAAGTCCTTTTGCGTTGGGTCGATGGTCTCGAAGCTGATGGTCAGGATTTTCGAGAGAGTGACGGCACAGAATGCGCCGATCATGAACAGCGCGCCATGGGCGAAGTTCACGACGCCGAGCGTGCCGAAGATAAGTGTAAGCCCCAGCGCGATCAGCGCGTAGGCCGAGCCCTTGTCGAGCCCGTTCAGAATCTGAAGGATGATTGCGTCCATGGTCCCCACCATTTGACTATTGGGAAAGGCGCCTTTGCGGGAAGTCTCTTGCTGTCCCGTCGCGGCGCTGGCGCTCGTGAGAGATGGCGGGCGGAATAGCTCCGCCCGCCATCGCACATTTCGCTAGGATCAGGCGCCCGGGTTGCAGGTGCCGAGCGATGCTTCGGCGCCGCCGAACATTGCGTGATCCGGTGCGTAGGTGACCTGAGCGACCGGCGTCTTCTCAACCACTTCGAGTGTATCATACTCAGTGGTCGGGTTGTCGCGGCCTTTCATGACCAGCACGTCTTTGAAGCACTGGTGGTCGTCTGCGCGGTAGAGGGTCGGGCCGTTGCCCAGACCGTCGAATTCGAAGCCTTCGAGGGCTTCTGCAACGGCGCAGGGGTTGAACGAACCGGCACGTGCCACGGCGTCTGCATAGAGCAGGGTCTGGGCATAGCAGGTCTGAGCCGAGTTGGACGGCGGACGGCCATACTTCTTACCGAAGGACTGCACGAATGCCTTGGTGCCTTCGTCCTGAAGCTGCCAGTTCCAGTTCATCGAGCCATAGACGCCTTTGATGTTCTCACCGGCACCAGCCGCCATCAGTTCCGAGTAGAGCGGAACGACGATTTCGAACTGTTTGCCGTTGACCATCTTGTCACGCAGGCCGAACTGAATCGCGTTGGTGAGCGAGTTCACCATGTTGCCGCCGTAGTGGTTCAGAACCAGCACGTCTGCGCCCGAGTTCAGAACCGGAGCGATGTAGGACGAGAAGTCAGTCGCCGACAGCGGGGTCAGCACGTTGTTGACGGTTTCCCAGCCCATGGCTTCGGTGGCAGCCGCGATCGACTCTTGCTGGGTCCAGCCCCAAGTGTAGTCGGCGGTCAGGTGATAGGCGCGGCGATCGGTGCCGTATTCTTTCGCCAACACCGGTGCCAGAGCGGCAGCGGACATGTAGGCGTTGAAGAAGTGACGGAAACCGTTGGCCTTGCGGTCCTTACCGGTGGTGTCGTTGGAGTGGGTCAGACCGGCCATGAAGATGATGCCAGCTTCCTGGCAGAGGCCTTGAACAGCCACGGCCACGCCCGAAGACGAACCGCCGTTGATCATCACAACGCCGTCTTTTTCGATCATCGACTTTGCCGAGGCGCGGGCTGCGTCCGACTTGGTCTGCGTGTCGCCGGTTACGAACTCGACTTTCTTGCCGAGCACACCGTCGCCGCCGAGGGCTTTGGAGCTGAAGGTGTTCAGCGCACCGCCGTCACCCATGCCGTTGATGTGTTCAATGGCGAGCTCTTGTGCGCGCAGCTCGTCCATGCCTTCGTCGGCATAGGGGCCGGTCTGGGGCACGTTGAAGCCGAACTTCACGGTCGAGCCGGTGGGCTCGTTCGTGTAGGCGGCTGCCGAGCTGGCAGTGAAGATGGTCGGCAGCGCAACGCCAGCGCCTGCGACGGCACCGGTCTTGAGCACGCCGCGACGTGTCATAGTGGTTTTGGACATGTAATCCTCCCATTTGGTAAATCATGGCCAGCGGCTCCTCTTCCGCGGACCAATCGCACTTTGTGCAAAATCATTATCGGGGAGGGTTGGAAAATTTCGCAACAACTGCTTTCAAAGCAACAATTTATTTGTAAAGAAATCCACAATACCATGGTATGCATTGTAAAGAAATTATTCTGCGATGCGGAAAGCTGTTGAAATGATGGAGAAATGCCCTTGGCACGCGATACCCTGACCGGAAGCCGCATTCGCGAGCGCCGCGCTATGGCGGGAATGCGGCAATCGGAACTGGCACGGGAGGTCGGGATATCGGCCTCTTACCTTAATCTGATTGAGCATAATCGCCGCAGAATCGGCGGAAAACTCCTTGTCGACATTGCTCAGGTTCTTGGGGTGGAACCCTCGATTCTCAGCGAAGGGGCCGAGGCGGCGATGATTGCCACACTGCGCGAAGCGGCGGCAGGCGCGGGCAGGGCACAGCCGGAGCTGGACCGGATCGACGAATTTGCCGGGCGGTTTCCGGGATGGGCGGAACTCGCGGTGGAGAACCATCGCCGTATTGCCTCGCTTGAGCGGGTGGCGGCGACACTGACCGATCGTCTGACCCATGATCCGCATCTGGCGACCTCGATGCATGAGGTGTTGACCATGGTAACGGCGATCCGTTCGACGGCGTCGATCCTGGCAGAGACCCAGGAGATTGAGCCAGAATGGGAAAAGCGGTTTCAGCGCAACCTCAACGAAGATAGCCGCCGTCTGGCAGAAAGCACGCAGCAGCTTGTGTCCTATCTCGACGGGGCCGGGGATGTGGGGGCGAGCCTGACTTCGCCGATGGAGGAGGTCGAGGCGATGCTGGCTACGCATCGTTACCATTTTCCGCAGCTTGAGGAAGGAGATGCGGCGATTGGCTTTGATTTCGAAGGGTTTGTGGCGGAGCAACCGCAGCTGACATCGCAGGGCGCGCGCGACCTTGCGGTGACGACGCTGCGGCAGCTTGGGGCCGATGCACGGGCCATGCCGCGTGAGCAGGTTGCAACGGTGCTCAGGGAGTGCGGTATGGAGTTCACCGAGATCATGCGCCGGTTCCGGGTTCCGATGGCGACCGTATTTCGCCGGCTGGCGATCTTGTCGGATACGCTTTTGCCGCAATCTCTTGGCCTTGTGATGTGTGACGGGTCGGGGATGTTGATGCTGCGCAAGCCGGTCGAAGGCTTCCCGGTTCCCCGGTTTAGCGCGGCCTGTCCGAAATGGCCGCTATTTCAGGCTCTGAATCGCCCGCTACGCCCCATTCGCCAGCAGGTCACAGTCACTGGGCGCGATGCGCGGCCTTTCGAATGTTATGCGGTGACCGAGGCGATTGGTGTGGCGGCGTTTAACGAAGACCCGCTCTATCATTCCTACATGCTGGTGGTGCCGCTTGAACGCGCGGCGCCGGATGCGCGCGAGGTTGGGTCGAGTTGTCGGGTCTGTCCCAGCATGGATTGCGAGGGGCGCCGGGAGCCTTCGATCCTCGTGCAGGGACTCTGAGGCTGGATTTGACTTGGTTTTTTCGACAGGGGCACTAAGATCGGCAGACCACTCATGAAGCAGGGGCGCGTGTCGGGGAGGGCAAGCGGTATGGGCAAACGGGTTCTTCTTATTGAAGACGAGCCGAACATCATTGAGGCTATCAGTTTCATCCTGTCGCGGGATGGCTGGGCCGTGGCGACGCATTCCAATGGGCATGACGCGGTGGATGTCGTTGAAGAGGCCAAGCCAGACCTGTTGATCCTTGACGTGATGCTTCCGGGTAAGAGCGGCTTTGAGATTTTGCGTCATTTGCGTGAGAACTATGGGCCGCAGGACCTGCCGGTGATGATGTTGACGGCACGCGGCCAGCTAAAAGACCGCGAAATGGCTGAGAAGGCCGGGGTCAACCGTTTCATGACCAAGCCGTTTTCGAATGCCGAGATGCTGGAGGCGGTGCGCGAACTGGTCGCGTCGTGAGCGAGAGGCGGTCTCCTCTGTTTCTTGAGCGGCAGAGCTATCGCGGTCGTCGTCTTGTTGATTTCCTGCGCATTCTGCCTCTGCTTGGCGGACTTCTGTGGGCTGTGCCGTTGCTCTGGCCGACCGGGGAGGAAAGCACGGTCACCACTTCCGAGGCGATCATCTATATTTTTGGGGTTTGGCTCTTCATGGTGCTTGCCAGCGCTGCGGTGTCCTTTTTCCTGCGCCGCTCGGGGTTAAGTGTCGAGCGTAAGGACGGGTAGGCGCTATGGCGACGATGAATATCCTCGTGGCGGTGTGTTTCGTCTACGTGGCTTTTCTGTTCTTTGTCGCGTTTGCCGCCGAGCGCGCGGCGCGGCAAGGGCGTAGCGGCTGGCTGCGTTCGCCGATGGTTTATACGCTTTCCCTCTCGATTTATTGCACGGCCTGGACCTTTTATGGCGCTGTGGGCTATGCGGCGCGGTCGGGGATGGAATACCTGACCATCTATATTGGTCCGACGCTGGTCATGATCGGGTGGTGGTGGGGTTTGCGCAAATTGGTGCGGATCGGGCGCACGCAGCGCGTGACTTCGATCGCCGACCTGATTTCCTCGCGTTATGGCAAGTCGAACCTTCTGGCGATTGGGGTCACGGTTCTCGCGGTGATTGGCACCACGCCATATATCGCGCTGCAACTTCAGTCTGTCACGCTCAGCTTTTCGGTTTTCGCGGATGCCGCAGATAAGAGTGGCGGGATGACCGATATGGATTCCACGGCGCTTCTGGTGGCGATGGGATTGGCGCTTTTCACGATCTTGTTCGGGACCCGCAACCTTGATGTCAACGAACGCCACCATGGTGTTGTGATCGCTATCGCGGTTGAGGCCATCGTCAAGCTTTTCGCGCTTTTGGCTGTGGGCGCCTTCGTCGTTTGGGGCGTTGTTGGAGGCGTGGGCGAAATGATGGCGCGGATTGATGCCTCGGATATTGGCCATTGGCAAATGCGTGGGGATCGCTGGGCTTCGCTTATCTTCCTGTCAGCGGCGGCGTTTCTCTGTCTGCCGCGGATGTTTCAGGTCATGGTGGTTGAGAATGACGATGAGGGGCATTTGCGAACCGCGTCCTGGGCGTTTCCGGCCTACCTCATGGTGATGAGCCTTTTTGTGGTGCCGATTGCCGTGACGGGCCTCGATCTCTTACCGGAGGGCTCTAACCCGGACTTGTTCGTTCTGACCTTGCCACTTGCCATGGGCAAGGAAGGGTTGGCGATGTTGTCGTTTATCGGCGGTTTTTCTTCAGCGACGTCGATGGTCATCGTGGCGGCGCTGGCACTGTCGACGATGGTGTCGAACCATATTGTTATGCCGATATGGCTCTCGGTGACGGGGGGCGGGGCGTCAGTGTCAGGCGATGTGCGCAATGTGGTCATCACGTCGCGGCGGTTTTCAATCGCGGGCGTGGTGGTGCTTGGCTATCTCTATTTCCGGGTTTCGGGGGGCGGCACTGCGCTGGCCTCAATCGGGCTTGTGTCCTTTGCCGGGGTGGCGCAGCTGCTGCCGGTACTGCTTGGCGGGGTGTTCTGGCGCGGGGCGACACGGACGGGGGCGTTTGTTGGGCTGAGCGTCGGGTTTGTTGTCTGGACTTATAGTCTGCTGCTGCCGAGTTTCGGGCCGGATGCGGTTCTGTCGACACAGATTCTCGACCAAGGGCCTTTCGGCTGGTCTTGGCTCCGACCGCAGGCGTTTTTCGGGATTGAGGGGCTTGATCCGCTGGTCCATGCGATCCTTTGGTCGATTTCACTCAATGGGTTGAGCTTTGTGCTGGCTTCGATGGTGGGCTTTCCGACACCGCTTGAACGGTTGCAAGGGGCGCAGTTCGTCAATGTCTATGAGCATAGCACCACGCCCCAGAGCTGGAGCGGGAACGCGGCGCAGAGCGAAGACCTGATGATTATGTCGCAGCGCATTCTTGGCGCGCGCGAGGCGCAGACCCTGTTTGAGCGCGAGGCCAAGCGGCAGGGGGTGAGCGGGTATTTGCCTGATACGACGCCAGATTTCCTGCAGGCGCTTGAAAGGGCGCTTTCGGGATCGGTCGGCACGGCGACGGCGCATGCGATGATCGGGCAGATCGTGGGCGGGGCGTCGGTTTCGGTCGAAGATCTTCTGGCGGTGGCGGACGAGACGGCGCAGATGATGGAATATTCTAGTCGTCTTGAGGCAAAATCCGACGAACAGGCGCGCACGGCGCGGCAGTTGCGGCAGGCCAATGAGAAATTGCAGCAGATTTCAGTGCAAAAGGATGCTTTCCTTAGTCAGGTCAGCCATGAGCTGCGCACGCCGATGACGTCGATCCGGGCATTTTCCGAAATCCTGCGCGATAGTGAGCGGCTGAGCGAGAGCGAGCAGGTCAAATACGCCTCAATCATTCATGACGAGGCATTGCGCCTGACGCGCTTGCTGGATGACCTTCTTGATCTCAGCGTGCTGGAAAACGGTCAGGTAAACCTTAATATCCAAAGTGGGCAGCTTGGGCGGCTTCTGGATCACGCGATTGCCTCGGCCCTTACCGGAAGTGGGGCGGAGGGGTTCGTGATCCACCGGGATTCTGTGCTTGAAGCGGTGCGTTTGACCACGGACCTTGATCGGTTGAGTCAGGTTTTCATCAACCTGATTTCCAATGCGCAGAAATATTGCGATGCCGATGTGCCGGAGCTCGCCATCCGGGTCAGCCCCCGTGATGACCGGATTGTCATTGATTTTGTGGATAACGGTTCGGGGATTTCCAAGGAGGATCAGGCGGTGATCTTCGAGAAGTTCGCCCGCGTTGGGGCGATGCGCGCCGGGGGCGCGGGGCTTGGATTGGCGATTTGTCGTGAGATCATGGCGCGTCTTGGTGGGTCGGTGAGCTATCTGCCGGGACAGGGCGGGGCGGCGTTCCGTGTGATCTTGCCAACGTCACAAGCGATGGCGGCACAATAACGGCCCTGTAAAGAGCTTGGTAACCTTGGCGCGGTTAGGGTCGGAACAGATGCAACATGCCCCGAGCCATGCCTGAGACACCGACAAAATCCATTCTGCACAAGATGTCCGCACCAAAATCCGGGGCGAGTCTTCCGGTTGCGCGCCAGTTGCGGCGGGCCATTGAAACCGCGGCAGAAGCGCGGATGGGGCTTTCGGTTGAGGTTCGGGCGGTTCATCAATCCTTGCGGCCGCTTGAAGAGGTGCGCGGGCTGCTTGACGGGAGCGGGTTTCTGGCACTTCTGGAGGGGCGGCCGGGGGGCGGCATCGGCCTTGATATGGCGGTGCTGAGCGGGATCGTCGAACATCAGACGATTGGTAGTATCCTGTCACGGAGTGAAGTCCCACGCAGGCCAACGCGGGTCGATGCGGCGTTGCTTGCGCCGCTGCTTGATGATTGCCTGACCCGGTTCAGTGGCGCGCTTGAGGCGGATGGGGGCGGACCCTGGGGGCGGGGCTATGCCTTTGGGGCCATGGTTGGCACGGCGCGGGGGCTGGTTCTGACGCTAAGCGAAGGTCTCTATCACGTGTTCGAGATGGAGCTTGCCCTGATGGGCGGCGCGCGTGAGGGGCGGATGGTTGTTGCATTCCCAGACAAGGTCGAGGCGGCCTTGCCGGACACTTCCGCGGATGCCGATCCCTTACCTCCGGGGGAGAGCCTGCGTGCCGGGGTAATGACGGCGCAGGCGACACTGGATGCGGTTTTGGCACGAGTCTCGATGCCGCTGGCGCAGTTTCAGGCTCTTGCCGTGGGTGAGGTGGTTGTTCTGCCGCCGGGGGCGCTACAGGATGCGCAGCTTGAGATCAATGCAGAGGCGGGCGGGTTGCCAGTCAGTCTTGGTCAGTTGAACGGGTTTCGCGCCGTGCGTCTCAAGGTCGGACAGGAGAGACGGCGGGAGGCGGATAAGGCCGGGGCGCCATCGCTGCGCGAGGCTTTGGCCGAGGAGCCGGACATAAGCGAGGCAGATCAAGCCTCTATGCCGCTCAATACCGTGGAGGTGCTTGAGGAGCTGCCAGAGATGGAGGTCGCCGAGAGTGCGGAGATGCCAGTTCTCGAAGAGGGGCTGGACGACCTTGATGATCTGCTCGGCGGTCTGGATGAGGACGTTGGAGGGGCGGTGGCACTACCCGCGTGATCCATCCCCGGATTGTGCCTCAAGATAGGGGCGCAGGGGCGAGAGATCATAGCCTGCCTCGGCCGCGGCTTCGAGGATGGTCTCGGGGGCAAGGCGTCCAGCGTTGACAAGGCCCCAGACGAATGTCGAGCGGGTGCCGGAGCGGCAATAGGCCAGTATGCGAGCCCCATCCGTGTCGATGACCTCTTGCTGGCGGGCTATATTCTCGGGTGTCATGCCTGCGTTGGAGACGGGATTGACCACGAAAATCAGGCCAGCAGCCTCGGCAGCAGCCCGCATGGTATCGGCATGCAGATTGGCCGGGATTTCTTCGTCCGGGCGGTTGCAGAGCACATGGGTAAACCCGGCCTCGGCGAGGGCAGGCATGTCCTCGGGCGAGATTTGCGGGGCGACGGAGTAGGTTTCGGTAATTTTGCGCGTGTCCATGAGGGTATCTAGCGTGTTTCGTTGGATGGCTGCAATGCAGCATTTTTATGCGCGCGCCATGTCGAGGCGCGCACAGGGCTAAGTGTCAGGAGGAGGGCAGAGCCTTGCCAAGCGCATGGCGCAGCGGCGGGGTCAGGGCCATGCCAGCGAGCATGGCGGCGAAAAAGACCCAATGCGGCCAGCCCCCATAGCTTAGCGAAGCAATGGCCGGACCGGGGCAGAGGCCGGCCAGCCCCCAGCCCGCGCCGAACATGACAGAGCCGAGGACAAGGTCACTATCGGCTTCGGTTTTGGCTGGTTTGGGGAAGTCGCCGCCGACCAGCGGTTTGCGCCCACGGGTCAAGCGCCAAGCAAGGAGCATTGGCAGAATGGCGCCGCCCATGACGAATGCGAGCGTCGGATCCCAATCCCCGAAGACATCAAGCCAGCCTTGAACCTTCTTGGTATCGGTCATACCGGAAATGAAGAGGCCTGCGCCGAAGAGGCCTCCGGCGATAAATGCATAAATCTTGCGCTGCATCAGATCACCCCTAGGAGATGGCGGAACAAGAGAACGGCTGCGCCGCCCGCGAGGATATAGAAGACGGTGGCGACAATGCCGCGCAGGGAAAAGCGCGAGATACCGCAGACGCCATGGCCCGAGGTGCAGCCATTGGCAATCCGTGTACCGATACCGACGAGGAGACCGGCAGAGATCAGCACGGCGAGGTTTTCGCTGGCGTGGGTTGAGAAGGGTTTGTAGAGCGGGTTGAGCAAGATCGGCAGGAGGATGACACCGGCGAGAAAGGCCAAGCGTTCGCCCGCACTATTGCGGCCGGTGCCGTCGATAAGCCCACCGAGAATGCCGCTTGCGCCCATGATGCGGCCATTGGCGAGGAGGTAGACCGCCCCGCTGGTGCCGATCACGAGGCCACCGACAAGGCCCCAGATCCAGTCTGTTGGTATGGTTTCAAGCATCGCGTTTCCTTTTTGGTCCTTGAAGTATCGCCCGGAGGCGAAAAAAGACCGGCGCGCTCCTGTTCGCGTGGGGCACGCCGGTCTGTATAATGAGTAGCGATCACAAGCTCAGAGCTTGTTAACCGGCACCTTGAGGAAGACATCTCCCTGTTCATCAGGCTCGGGCATCTGACCGGCCCGCATGTTCACCTGTAGCGACGGGATAATGAGTTTGGGCATTGCGAGGGTCGCGTCGCGGCTGTCGCGCATCTCGACAAAGGCGTCTTTGTCTTTGCCTGCGCCAACATGGATATTGGCGGCTTTTTGTTCACCCACCGTGGTTTCCCATGCGTATTCATCGCGGCCCGGCGCTTTGTAGTCGTGACCGACAAAGATGCGGGTCTCGTCCGGAAGGGAAAGAATCTTTTGGATCGAGTTATAGAGTGTCTCCGACGAGCCGCCGGGGAAATCGCAGCGCGCGGTGCCGAAATCGGGCATGAAGAGCGTGTCGCCGACAAAGGCCGCATCACCGATCACATAAGTGAGGCAGGCGGGTGTATGACCGGGCGTGTGCAGAACATCGCCGCGCAGTTGCCCGATGTGAAAGCTGTCGCCTTCCTGAAAGAGTTGATCGAATTGTGAGCCATCGCGCTGAAATTCGGTGCCTTCGTTGAAGACCTTGCCGAACGTATCCTGCACGATCTTGATGCGGTCGCCGATACCGATCTTGCCGCCCACGCGTTCCTGAATATAGGGCGCGGCGGAGAGGTGGTCGGCGTGAACATGGCTTTCGAGGAGCCATTCGACGCTCAGGCCTTCGCCTTTCACGTAGGCAATCACCGCGTCGGCTGATTTCGTGTCGGTACGACCGGACGAATAGTCGAAGTCGAGCACGCTGTCGATGATGGCACAGGACGTGCCTTTGGGGTCTTTCACGACGTAGGAAATGGTATTTGTGGCGTCGTCAAAAAAGGCTGTTACTTCGGGTTTCATGTGGCTACCTCCGTTCGGGTGAACATATAAGGCTTCGCGCATGTGTCGCAAGAGCCGCGTGGCGGTTGACCTATATCAATGCCTGTGAAGGTGGTTCGTGAAAGGGTAGTTTGGCAATTGGAGGAACACGCGATGATTGATATTGAGGCCCGCAAAAAAGCGCTCATGGCTCGCTTATCTGAGCTTGATACCCGTCTTCATGAAATTGAGGATGAACTGGACAACCCGCCCTCCAAAGATTGGGAAGAGGCGGCGGTCGAGCGCGAAGGCGACGAGGTTCTCGAACAGCTTGGCCAAAGCGGAAAAGATGAAATTTTGCGTATTCGTGCGGCATTGAAGCGGGTACGTGATGGAGAATACGGCATTTGCGTGCGTTGTGGCGAGGATATTGCGCCGGAACGTTTGGATGTGTTGCCGGATACGCCATTGTGTAAAAATTGTGCGGCTGCGGTCGCGCGGTGACACTGGGACAGATTTTAGGAGGATCCCGACGTGACCATTGTAGAACTGATTGAAAAGGCCAATGCGCTTGAGGCGAAGATCGCTGATGCCACGGGCGATGAGCGCTATGAACTTCACCAGGAGTTGCATCGCGCACTTGAAAACATTCGCGCCAAGGGCGGTTCCGTGCCGTCGCATCTGCGCAACCTCGACCTTGAGTTAGTCGACGAAGAGGTCGAAGATTCCTTTGACAATATGCCGGTCTAAGACAGCGAGGCAGGCGATTTCGATTTGGGCGCGCGCGGGGAACCGTGGGCGCCTTTTTCATTGCAGGGTTGCGCCATTGCGCAGGGAGCCTAAAGTCAGGGTGAATGTTATGTGAAGATCGCTCTGGGAGGGCGTGCGGATCATGAATGAGGTGATCGGCTACGAGGTCAGCGACGGGATTGCGATCCTCGGAATCAATAATCCGCCAGTCAATGCAGTGGGTGCCTCTGTCAGGCAGGGATTGTCTAATGCGCTGCATCGGGCCTTGGGCGATGATGCGGTGCAGGCGATCCTGATCCTTGGTGAGGGGCGGACTTTTCCTGCCGGGTCGGACATCCGGGAATTTGGCAAGCCGCCTGCCGATCCGTGGCTTCCGGGGCTATGCAATGCGGTTGAAGCGTCCCCCAAGATTGTCGTCGCGGCACTTCATGGTACGGCGCTGGGCGGCGGGTTCGAACTGGCCTTGGCGACACACTACCGGGTTGCGGCAGAGGGTGCCCGGATTGGCTTTCCCGAAGTGACGCTTGGCATTTTGCCCGGCGCAGGTGGCACACAGCGTGCGCCGCGCCTTGCGGGAGCGGGCGATGCGCTTGACCTCATGTTGTCAGGCCGCGCGATTTCCGTCACCAGCGCCGAGGCTGCGCCTTATATTGACAAGGTGGTGCAGGGAGACTTGCGGCAGCAGGCATTGAGCTATGTGCAGGAGTTGTTGGCGCAGGGCGCCGGGACGCGTCCCACCCGTGACATCCGCAAGGGTTTTGCCGATCCGATCGCCTATCAAAAGGCGGTCGCGCTGCGCAAAGAGGTTGTGGCGAAGCGTCCGGAAATAGCGCCGCAAGAAATCGTGAAATGCGTCGAAGCGGCGGAGTTGTTGCCTTTCGATATGGGGCTCACGGTAGAGCGGGCCGCGTTTGACGATTGCGTGCAATCGGATCAGGCGGCGAGCTTGCGCCATGTGTTTTTCGCCGAGCGGCGGGCGCCTAAATTTCCTGAGATTTCCGGACAGGGCGCATCCCCTGTTTCACAGGTGGGAATTGTCGGGGGTGGTGTGGCCGGACGTGGCCTAGCTCTGGCGTGTCTTGAGGTCGATCTCGAAGTGGTGCTGATTGAGCGTAACAGCGCAGCTTTGCGCGAGAGCCTTGGCAAAATCAACGCCTATCTAGATCGGCTGGTTGCGCAAGGGAGGCTTCGGGGGCAGGCTCGTGATGACCGGGGAATGCGCCTACATGGTAAGACAGATTTTGTTGCCCTGTCCGAAGCGGATGTCGTGATCGAGGCGGTGGCCGATGATCTCAAGGAAAAGCAGCAGGTTTTCTTCCAGCTTGACGCAGTGGTGCGTGAAGGGGCGGTTCTTGTTAGCACGACGATGCGTCATGATCTGCATCAGATCGCTGGAAAGACGGGCGATCCGGGGTGGGTTTTGGGGCTGGATATTGGCACACCTGCGCATCTCCAGCAGGTTGCGGAAGTCATGGTGCCAGAGGGAGTAGAACCTGCGGCGGTTGCCGCGCTGGTGGCGCTGTTGCGGCGTCTTGGAAAATTGCCGGTTCGGGCAGAGGGGCGCCGGGCGCATATCGGGCGTGCGGTGCTTGGGGCCTATCGGCACGCGGCGGATATGCTGGTCGAGGATGGATCGACGCCATATCTCGTAGACGAGGCGATGCGGGCCTTTGGCATGAAGTTTGGGCCCTTTGAGCAGATCGACCGGGAGGGGCTTCGGGAAGATCGCACGCTGCGCCGGGCCTTGGCGGATAATGGCACGCTTCAGGGGCGGCAGGTGTCAATCCTTGACCGGCTTTGTGAGGCCGGGCGGTTTGGTCGGTCTGTGGGCCAGGGGTATTATCTCTATGACGGGCAAAGCCCCAGTGGCCGGGCCGATCCTGAGGTAATCGCGCTTATCCGTGAGGAGCGTGAGAGCAGGGGCATCGCGGCGCGTGGGTTTTCAGAGGAAGAGATTCAGCGCCACTGTCTCGCGGCGATGGTCAATGAGGGGGCGCGGCTCTTACGGCTTGGGGTGGCGCGATGCCCGTCAGATATCGACGTGGTGATGGTGCATGGCTATGGCTTTCCGCGTTGGCGCGGTGGGCCTATGAAAGCGGCCGATCTGGTGGGTCTTTGGGCAGTGCAGCGTGATATCGAGCAGTTTGCGCAGCAGGATAGCGTTTTCTGGTCGCCGGAGCCGGTCTTCGACACGTTGTTCAAAGCGGGACAGGGCTTTGACGCGTTGAACGGCTAAGATCAGGCGAGAAAAATGCCCAAGATCACTAGCATCAGGCCGATCACCGAGAGAAACAGCGAGCCGAGATTGAGCGGCATGACCTTTTGAACTGCTGCGCGCAGATCTTCGTCCGACAGCCCGGCCTTGCGGGCGCGGGCGACGCGCACAATTGAGAGAACGAGGCCACAAAGCCCCACAAACGAGACGGTTGCTCCGCCCCAGACCAGCCATTCCATGAGCCTATTCCTTTCGGCGTCAATTGCGATGGACCTAGCCCATGGGCTGCAATTGGGCAAGGGGGGCAAATTTTCGCCCGCAGGCATGGCTTGGCCGCTTGCGGCGCGGGGGGCGGGGCGATAGGTTGCGGCTTCGTTCCCCCAAGCCGATCATCCATATCGGCCCAGCCCACAGGAGTGCTCAATGAGCGACAATCCCAGCGATGAAAGCTATCGCGTGACCGCCGGCGAACTGCGCCAGTTCATTGAACGGATCGAACGGCTTGAGATCGAAAAGAAGGACATCGCGGACCAGCAAAAAGAGGTCATGGCCGAAGCCAAGGCGCGCGGTTATGACACCAAGGTGATGCGCAAGCTTGTTGCGCTGCGCAAGCGCGATAAGGATGATATTGCCGAGGAAGAGGCTGTTCTGGAGATGTACAAGGAAGCGCTCGGAATGTGAGCGCCCGCGCGTCAGGGGGAGATGAAAGTCACCCCGGGCATGCGCGAGATTTCATAGACGTCTTCATCGTAGATATCGGTCAGGGCGTCGACGACATCCTCGGTCCAGCCGGGGATGTCGAGCTCTTCTTCAAGTTCCTCTTCGATGGCGAACTTGTCGAGGAAGGCCGCAACGACCCGGCGTTTCTGCATCTCTGTCATGCCGGGGTGGGCGTCGACATAGGCATCAAACCTTTTCAGGCCCTCGGCGGTCATAATCTCATGCAGAAGATCGTTGCCGCCCTCAAGCGATTGTGTCGGCTCAATGCCCGAAAATTCGCGCAGGAGCTGCTCCCAGATCAACGGCGTGTCTTCGTTGCACCAGACCGTCACTGCCGTATCGGGTAGGGCGTCGCGCATGCGCAGGATCATCTCGGACCAGCGCAGAGCGGTGGGGTCTGACCCGCCTGTGATATCTTCGATACGATCATCCGGTGAGCCATTCAGCAACGCGGGAAGGAGCGTCGCAGGATTTCTGATGGCAAAGAAAACTTCGATCGCGTCGTCCTGAAAAATGCTGCAAAAATCCTGCAGGCGTTCCTCGCCACGAGGGTAATAAACGTTGTTGCGGATGGCCAGACGCGGCACGCAGAAAAAATTGCTATTGGTGAAAATAATCCGATCCGGTTCTTGCACGCTCGGCCCCTTGAGATCGCCAAGCACATCGGCGCGGGCATTGGCGCCAATCAAGTGATCGTGAAGGAGGCTGCGCAGCTTGGTACGGTAGCTGCGCGGCTTAGGCAGGGATACTCCGCGAGAGGCCAGCATATCCCGGTTTTTGCTCAGGGATTTCAGTAGCCTGTCGTCATCAGTAAAATGGGCGCCTGCGTGAAGGACTATTTGCATAATGTTCCGAAAAGTCTGTGCTGTCAGAGTGTCATTATATCTTCGTTTCTGGACAGTGAAACCAGATTCAGGCAACAGGGACTTATGAAATCGTCTCTGTCTCTTTCTGGTTCGATCCCGTTTCGTTTTCGCTTGCCCAGCATATGGTCGCTTGGGGCGTTGGTGATTGCCGGTGTTGTGCTATTGCCGATCGTAGCGGTTTTTGTCCTTGCATTTAACCCGACCGAGAATATCTGGGGGCATCTCCTTTCGACCACCTTGCCACGCTACATGCGCAATACGGTGGTGTTGATGCTTGCGGTCGGCTTTGTAGCGGCGAGTATTGGCACGGTCGCGGCCTGGCTTGTGACGCGGTATCGGTTTCCGGGGGTGGGCTGGTTGCAATGGGCGCTTCTCTTGCCGTTGGCGATCCCGGCCTATGTCGGGGCCTATGCTCTGGTGGACTTCTTGGAATATGCCGGGCCGGTGCAGACGGGACTGCGCAGCTTGTTCGGGTGGCAGAACGCGCGGGATTATTGGTTCCCGGAAATTCGATCGCTTGGGGCGGCGGTGATCGTGTTGTCGGCATCCCTTTTCCCATATGTCTACATCCTTGCGCGGGCGGCGTTTCGGGAGCAATCGGGCGCAGGCGAAGAGGTTGCGCGCTCGCTTGGGGCGGGGGCGCTGGCGCGGTTCTGGCGCGTGGGTCTTCCCATGGCGCGTCCGGCCATTGCGGCGGGCACCGCCATCGTGATGATGGAGACGGTTAACGATTTTGGAACGGTGGATTACTTTGCGGTGCAAACGCTCACCACCGGAATTTTCAGTGTTTGGCTTGAAAGCAATAACGCAGGCGGTGCAGCTCAATTGGCCTGTGTGGTACTGGTGCTGGTGATTTTTCTGGTCACGATGGAAAAAGTCAGCCGCCGCAAGCTGCGATTTTTCAGCATGACAACCCGTCAGCGCACGGCAGATCTGGTGGCGCTACGGGGGGGCATAAAATGGCTCGCGACGCTGGCTTGCCTTGTCCCGTTTCTGGTCGGTTTTGTCTTGCCGATCAGTGTTATTTCCTCACATGCGCTTGGCAATCTCGAACGCTGGGGCGATCCGATGCTGCTTCGAGCTCTGGGCAATACGCTGATGGTCGGGGGGCTTGCGGCTCTGGTGACGGTGGCGGCTGGGGTCTTCCTTGTCTACGGGGTACGGCTTTCGGGGCGACGCTTGCCACGGCTTCTTTTGCCGCTGACCACGATTGGCTATGCGGCACCAGGGGCAGTTCTTGCGGTTGGTATTCTGATCCCGTTGGCTGTGGTGGATAATCGGTTGGCGGATTTCCTCGAAGCATTAACAGGGCGATCGACGGGGCTTTTGCTCACCGGCTCGGCCTTTGCGATTGTGCTGGCCTACTGCGTGCGGTTCTTCGCCATTGCCCAGGGCGCGGCAGACGGGGCAATGGGGCGGGTCACGCCAAGCCTTGCTATGGCCGCGCGTTCGCTTGGGCGCACCAAGGGACAAGTGCTTGGCGAGGTCTATTATCCGCTCATCCGCACGACGATCGGCTCGGCGCTGCTTTTGGTTTTTGTGGATTGCGTTAAGGAATTGCCTGCCACGATGCTCCTGCGCCCGTTCAATTTTGATACGCTGGCCACTCAGGTGCATGATCAGGCGAGCCTTGAGAACCTTGGCGATGCAAGTCCGGGGGCTGTGCTTATCATGCTCGTAGGGCTTGGCGCTGTCGCTCTTCTTGCGCGAGCCAATCGATGAACGATTAAGGCTTGCGGGGACGCGATATTCGTCCTAAATCCCTTCCGGCGCCCCTATAGCTCAGCTGGTAGAGCAACTGATTTGTAATCAGTAGGTCCGCGGTTCGAGTCCGTGTGGGGGCACCATTT
>JAAEZB010000008.1:0-14212 GCA_018223085.1 Paracoccaceae bacterium
GAAGTGTTGATGAAGCTCGACCTGCCGGAGGGGGCGGATAAGGAGACGGTTGTTGCCTATCACGCGGCCTGTTCGTTGCAGCATGGGCAGCAGATCAAGACCTATCCCAAGGACCTTCTCAAACGGGTTGGGTTCACCGTTGTGGAGCCGGCGGATAGCCATCTGTGTTGTGGGTCGGCGGGGACGTATAACCTCATGCAGCCGGAAATCTCGGGCAAGCTCAAAGAGCGTAAGGTGCGCACATTGGAGGCGAAGAACCCGGATATCATTGCGGCCGGGAATATCGGCTGCATGGTGCAGATCGGATCGGGGACGGAGGTGCCGATTGTGCATACGGTCGAGTTGCTTGATTGGGCGACGGGCGGGCCGCAGCCTCCGGCGCTTACAGAGCCGGGAAAGCGCGCACCGGACGTTCCTATCCTGAGGTAGCCCCGTTCCCGCCCCAGTTTCGCCTTTTCGAACCGGTATCGAAGAGGCGAAACACCATGGGGATGTGTATGCGGCGATTAGGTCTTTTCCTTGTTCTATTGCTTGGCATCGCGCGGGGCGCGGTAGCCGGGGATTCCGCGCTGGCACAGCTTGAGAGCGGTGATGCAGTGCGTGGATGGGAGGCCGTTGGACGGCTTGAGATCGGCGATAAGGGGTTTTGCACCGGGGCGTTGATTGCGCCAGACCTTGTCCTTACGGCGGCGCATTGCCTTTATGACAAGGCGAGCCGGGCGCGGATCGGGGCGGAAAACATCGAGTTTCGGGCAGGTTGGCGCAATGGGCGGGCCGAGGCGTATCGGTCGGTGCGTCAGGCGGTTGTGCATCCCGAGTATCGTTTTGATGAGGGCAAGAGCGCCCAGCAGGTCGGGCGCGATCTTGCGATTTTGCGGCTGCACCATCCGGTGCGCAATCCCAAGATGCGGCCTTTTGAGATTGGCGGCACGATGCGGCCCGGCGCGCGGGTTGGTGTCGTATCGTATGCACGAGACCGGGAGGATGCGCCGTCCTTGCAGGAGGCTTGCGAGGTCGTCGGCAAGGTGCAGGGCGTTTATGCCACGAGTTGTAGCGTCGGTTTCGGCAGCAGCGGCGCGCCGATCTTTGCCTTTGAGGGCGGGCGGCCACGGCTTATTTCCGTGATTTCGGCCAAGAGCCGATTGGGCGCGCGCGATGTGGCGCTTGGCGTGGCGTTGGAGCGCCCACTTGCGACGCTTATGGCGGCGCTGGATGCGGAAGGCGGGCGGCGTGCGACGGGCGCGAAGTTCGTGAAACCATGAGAGGCCTTCTTGGCATAAGCCTTGCGATGATCGCGGCGCTTCCGGCTTTGAGCGAAGAGGGGCTTCGGGCGCTACGCAGCCGGGGCGAGCTTATCGGTTGGGAGGCCGTGGGTCGGGTTGAGCTTCAAGGTAAGGGCTATTGCACGGGCGCGTTGATCGCGACGGACCTTGTTTTGACGGCGGCGCATTGTGTCTATGACGAGGATGGCGCAATCATCCCGCCAGAGCGTATCCGGTTTCAGGCGGGATATGTATCGGGGTCGTCCCTTGCAGAGCGCGGGGTGGATCGGGTTGTGGCCGAAGACGGTTTTGTGCCGAGCACCGATGGTCGGATCGCCACGAATATGATGCGTCATGATATTGCGCTCTTAAGGCTCGATTTTCCGATCACGGTTAGCGAGGCGAACCCTTTCGCGCTCTATGACTCGCCACAGGCGGGGGACCGGATTTCGGTTCTGAGCTATGGCAAGGGGCGCAGCGAGCATCTTTCCTGGCAGCGGGAGTGTGCGATCCTTGAGCGGCAGGGTGGATTGATGAGCTTTGATTGCAATATCACCTATGGCTCCTCCGGTGCGCCAGTTTTTGCCCGTTATGGCAACCGGGTGCGCATTCTGTCTCTGGTCTCTGCGATGGGGCAGGACAGAGAGGGGCGCAAGGTCGGCTACGGGATGGAATTGCCCGCGATCGTGAGCCGCCTCAAGGCGCGGATGCGGGGGCAGGGGCTTGCCACGGTCAGAGGTGGTTCGGGTGCGAAACGCATCACGGTTGGTGGTGCGCGCAAAACCTCGGGGGCCAAGTTCCTGCGGGTTGATTGACCTCTTGAAAAGCGGTTTTGGCGGACACATTTGATAGGGAGCGGAACGCCTCTTTTGGGTTCCGTGTCTGAACTGCCTGTCCCGATGGGAAGGCTAAACCATAGTTGTCGCTCAAAGGAGGATGACACATGCGTCATTTTGATTTCGCACCGCTTTACCGATCTTCAGTCGGTTTCGACCAGCTTGCCAGCCTGATGGATCGCGCTCTTACGGCTGATGCCGGGCAGCCGAGCTACCCCCCGTATAACATTGAGAAGACCGCCGAAGATGCTTATCGCATCTCGATTGCCGTGGCGGGCTTTGGCGCGGATGACCTTGGGATTGAGGTCAAGGAAAATGCGCTTGTCGTGACCGCGCGCAAGGCCGAAGAGGCCGACGACAAGGCCTATCTTCACCGTGGTATCGCGACCCGTGCCTTTGAGCGCCGGTTCCATCTTGCCGATCATGTGCGCGTGATCGGGGCGAGCCATGAGGATGGCATGCTTCATATCGACCTTGAGCGCGAGATTCCCGAAGCGCTTAAGCCGCGTCGCATCGCGATTGCCAATGGCAAACAGGTCGAGAAAGACGTGGTTGAGGCCAAGGCCGTCAACTAACCGCCTTCCGGTTTTCCAATTCCCGGACGTGCCCCCGGTTGCGCATCGCAGCCGGGGGTTTTGTTTTTCGGAGCGCGTGCCGCGCGCATAAGTTTAGCGGCCCTTTGGGGCCTGCGGATGTGGGGGTGCTGCGCCGTCGCCATTGTCGCTCGGGCCAATGGCGACCCCCCGGAGTGTTTTTCAAAGGTGAAGATCAGGGCCGCGCCGCGAGGCTTTGGCCGAGGCGCATCAGGCGGATGGCCTCGGCGCGGTAGCCGAAGGAATCGTCGCCGCGATTGGCGGTTGCCAGCGCGATGGCGTCATCCCAGCCCCAGTCGTTCAGGTAGCGCGTATCTGTGAGGAGTTGTCCAAAGCCCGCGATGGCGGCGGCGAAACGTAGGTCACTATCGGCAGGTGCGCCGGGGAGGATCGGGGTTTCGATCAGTTGGCTTTGCTCTGTGCCGGGGGTCTTGTAGCGCAGCTTAAGGAACCCGAATTCGTCCGAGGCGGCTGCCTCGGGGGGGGTGCCATAGCGCAAAGGATCGGTCTTGCGCGCAGGCGAGCCGACCGGGGTCAGCTCAAAGAGTGCGGTCACGGAATGGCCAGCACCGATTTCGCCCGCATCGACCTTGTCATTGTTGAAGTCCTCGCGGTTCAATTGGCGGGTTTCATAGCCGATCAGGCGATATTCGGCGATGGCTGTGGGGTTGAACTCGACTTGGATCTTTACGTCATCGGCGATGGGGAAGAGCGTGCCGGTGAGTTGGTCGACGAGGACCTTTTGGGCCTCGTGCAGCGTGTCGATATAGGCGGCCTGACCGTTTCCGGTCTGTGCCAGAGCCTGCATCGTGGCGTCGTCGAGATTGCCGCGCCCGAAGCCGAGGACGGAGAGGTAGGTGCCGGTTTGGCGTTTGCTGGCGATGTAATCTTTGAGCGCGTCGGGGTCGGAGAGGCCGACGTTGAAATCGCCATCGGTGGCGAGGATCACGCGGGAAACCTCGCCTTTTTCTTGCATGGCCTCGGCGGTGGCGTAGGCCTGTTGCAGACCGGCCTGTCCGGCGGTGGAGCCACCTGCGGAGAGGTGGTCCAGCGCGGCGAGGATGGTGCTGCGCTCACTTGCGGGGGTGGCGTCGAGAACGCGGCCCGCAGAGCCGGCGTAGGTCACGATGGCGACGCTATCCTCGGGGCGCAGTTCGGAGAGCATCAGCGAGAAGCTCTGCTTTAGGAGCGGGAGCTTGTTCGGAGCCTCCATGGAGCCGGAGGTATCAATCAGGAAGACAAGGTTCAGGGGCGGGCGATCCGCGATGTCGGGCAGGCGGCCCTGAAGCGCGATGCGCAGGAGGCGGGTGTCGGGGTTCCACGGTGTGACCATGGAGGCGAGATGCGTTGCGAAGGGGGCATCGTTTGAGGGTCCGGCATAGGTATAGGGGAAATAGTTCACCATTTCCTCAATCCGCACGGCCTCTTTGGGCGGTAGAAGGCCGGTTTCGATCGAGTTGCGGATGATGCCGTAAGAGGCGGTATCAACGTCGATGGAGAAGGTCGAGACCGGGGTTTCAGCGGTGACCTTGAGGGGATTGGGGTCGGCTTCGGGGAAAGCCTCGGTATTTTGGGGCATCGGCCGGATTTCTGGGGCGAAATGGCGCGGGGCGGATTTGGACATCGGGGCGATGGCGATGGAGGGTTCGATCACGGGCTCGGACATCATGTCGGCCGCCGGGGCCTCGACGTCTTCGCTGGCCGTGGTTGTGATCGTGCGGGGAAGCGGGGCGGGGCCGTCCTGCAAGGCAGGCAGGACAAGCACGAGACCCACGGCGACAATCGCGGTCGAGGCGGCAAGAGCGCCTTTGGCGGGGATGGATTTCAACATGGCAATCACTCCTCTGAACAGGCCCGGTTTACGGGCATCAGAGGTAGGACGCGCGCCGGAGGGCGATCCTTGGAGGTGATCGAAGTTTTTTTCGGCCAGTGCGATGTTTTCCGCGCGGCGGGCCGCATCCGGGGCGGGGGTCGCGGATTGCATAGCCTTTTTGAGATCGTCGAAATCGAGGTCGTCGCTCATGCGGTATCCTCCTTTTCTTTCAGGGCCCGCAGATGTTTGCGGGCTTCGGATAGGCGCCAGCTTACGGTGCCTTCTGAGATGTCGAGCACATCGGCGGCTTCGGCGTGGGTCAGGTCGTCGAGTGTTAGGGCGAGTGTGTCGCGCAGGTCCGGGGGAAGCGCGCGCATGGCCTGGGTGAGCCAGTCGAGGCGGGCACCAGTTTCGGCAATCTCGGCCTGACGCGCGAGTTCCCAATCGCCCCAGCCGTCGGCCGCGCGGCTATGGGTTTCGGCGCGGCGGCGACGGTCATGGGCGGCGTTGAGCACCACGCGGTAGAGCCAGGTCGTGAACCGGGCGCGGCCTTCATAGCGCGCGAGTTTGGACGGTAAGGCGGCGCAGATGTCCTGTGTCAGATCTTCGGCCTCGGTCCAGCGACCCGTCAGGCGAAAGGCAAAGGCGAAGACGCGGGAATAGTGGCGTTCCAGAAGCTCTGAGAACGCCGCCCGGTCGCCTTGTGCCGCCGCCATTGCGAGCGCTTCGTCGGATCGTGCCATGGGTTTCACAATGGGTATGACGCGCGCCGATGGTCAATCCTTGGAAGAAATTTACCGGACATTCCATACGGATACGTATTTTCTCGGCATGTGGTTGAGGAAATCCCTTGGTGGGCTTCGAATTCTTGCCCTAATCTTGTTCACAGTTTTAGTTTGAAGGTATTTTTCAAGGGTGCGGTTTCATGTTGGAGCATGAATATCTGGAAGAGTTTGGCATTCACTACATCCGCGCGCGTGAGCCATTCGATCTTGAGCAGGTGTATCGGTTTCTTCTCAACGAAAATGGTGCGATACGGCCTGAGACGATGGGAAAACCGGCGCTATTTGATATGCGGCAAGTCGATGTCAGTCGGATTACCGCGTCGGATATCATCCGTCACATGATGAAAAAATCCACGCTGGATGAGAGCATCAGAACGGCATTTGTGGCCTATCTCGTTCAGGGGCTGCCTGCACAGGCGCTTGTGCGTATGGCCAATACCTATGCCGAGTTGATGGGGCTTACGAGCGAGGATCGTGGATGCATCACGGAAGATTATAACGCGGCGGTGCGGTGCCTTGCGGAGGTCGTGTCGTTAAGCGATGCGGAAACGGTTGCCCTGAGAGAGCGGCTATTGCCGAGGGTCTTGGAGTTGTTTCCCCACGGGACCGCCTGAGGCAGGCCCGCGGGGCGTTTTTCAGGTCTGAGCCAGGGCTCAGACGGACATGCAGATATATTTCATCTCAAGGAATTCATCGATGCCGTGGTGGCTACCTTCGCGGCCAAGGCCGGATTGTTTAACGCCACCGAACGGGGCGACCTCGGTCGAGATGATGCCGGTGTTGACGCCAACGATCCCATACTCAAGCGCCTCTGCGACCTTGTAAACGCGGCTCAGATCGTTTGCGTAGAAATAGGAGGCAAGGCCGAAGATCGTGTCGTTGGCCATGGCGATGACGTCATCCTCGTCTTCGAATTTAAAGAGCGGGGCGAGGGGGCCGAACGTTTCGTCGGTGGCAAAGGCCATTTCGGTCGTAGCACCGGTGACGATGGTCGGCTGGAAGAAGGTGCCACCAAGCTGGGAGGGATTGCCGCCGAGGATCACTTCGCCGCCTTTGGATTGAGCGTCGGCGATATGTTCACGCACCTTTTCGACCGCATCCGCATTTATGAGCGGGCCGAAGACCGTGTCTTGTTCAAGGCCATCGCCGACCTTCATCGCGGCCACGCGGGCCTTGAGCTTTTCGGCGAAGGCGTCATAGACACCGGCCTGCACGTAAATCCGGTTGGCACAGACGCAGGTCTGGCCGTTGTTGCGGAATTTGCACATGATGGCACCTTCGACGGCGTCGTCGAGATTGGCGTCGTCAAAGACGATGAAGGGGGCGTTGCCGCCAAGCTCCATCGAACATTTCATCACGCTGTCGGCGGCCTGACGCATGAGGATGCGGCCGACTTCGGTTGAGCCGGTGAAGGTCAGCTTGCGCACGGCGTCGTTTTCGCAGAACTCCTTGCCGATCTCGCTTGCGCGGGAGGAGGGCAGGATGTTGAGCACGCCTGCGGGGATGCCCGCGCGTTCGGCAAGCACGCCGAGGACGATGGCCGAAAGCGGGGTTTCGGCGGCGGGACGGGCGACCATGGCACAGCCTGCGGCAAGCGCCGGGCCAGCCTTGCGGGTAATCATCGCGTTGGGGAAGTTCCAAGGCGTGATTGAGGCGGCAACGCCGATGGGTTGTTTGATGACGGTGATGCGTTTGTCGCGCTGATGGCCGGGGATGGTTTCGCCGTAGATGCGTTTTGCCTCTTCGGCGAAGAATTCGATGAAGGAGGCGCCATAGGCGATTTCACCGGCAGATTCGGTCAGCGGTTTACCCATTTCGGCGGTCAGGATGACGGCGAGATCAGCCTGATTTTCCATCATCAGGTCGAACCATTTGCGCAGCACAATGGCGCGCTCCTTGCCAGTCCACTTGGCCCATTCCTTTTGCGCGGTGTCGGCTTTGGCGATGGCGGCGGCCACCTGCGCACGGCTCAGATCAGCAACATGGGCGATCACGTCGCCGCGAGCCGGGTTGGTCACTTCGAAAGTGCCGTTCTCGCCCTCGACCCATTCGCCGCCGATATAGGCGCGGGTCTCAAGTAGCGTCGGATCCTTCAGAAGGGATTTCAGGTCGGTTTCAGTATCAAGCATGGCACGCTCCCCTTTTCATATGCGCTGATGAAAAGCACTTGGGCACAGACTTGTCCAGCCGGAGCGATGAGTCCAGTATGAGTTAATTTTTCGGACCAGGGATAGCCAGATGAACCTAGATGACGCTTATGCCAATGCGGCCTACATCCCCGATGCGGCCCGATTTCCAGAAATATGGCAGGCCGAAGCGGAGGCGTTTCGACAGAAGGCCCTGAGCGCAGGCGGCGTTTCTTATGGGGCGGGTGAGCGGCAGGCGATGGATTTGTTTTTGCCTGACGGTGATCCCAAGGGGCTTATGGTTTTCGTGCATGGGGGATATTGGCTTCGGTTTGATCGGAGCTACTGGTCACATCTGGCGAATGGGGCTTTGGCGCGGGGGTGGGCGGTCGCGATGCCGTCTTATGACCTCTGCCCGAGCGTTGGTATTCAAGAGATCACGGCGCAGATTGCCAAGGCGGTTGAGGTCGCGGCAGGACGTGTCGCAGGGCCTATTTGCCTTGCCGGTCATTCGGCGGGTGGGCATCTCGTGTCGCGGATGGCGATGCCGGGGGTGTTGCCCGAAGACGTTGCAGCGCGGTTGCGCCATGTTATGCCGATTTCGCCGGTGACCGATCTGCGCCCGCTTATGCAGACGTCGATGAATGCGGATTTGAAGATCACGGATACCGTGGCACAGGCGGAAAGCCCGGTATTGGGGGAGCCTCTGGATGTGCCGGTTACGGTCTGGGTTGGCGGCGATGAGCGCCCTGCGTTCCTAGATCAGGCGCGATGGCTTGCGGAGGCTTGGGGCTCTGGGCATGTTGTGGCCGAGGGGATGCACCATTTCGATGTGATCGCGCCACTGGCCGATCCCGAAAGTGAGATGGTGGCCTGTCTGCTTGCGGAAGGGACATAAGCATGGATTGGGATTTTATCGTCGTCGGCGCGGGAAGCGCGGGCTGTGTCGTGGCGAACCGGCTGAGCACGGCGGGGCATAAGGTTCTTCTGCTCGAAGCGGGCGGGCGCGATACTTATCACTGGATTCACATCCCGATGGGGTATCTCTATTGCATCGGCAATCCGCGCACCGACTGGATGTATAAGACTGCACCGGACAAGGGGCTTAATGGGCGGTCGCTCCTTTATCCGAGGGGCAAGGGGCTTGGCGGATGTTCGTCGATCAACGGGATGCTGTATCTGCGTGGGCAGGCGGCGGATTACGATGGCTGGCGGCAATTGGGCAATCCGGGTTGGGCTTGGGACGATGTTCTGCCGCTTTTCAAGAAGGCCGAGGATTACATGGATGGCCCGTCCGAGATGCACGGGGCGGGCGGCGAATGGCGTGTCGACAATCAACGCCTGAGCTGGGAATTGCTTGACGATTGGATGGCGGCGGCCGAGGCGGCGGGCGTGCCGCGCACCGATGATTTCAACACCGGCAACAACGAGGGTGTGGGATATTTCAAGGTCAACCAGCGCGATGGCTGGCGGCTCAATACCTCCAAGGCGTTCCTGCGTCCGGCGAAGGATACCAAGCTCAAGGTTGAGGTGCATGCCCAGACCGAGCGCCTTTTGATTGAAGAGGGGCGCGTCGTGGGCGTGGCCTATCGTCAGAATGGGGTGCTCAAGGAGGCACGCGCCGGGCGGGAGGTTATCCTTTCGGCGGGAGCGATCAATTCGCCGCAAATCCTTCAGCTATCGGGGATTGGACCGGGGGATGTGCTTCAGGAGCAGGGGATTGATGTGCGCCATGAGGTGCCGGGCATCGGGGCCAATCTTCAGGATCATTTGCAATTGCGCTGTGCGTGGAAGCTTGATGGGGCAAAGACGCTCAACACTATGGCGAATTCCCTCATTGGGAAGGCGAAGATCGGGTTGGAATATCTTTTGAAACGGTCGGGGCCGATGTCGATGGCACCGTCGCAGCTTGGGGCGTTTACCAAATCGCGGCCCGATCTTGAGACGCCGGACCTTGAGTATCACGTGCAGCCGCTTTCGCTTGAGGCGTTTGGGCAGCCGTTGCATGACTTCCCGGCGATGACGGCGAGTATCTGTAACCTGCGCCCCGAGAGCCGGGGGCATGTGAAGATCGTGTCGCGCGACCCAAGCGTCGCGCCGGAGATCGCGCCGAATTACCTCAGCACCGAGGGGGACCGTGCGGTGGCGATTGCGGCGATCCGGCAGGCGCGGGAGATCATGGCGCAGGGGCCGATGGCGAAATATCGTCCCGAGGAAATGAAACCGGGGATCACGGCGCAGGACGATGCCGAGCTTGCCAAGGCAGCCGGGGATGTGGGCACGACGATTTTCCATCCCGTCGGCACGGTGCGCATGGGCGCGGATGAAGCCGCGCCACTTGACCCACGCCTGCGGATGCGGGGGATCGGTGGTTTGCGTGTGGTCGATGCGTCGATCATGCCGACGATCACAAGCGGGAATACCAACTCGCCGACCATTATGATCGGCGAGAAGGCAAGTCAGATGATTTTAGAAGACCTGCGGGCTTAATCCGCGTCGGGGGCGATTTTGTCCTGAGTCTGGGTATCGAAATCGCCCGCGTCATGGCGTTCATGGAGTTGCGTTTCCGGGGCACCAAAGGCGCGGTTGACCATGCGGCCACGCTGCACCGCGGGGCGGGCGTCGATCTCTTGGGCCCAGCGCACGACGTTTTCGTATTCGTGCACGCTCAGGAATTCGCCTGCTTCGTAGAGGCGGCCAAGGGCAAGCTGTCCATACCAGGCCCAGTTGGCAATATCGGCAATCGTGTAATCGTCCCCGGCGAGGTAAGGCACCTCGGCGAGGCGTTTGTCGAGCACGTCTAGCTGGCGTTTGACCTCCATCGAGAAACGGTCGATCGGGTATTGCCACTTCTCAGGTGCGTAGGCGTAGAAATGGCCAAAGCCACCGCCAAGATACGGCGCGCTGCCCATCTGCCAGAACAGCCATGAGAGCATTTCAGGGCGTTTGGCCGGGTCCTTGGTCAGGAAGGCATCGAATTTTTCGGCAAGGTGAAGAAGGATCGCGCCCGATTCGAAAATGCGGGTCGGGGGCGTTGTCGTATGATCCATCAGGGCAGGGATTTTAGAATTCGGATTGACCTCGACAAAGCCCGAGCTGAACTGATCGCCCTCGCCGATACGGATGAGCCAAGCGTCATATTCGGCCTCGGAAATGCCAGCGGCAAGGAGTTCTTCGAACATCACCGTGACCTTGACGCCATTGGGCGTTGCCAGCGAGTAAAGCTGGAACGGGTGCTTGCCAACGGGCAGGTCCTTGTCATGGGTCGGGCCGGAAATGGGGCGGTTGATACTGGCGAATTTGCCGCCGCTTTCAGAATCCCAAGTCCAGACTTTGGGGGGGGTATAGGTATCGCTCATGGTTTTTCGCACCCTGTCAGAAATTTGCGTCTGACCGAATGTAGACATTTTCATGAGGAATGGGAGGGGGGCTGACTGTGCGTCAGGGCAGGGGCGTCTGTGCGAGGCCCGAGAAAATGACAAACCCCCGAGGCAGGGCCGCGGGGGTCGTCTAATTTTGGTGTCCAAAGCTGGAGAAGTTCTCTTAGAGGAGACCTTCGCGCTGGAGCTTCTTACGTGCCAGTTTACGGGCACGACGGATCGCTTCAGCCTTCTCGCGTGCTTTTTTCTCGGACGGCTTCTCGAAATGCTGCTTGAGCTTCATTTCACGGAAGACGCCTTCACGCTGGAGCTTTTTCTTCAGGGCGCGGAGCGCCTGATCGACGTTGTTGTCGCGAACACTAACCTGCATGTGGTTTTCACCACCTTTCTAGTTTTGAGTTGCAAGGATTTGCAGGAAGTCGCCCTATAGCAAAGCCCTATATGTTTGTCTAGTATCCAGACCGAAGCAAAGGAGACGTGCGATGAGTGTCGTTGACCCAAAAGATGCCCTTCTTGATGCCGCATTGATGCATGTGGCGTTTGACGGCTGGAGCGATGCGACATTCGAGGCGGCGATTGCCGATAGCGACGTAGAGTCGGCGCTAGCGCATGCGCTTTGCCCACGTGGGGCGGTGGACCTCGCCGTCGCTTACCACAAGCGTGGTGATGCCATGATGCTGGCGCGGTTCGAGGCCGAGGATGTGTCGGAGCTGCGCTATAGCGAGAAGGTCGCGGCGTTGGTGCGATTCCGGCTTGAGGCCGTTGAGGATAAAGAGGCGGTGCGGCGTGGCACGACGCTTTTCGCGTTGCCTCAATATACCACGACGGGCGCGCAGCTTGTCTGGGGGACTTGCGATGCAATCTGGAACGCGCTTGGCGATACGTCGGATGATGTCAATTGGTACACTAAGCGGGTGACGCTTTCGGCGGTCTATACGTCTACTGTTCTTTATTGGCTCGGGGATGAGAGCGAGGGACAGGGCGATACGTGGGCCTTCCTTGATCGGCGGATCGAGAACGTGATGCAGTTCGAGAAGGTTAAGGCCTCTTTCCGCAAGAGCGCGTTTGGCAAGCTTATGGAGGGGCCTTTGTCCATGCTTGACGGGATCAAGGCACCGGGCGCGAAGAATGATATGCCGGGGCAGTGGCGCGGTTGAGGCGCGGCTGACGGGTTTTCGGCGCTGCGGCGGGGTGCTATGCCAAGGCAAGGACAAGCCCCGAGGAGCAGACGATGACCCAGACCATGCGCGCAATCGAGATCACCGAAGCCGGAGGGCCAGAGGTTCTCAAGCCTTGTGAGCGGCCCATGCCACAGCCGGGGGCGGGCGAGGTCATCATCAAGGTTGCTTATGCCGGGGTGAACCGCCCCGATGCGCTTCAGCGGGCCGGTATGTATGCGCCGCCCCCAACGGCGAGCGATCTGCCGGGGCTTGAGGCGTCGGGCGTGATTGTTGCCGTGGGCGCAGGCGTCAGCGATTGGGCCGAGGGCGACGAAGTCTGCGCGCTTTTGCCGGGGGGCGGGTATGCGGAATATGTCCTGACGCCGGCGGCGCATTGCTTGCCCATTCCTAAGGGGATGGACCTCAAAGAGGCGGCGTGTTTGCCCGAGACCTTCTTTACCGTGTGGTCCAACGTGTTCCAGCGTGGCGGGTTGCAGGCCGGGGAGCGGTTCTTGGTGCATGGTGGGTCAAGCGGGATCGGGACAACGGCGATCCAGTTGGCCAATGTGTTTGGTGCGCGGGTTTTTGCGACTGCCGGATCTGACGAAAAATGCGCCGCTTGTCTCGACCTTGGAGCGGAACGGGTGATCAACTATCGCGACGAGGATTTCGTCGACGTGTTGCGGGCCGAGGGTGGCGCGAACCTTATTCTCGATATGGTGGGTGGATCTTACATCCCGCGCAACATCAAGGCGTTGGCCGATGATGGGCGGCTTGTGCAGATTGCGTTCCTGACCGGTCCGAAGGTTGAGTTGAACTTTGCCCAGATCATGACACGGCGTCTGACGGTGACGGGATCAACGTTGCGCCCGCAGAGTGACCTTGCCAAGGCACGCATCGCCGAGGCGCTTCGCGAGCAGGTCTGGCCGCTTCTTGATGCGGGGCGTGTGGCGCCGGTGATGGATAGCGAGTTTGCCTTTGAAGATGCTGCGGCGGCCCATGCCCGTATGGAGAGCAGTGGCCATATCGGGAAGATCGTTCTCAAAGTTTCCGGGTAAGAAGCTTACATAAACCCAGTGGGTTAGCGTCTTTTTTCGTGTTCGAAACGTTGCTTGGCAATCGCTTCGTGACGTTCGGCCTTTTGGTGGTCGAAGAGCGAGCGTTCCACGTAGTCGAGATGCGCTGTCACTGCTGCACGGGCGCCCTCGGGATCGCGGGCCTGAAGTGCATCGTTGACGGCCCGATGCTGATCGAGAAGATCGCTGCGGGTTACACGCTGTTTGAACATGACAGAACGGTTGTAGAAGACGCCTTCGCGCAGAAGCTGATACATGGAGCGCATCATGTGCAGCATGATGACGTTGTGGCTCGCTTCGATAATGGCGAGGTGGAAATCGGCATCAAGGCGGGCTTCATCAGCCGGATTGCGCTTGGCGTGGGCGGCTTCCATCTTGTCGAACACAGCCTGGATCACCATGAGGTCGGTGTCGGAGGCGAATTTCGCCGCACGTTCGGCGGCGAGGCCCTCCATGTCACGGCGGAAGGAAATGTAATCGAACACGGCCTCGTCATGGTTGGCGAAAAGCCGGATCAGGGTTTCGGAAAAGGCGCTGCCAAGCACGTCCGCCACAAACACCCCGGCGCCGGCGCGCGAGACGAGAAGGCCACTTTCCTGAAGGTCTGCAATGGCTTCGCGCAAAGATGGACGCGACACACCGAGCCGTTCTGCCAGTTCGCGTTCGGACGGCAGACGCTCTCCGGGCCGTAGGATTCCACGCAGGATCAACTGTTCGATCTGGTGGACTACGGAGGTGGAGAGTTTTTCGGTTTGGACTTTTTGGAAGGGCATGGGTCTCTGTTCGATTGGTCAGGCGATTTGACCATGCCGCGCCGGACGGGGCAAGGGGCGTCTTGTTCACGAAAATTGTTACAGTAGGTCAGCAATATTGACTAATGTTGCGCGATCCATAGGCTGCGGGGCACTTTTATGGATAGGAGGGCGAGTCATGGGCCTTGAAACTTTGTTTGCAGAACGTGCCGAGCGGATGAAAGCATCGGAGATTCGCGAGCTTCTCAAGATTCTGGATCAGCCCGATGTGATTTCCTTTGCGGGCGGCATTCCCGATCCGGCGCTTTTCCCGAGTGAGGCGTTCTCGGAAGCGTTTGACGCATGTATGGCGCCGGAGTGTGAAGGGCTGGCGTTGCAGTACTCGGTAAGTGAGGGGTATCGCCCGCTGCGCGAATGGATCGCGGGGCG
>JAAEZB010000008.1:15038-34452 GCA_018223085.1 Paracoccaceae bacterium
TTTGTGCCGGGGCGGGCGTTTTTCGCCGATGGGTCGGGGGGGAATACGCTTCGGCTTAGTTTTTCCTGTGCGGATCCGGAGGAAATCGACGAGGGGATGCGGCGGCTTGGCCTCGTGATTGGCGAGGCGATGGCGGAAGGCAGGCAGGAAATCTGACCAATTTCGCATGTCTGTATCACGTCTGTATCGCGTATGCATCGCGGTGGTGCGGAAACTCGCAAGGCTTTAAGAAACTATGAAAAAGGGCGCTCGGAGGCGCCCTTTTCTATGTTGCGTGAGTGGTCTTGATTATTCGGCGGGGACGGCCTCAGCGGTGGCCGGTTTGCCGAAGTGCTGGCGGTTGAGGCGCATCACGAGCGCAATCATCAGCACCTGCGAGGCGATGGCGATGCCGGTCAGAATCCAGAACATCACACCGAACTTGTCGATGGCGCCAGAGGCGACGAGGCCCTTGTTGATGAAGAAGTGCATCAGCACGGTAAAGGCGACACCGGGGCAGACCAGCGCGTAAGAGCCGGGCGAGGTTTTCGGGCCGAGCACGAAGTCGGAGAAATACCCCTGGCGGCGCATGACGAGCAGGCCGAGTGCGAGGAAGATCACCTGAATCGAGAGCATCCGGGCGAGGAAGATCATGGTCTCGCCATCCGAAGCATGGACATCGAAGGTCACGTGCAGGCCGTGGCCCTGACGCATGAAGAGGATCGACAGGATGGTGACGATGGGCACGATGACCATAAGGGTCGGGCCGGCCTCTTTGTGGGTGCCGTAGTGGAGCATCGAGGTAAAGGCGGTTGCGGCGGCGAGCAGTGTGTAGATCACGGCGGCAACGGCGAAGAACGTCGAGATGACCATGGCGGTGGCGACGGTGGCGGGGGTTGTCGACATCGCAGCGGGCGCAGCAAAACCGACGCCAACCATGGAGATGGCGAAGGCGGGCAGGAGCTGGGCAAAGCTATTGTGAGCGGTGACGTCGAAGAGGCCGCCCTTGGCCAGCACACGGCCAAGGAAATCGCCAATCAGGCGCAGGGCCCAGATACCGACGACGCCAAAGGCCACCATGGCCAGCGGGAAGAGATATTCCACCACGGTCCAGAGTTTTGGCACGAAGACCATGCCGACCACGAACATGGCGTTGATGGTCATTGCGGCGGCCAGCGGTCCGGCAAGGAGGGTGGTCTCGGCGTTGGAATTGCGCAGGGCGGTATAGGCTTCGGTCTTTTTGAAGGCCGCGAGCGCGGAGAAGTTCCACAGGAGGTATTTCACGTTGAGGAACGCCAGAACCGCGATACCGATCCATGCGATCACGATTGCCGCCTGAAGGGGCAGGGCACCTGTGGTGAAGGCAGCCCAGATGTCTTCGAAGATCGGGACAGGCTGGCCGGGGTGCGGCACCCAGAAGAAAAAGACCATAAAGAAGGTGACCGAGAGGCCACCCGCGCCGAGAGAGGCGAGGAAGTAGAGCGGCGAATAACTATCCGCCGGACGTTTCGTGAGCGTGGTCATGGAAGACTCCAAGAAATATGCCAAGTTTGGAATGCAATATATATTCCAAACATAGAATATAAATGCGGCAATCGCGCACATGAAGCGCGGTAAGGGTTGGTTAACCTATTGGATGCACAGTCGGGGCATGTACCGTTTTCCAGTCATGGTGTTTCTGTGTTTCTCGGCCTGCGCGGTTCCGTCGCCCCAGTTCATGGGGGTCGACCCGGTGCAGGCCGAGGTTCAGCAGAGCCGGTTTGTTCTGCGGCGCAAAGGGAACCTTGTCGAGGTGATCCGGGTCAGCCGGGAATGGGCGCCCCGCTTGAGCGAGGCCCTTGGACGACGGGCGGAAATCGCGGTTGAGGAGACCTATGGTTGTCCGGTTAGGGACATCCGAGGCGATGCGGCGTTGATGATTGCGCGTCTCAAATGCGGTAGGCCGGATGACCTTGCCGTGATCGGGTATGGGCCGAAATAGGCCGGATCAGGCAATATCCTTGGTCATGAAGAGCGAGGTCTTGTTGGGTTTGTAATCGCCGAACGGGCCGCAATCCGTATAGCCGTGTGCCTTGTAGAGGCTATGGGCTTGGGTGAGTTTGTCGCCGGTTTCGAGTTTGACCGTGGCAAGGCCCTGAGCGCGGGCTTCTTCTTCGATTTTGCGCATGAGGCGGTGGGCGATGCCTTTGCCGCGGGCGCGGGGATCGACGAACATGGATTTGATTTCGCCGTAGTCGCCTTTGTTGGCCAGCGCGACGCAGCCGAGCGCGGTCGTGCCTTCGCGGGCGACGAAGAAGCGGATCGAGGGCACGCAAAGCTCGTCGATATCGAGAAAGTGGTTCTCTTCGGGTTCGAAAAGCGTCTGCATCAGGGAGTGGCTCTGGCGCAGGAGGGCAGTGGCCTGCGCGTCGCGGGGATCGCCGGGGATGACCTTGATGTCGGGCATGTGCTGTTCCTTTCCTGAGCCGGTGAGACGGAGCGACATGAATGACAGGCGGACGCGCCGCTGTCCAGATCGGGGCCAATTTACCCTAGGATATTTAGGGAAGGCGGAAGAGCGGGCAGCGGATTTTCGCAATATGTTGTGGATAAGTGGGGCGGGCGAGGCATATTCTGTGGAGGGGCGTTGACTCGGAGGGGTGGGCTTGGGCAGGCTTGGGTGATTGTTCAGAATCACGGGGACCTTGATACGCCTTGCGTTTTTCCAAGCTCAGACTGACCGGCTTTAAGAGCTTTGTCGATCCGACCGACCTTGTCATTGCCGATGGGTTAACCGGGGTCGTGGGGCCGAATGGCTGTGGCAAATCCAATCTCTTGGAGGCGCTGCGCTGGGTCATGGGGGAAAACCGCCCTACCGCGATGCGCGGTGGCGGGATGGAAGACGTGATTTTCGCCGGGGCGGCGACGCGTCCGGCGCGCAACTTTGCGGAAGTGTCGCTCCAGATCGACAATAGCGAGCGGTTGGCCCCGGCGGGGTTCAACGATGACGACAACCTTGAGATCGTGCGTCGGATCACGCGGGATGTGGGATCGGCCTATAAGGTTAATACCAAGGATGTGCGGGCGCGTGATGTGCAGATGCTTTTTGCGGATGCCTCGACGGGGGCGCATTCCCCGGCGCTTGTGCGGCAGGGGCAGATTTCGGAACTCATCAATGCCAAGCCGAAAGCGCGCCGTCGTATCCTTGAGGAAGCAGCGGGGATTTCCGGGCTTTATCAGCGGCGTCATGAGGCGGAGCTCAAGCTCAAGGGGGCAGAGACCAACCTTGCGCGCGTCGATGACGTGATTGAGCAGCTTGCAGCGCAGTTGGCGCAACTGGCGCGGCAGGCAAAACAGGCGGCACGCTATCGGGCCATTGGCGAAGAATTGCGTCAGGCAGAGGGGATGCTTTTGTATCGTCGCTGGCGCGAGGCGGATGAGGCTCGCGCCAAGGCGGACGAGGAATTGCGCGAACGCACCACGGCGGCAGCGCAGGCCGAGGGTGCGGCGCGCGCCGCAGCCAAGACGCGGCAGGGCAGGGACGATGCGCTTCCGCCCTTGCGCGAGGAAGAGGCCATTGCGGCGGCGGTCCTTCAGCGGCTTCAGGTGCAGCGCGACACGCTCAACGATCAGGAAGCGCACGCCCGTCAGATCATCGAGACCCTGACCAGCCGGATTGAGCAGCTTGGCAAGGATATGGAACGCGAAGCGGGGCTTAACCGCGACGCGGGCGAAACCATTGCGCGGCTTGAATGGGAGGCGACCGAGCTTCGCAAGGCGGGCGAGGGGCACGAGGGTAAGCTTGAGGCGGCGACGGAGGCGGCGCGCGAGGCCGCAAGCCTTTTGCAAGAGCGCGAAAGCGAATTGGCGCAATTGACCGAGGACGTGGCGCGGCTTGCGGCACGGCACCAATCGGCGCATCGGTTCCTTGGTGACACGCGCAAGACGCTTGAGAAAAGCGAGGCCGAGGCCGGGAAAGCGCGCGATGCGGTGAGCGCGTCGAAAGCGGCGCTTGTAAAGGCGTCGGAAGATTTCGAGACGGCCAAGACGGCCGAGGCCGCAGCGGTTCAGGCCGCAGAGGCGGCGGACACAGCGTTGACGCGGGCCGAAGAAGAGCGCGCCGAGACGCAGGGCCGCGAGGCGGATGCGCGGGCGGAACGGTCCGAGGCCGAGGGCGAATTGAACGCGCTTCGGGCCGAGGTCACGGCGCTGGCCAAGCTTGTGGAGCGCGATACGGCGGAAGGCGGGCAGATTCTTGACCGGCTTCAGGTTCAGCAAGGGTTTGAAAAGGCCCTTGGTGCGGCAATGGCGGATGATCTTCGGGCGCCGGAAGTGGACGAGGACGGGCCGTCGGGATGGCATGTGTTGCCGCCTTATGACGAGACGCAGCCTTTGCCCGAGGGGGTCACGTCGCTTGTGGCGCATGTGTCGGTGCCGGAGGTGCTTGAGCGGCGGATGAGCCAGATCGGGCTTGTCGCGGCGGACGATGCGATGCGGCTTCAGCCGATGTTGAAACCCGGTCAGCGGCTTGTGTCGCTTGAGGGCGATCTTTGGCGTTGGGACGGGTATCGGGCCTGGGCCGAGGATGCGCCGAGTGCGGCGGCCCTGCGTCTTCAGCAGTTGAATCGTCTTGAGGAGCTTAAGCAGCAGCTCGCACGGGCGACGGCACGGGCGGATGGTGCGGTGCAGGCGCATGAGATGTTGCAGGCGCAATTGCGCGAATTGGCCGAGGCCGACAAGGCGGCGCGTCAGGCGCGGCAGGCGGCGGACCGGGCCGTGGCCGATGCCAACCGGGCGCTAAGCCGGGCAGAGGCGGATCGCAATCTTGCTGAGGGCAGGCTTGAATCGCTTGGTCTTGCCGTGGCGCGGCATGAGGAAGAGGCAATGGGCGCGCGGGCGCAGGTTGCCGAGGCCGAGAAGGCGGTTCGCGATCTCGGCGATCTTGATGCGGCGCGGGCCGGGGTCGAAGACGTTAAAATGACGGTTGAAGCGGCGCGGATTACCATGATGTCCAAGCGGTCGGGGCAGGACGAATTGCGCCGCGAGGGTGAAGCGCGGCTCAAGCGCAGCCAAGAGATCACCAAGGAGATCAGCGGCTGGCGGCATCGTCTTGAGACGGCGGAAAAGCGGATTGGCGAATTGGCCGAGCGCAAGACGACCTCTGAGGTGGAACTCAAGGAAGCCGGGAGCGCGCCCGACGAGATCGCGGCGAAGCGCGAGGAATTGAACGACGCCATTGCCGAGGCCGAGGCGCGGCGCCGCACGGCGGCGGATACCTTGGCCGAGGCGGAAAACGCGCTGCGCGAGGCAGAGCATGCCGAGCGCGACGCAGAGCGAGCCGCGAGCGAGGCCCGCGAGGCACGGGCACGGTCCGAGGCGCGGGCGGATGCCGCGCGCGAGACAGTCTCCTATGCAGCCGAACGGATTTATGAAGAACAGCAGATTTCGCCCGCGGCGCTTTTGGAGCGGTTGGGCGTGACGCCGGACAAGATGCCCGATAGCCACGGTATTGAGGCGGATGTGAACCGGCTCAAGCGGCAGCGCGACAGCCTTGGGGCGGTGAACCTGCGGGCCGAGGAAGACGCCAAGGCGGTGCAGGAAGAGCATGATGCGCTTGTGACCGAGAAGGCGGATTTGGAGGAGGCGATCAAGACGCTACGCGGCGGGATTGCGAGCCTTAACCGTGAAGGGCGCGAACGTCTTTTGACGGCGTTTGAGCAGGTTAATTCGAACTTTACCATGTTGTTCCGGCACCTGTTTGGCGGCGGCGAGGCGAATTTGGTTCTGGTCGAGAGCGAGGACCCGCTTGAGGCGGGGCTTGAGATCATGTGTCAGCCGCCGGGCAAGAAGCTCTCGACGTTGAGCCTTTTGTCGGGGGGGGAGCAGACGCTTACGGCGATGGCGCTGATCTTTGCGGTGTTCCTTGCCAATCCGGCGCCGATCTGTGTTCTCGACGAGGTTGATGCGCCGCTTGATGATGCGAATGTGACGCGGTTCTGTGATCTTCTTGATGAGATGTGCCGCCAGACCAATACGCGGTTCCTCATCATCACCCACCATGCCGTGACCATGGCGCGGATGGACCGTCTATTCGGGGTGACCATGGGCGAACAGGGCGTATCGCAGCTTGTCTCCGTCGACCTTAAGGCGGCGGAGTCTATGGTGGCCTGAGGGCCCGCGTTAGCGAGTTTCTAACAATTTTCCATGCATTGTTCCCATGCCGCGCAGCCTGCGCGGTGTGAGGAGGTGATGACACTGAGTGAATGGAAATACCGAAAATGGATGGTTCTGATCGCAGCGGCCATGCTGTTGATCTCGATCATTCGGCTTCTTGCGGGGCTGTGAGGCCTTAAAAGAAGTGGCCCGGGAGAGTAGCAGCTCTCCCGGGCCTTTTTCCTCGGTGATGACACTGAAGGAAATACCGTAGTCAGAAGATAGCACAAAGGTGAATATCCGGTAAAGAACCGGCTTCATCGTGGTTAATCAGAGGCGGTTCAAGAGCGTTGCCGTGGGCCATGCGTCGGCGGGCAGGCCGAGGCGTTTTTGCTCTTTTTGCACGGCGGCGCGGGTGCCGGAGCCGAGGATACCGTCGATTTTGCCGACATCATGGCCGCGGGCCTGAAGTTTGCGTTGGAGCTGCTTCATTTGGGCACCGGAGAGGCCCGGCTCGGGGTTGCCCGCGTCATAGCGCGGGGCGCCTTCGAGGCGGGTTGCGAAATAGGCGGCGGTGGTCACGTAGACGAAGCTTTGGTTCCATTCAAAGTAGACGCGGAAGTTTGGGTAGGCGAGGAAAGCCGGGCCTTTGCGTCCCTGTGGTAGGAGTAGAGAGGCGGGGAGGTTGGCGAATTTCCCCGCGCGTGGTTTGACCCCGAGGCGGGCCCAGTCGGAGGCATTTTTCGTGGTACCGAGACCGGAAAGGGACCAGTCCATCTTGGCCGGGACGGTGACTTCCTGAAGCCAAGGTTCGCCTTTGCGCCAGCCCAGATGCGAGAGCATTTTACCGCCGGACATGAGGGCATCTTGGGCGGAGGTTTTGAGGCGGACATGGCCGTCGCCATCACCGTCGACACCGTTTTCGAGAATGTCGCGCGGTAGCATTTGCACCATGCCGATTTCACCGGCCCAGGCGCCTGTGGTTTTGGTCGGGCTGAAATCGCCGTTCTCGTAGAGTTCGAGCGCAGCAAAGACCTGTGGGCGGAAAAGGTGCGGGCGGCGGCAGTCATGGGCCAGCGTCACGAGGGAATTCAGGGTGTTGAAGTCGCCCTGAAACGCGCCGTAATCCGTCTCAAACGCCCAGAAGGCGAGGAGCACGCCGCGCGAGACGCCGTAGGTTTTTTCGATGCGCGAGAAGGTATTGGCGTAGGTTTTGGCCTTGGATTGGCCGGTATTGATACGGTTTTGGCTAATGAGGCGTTGGGAGAAGTCGACGAAGGGCATCTGAAAGACGCCTTGGGCGCGGTCAGCCTTGAGGGTGCGGGGGTCTTGGCGCACGGAGGCGAAGAAATTGTTGACCGTGGATTTGTCGTGTCCTTGGGAGATCGCTTCGGATTTCAGGCCTTTCACGAAGGTGGAGAAATTGCCGCCGCAGGGCGTTGCCGCGAGGGCGGATTGGGCCGAAAGCGCGAGCGCGGCAAGGATAAGGGGAAAACGCATGAAGAACCTCGTTAACGATTTTGACCGACCCTAACGGGGCGAGGCGTGTCGGACAATGCCAAGATAAGGGGCTCAGATGAGGGCGAGAAGGGCCGTCAGGGCCAGTGCCGCAGCCCATGTGCGCCAGAGCGCGGTGCAGGCGGCATCAATGTCGTCAGGGCCGAGGCCCCGGCGGCCGGTGGCGTTGACGAAGGGAAAGTCACGCATTTTACCATCGTAGGCGCGGGGGCCGGAGATGGCGACATTGAGGGCGCGGGCCATGGCGGATTCGGGCCAGCCGGCATTGGGAGAGCGGTGCAGGCGGGCATCGGCGCGGATTGCCGCCCATGCGGAGAGGCCATGATGCGTTGCGGCGATGAGGAGGGCCGTGAGGCGCGCGGGAATCCAATTCAGGAGATCATCAAAGCGGGCAGCAGCCCAGCCGAAGTCCTGATGGCGCGGGGTGCGGTAGCCGATCATGCTATCGGCGGTGTTGATGGCCTTGTAGACGAAGAGGCCCGGAAGGCCCGCGATCAGGAACCAAAAGGCGGGGGCGATGACCCCATCGGAGAGATTCTCGGCGGCGGATTCGATGGCAGAGCGGGAGACTGCATCGGCATCCATGGCCTCTGTATCACGGGAGACGATCATCGACACGGCGCGGCGACCTTCGCCCAAGGACAGGCGTAGCCCGTTGGCGACGGCGCGGACATGATCGACGAGGGAGCGTTGCGCGAGAAGGATCGCGGCGAGGAGCACCTCGGGGAGCCAGCCGAAAGCGGCGATGATTTTGCCGAGGAGAAGCATGGCGAGAGTCAGGGTGGCGATTGCGGCGATGCCACGTGCCCTGCGCGCGGGGCCGGTATTGAATTGTTCGTCGGCCCAGCCGATCAAACGGCCAAGAAGCACAGCCGGATGCGGCAGGCGCGACCAGAGCCAACGCGGTTCGCCCAAGGCGGCATCAAGGAGCATGGCAAGGGTCAGGAGGGCGGCGTGGCTCATGGCGGATCAACATGTTTGGAAGGTGAGAGCCTTGAAGCGGAAAATGGCACAGAACGCAAGATTTCCGAAATCGTCGCGTTTCGGTTAATATAACATTAATCTTTTATTAGGAGTTTGCCTAAACCGGGCCTGACCAGATTGGCCTTTGTCCCGGTTTGTATCAGGAGTTTTCATGCGCGTTCTCATCGTTGAGAGCAATCCCGACCTCGGCGGCCTCTGGCAGAGACATCTGGAGAGGCTCGGTGCGGAGGTCGAACTGGTCCCGGATGAGACCGGCGCGATTCACGCGCTTCGGATGCGTGACTTTGAGATTATTGTGCTTGATCTTGTGATCGAGGAAGGCGCGGCCTTGGCGATTTCGGATTTCGCCTCGTATCGCCGCCCGGATGCGCGGGTGATTTTCGTCACCAACACGTCGTTTTTTTCGGATGGGTCGATCTTTCACCATAGCGCCAATGCCTGCGCCTTTGTGCAGTCAGGCACGCCGCCCGAAGACATCGCCGCCATGGTCGAGCATTACGCCGCTGCGCCCTGATCTTTGGGGGCGAGCGCGTCGCGGCCATGTGGTTCCCAGTAATCCAGTATCGGATTGATCGGCAGGATGCGGTGCGGGTTTATGGTGTCGTGGCTATAGTGATAGTGGCGCACGATGTGATCCATGTTCACGGTCTCGGCCACGCCGGGATGTTGGTAGAGATCGCGGGTATAGGCCCAGATATTTGGGTAATCCACGATGCGCCGGAGATTGCATTTGAAATGCAGGTGGTAGACCGGGTCAAAGCGGATCAGGGTTGTGAAGAGGCGCCAGTCGGCCTCGGTCAGGTGGGGGCCGAGGAGATAGCGGTTTTCTGACAGGCGGGTTTCGAGCCAATTCAGAGTTTCAAACAGCGGGTGAACAGCGGCGTCGTAGGCCTCTTGCGTGGTGGCAAAGCCGGCCTTGTAGACGCCATTATTCACAGTGTCGTAGATGCGGGCGTTGATCCTGTCGATTTCGGGGCGCAGGGGGGCTGGCCAATAATCCGCCCGGTTGCCGGTCAGGTCATTGAAGGCCGAATTGAACATGCGGATGATCTCGGCGCTTTCGTTTGAGACGATGGTGGCGCGGGTTTTGTCCCAGAGGATCGGCACAGTGACACGGCCCGAATAGGTGGGATCGGCGGCGGTATATATCTCATGGGCAAAGCCATGCCCCATGAGCGTATCGCCGGTGGCGCCATGGCTGTCCGTCTCGAAGGTCCAGCCGTCAGAAAGCATGTCGGGATGCACGACAGAGATGCTTATGTGATCGGTAAGTCCTTTGAGGGCGCGAAAAATCAGGGTTCGGTGTGCCCAGGGGCAGGCATAGGAGACATAGAGGTGATAGCGGCCGCTTTCGGCGGCGAAACCGCCCGAGCCGGAAGGGCCGGGAGCACCGTCCGGGGTTATCCAATTACGGAATTGGGATTCGGAACGGACGAATTTGCCGCCGGTTGCCGCGGTGTCATACCATTGGTCAGTCCATTTGCCGTCGATCAGCAGGCCCATTTCCGTCTCCTTCATGTTTGAGGGATAGGTAGGTCATGGGCGGTGCGGTGAAAACGCAACAGGGCGCAGAGGAACTGCGCAGATATGCACAGGGGGGCGGTTGACGGGAATCGTTTTGGCCGTGACCCTACGGCCAAGGATGGAGAATGCGATATGTCGACCTGGGTACCCAAAGAAGTGCAGGCGGGGCTTGATGCGGCCCGTAAGAAGAGCCTGAAGAAGAGCACCAAGATGCGGGTTGAGGCCGATGGCCATTCGTTCCGCGTTCTAAAATATCGTGAGAACGGGTTTACCCTTGATATCGAGGATGCGCCGCATTTGCGCGGGTTGGTCGATCTTTTTGATGGGGGCCGGCACGTCTATCAATGCCTTATCGTCGCTTCCGAGGAAGATGGCGATCTGATGCATTACGAGTTCAAACGCGCGACCGTGGCCGAGGATACCCCGCCGACGGATTACTTCAAAGGCGAGAACCAGCCGACCGCTCTTTTGGCGGATCAGAGTTAGAACTGTTTATCAGAAAGAAATTGACGGCGGTCAGGGATGCCTGGCCGCCGTTTTGTTTACTGCAAATCCGAGAAGGCTTTGGTCAGGCGATCGCAGGCTTGTTCCACGAGGGCACGCGGCGTGGCGATGTTGAAGCGCAGGAAGTTTTCGCCGCCGGAGCCGAAGGTATCACCATGGTTGGGGGCGATGTGGGCTTGTTTCTGGACCCGGTCGATAAATTCGGGCGGGGCCATGCCGGTGTCGGTGAAGTCGACCCAGCTTAGGTAGGTGGCTTCGAGTGGCATGGATTTCAGGCCCGGAATGGCATTGATCGCGGTGTCGAGGAGTTGGCGGTTGCCCTCAAGGTAGAGCATGAGGGCATCGACCCATTCGGCACCTTCGGGGGAATAGGCGGCCTCGGCCATGAAGAGGCCGAAGGAATTCGGCGAGAGGCCAAGCCCGGCCATGCGGGTGGCGAATTTGGCACGTAGGGCATCGTCGGGGATGATGACGTTGCCGGAATGCGATCCGGCGATGTTGAAGGTCTTGGTCGTCGCGGTCATCATAATCAGCCGGTCCATGATCGAAGGATCAACCAGCGGCATCGCGATGTGACTATGGCCCGGATAGACGAGATCGTGGTGAATTTCGTCGGACACGAGAATGAGGTCGTGGCGTTTGCAGAAATCGGCGACGCCCTGAAGCTCTTCTCGGGTCCAGACACGGCCGCCGGGGTTATGGGGCGAGCAGAGGATGACCATTTTCTCGGATCCGGTCATCATCGCGTCATAGGCGGCGAAATCCATCTCGTAGCGGCCATCGTTATTGACCAGCGGGCATTCCACGACCTCGCGCCCGGCGGCTTTGATGACGCGGGAGAAGGCGTGATAGACGGGGGTGAAGAGGATGACTCCATCGCCTGGCGCGGTGTAGGCGTCGACGCACATGCCGGTGCCGTTGACGAGGCCATGGGTCGTGAAGATATGGGAGGGGTCAACTTCCCAGCCGTGGCGCGTTTTCATCCACCAGGTGATGGCCTCGCGGTAGGGGGTATCATCGCCGTAATAGCCGTAGATGCCATGGTCGATCATGCCCTGAAGCGCGTTGGAGACACATTGCGGCGGGCGGAAATCCATGTCGGCGACCCACATGGCGAGGCCATCGGAGGCGGGCACGCCATAGAGCTTTTCCATCATGTCCCATTTGACGGAGTGGGTTCCATACCGGTTGATGATCTCGTCGAAGTTCATAGCTCATGCGCCCCTTGCAGTTGGATGGGGGAACGCTAGCGGATTGGCGGGCGGGTGCAAGGGGCGTTGCAACCGTTGTTTGCTTGTCCTAGATGAAGGCCATGTTGAAGCCGATCCTCATTCACCCCGACCCGCGCCTGAAGAAGGTTTGCGCGCCCGTGTCCGATCTTTCGGACGACTTGCGTGCGCTGGCCAAGGATATGCTCGAAACCATGTATGACGCGCCCGGTATCGGGCTTGCGGCACCGCAGGTGGGGGTTTTGGATCGGTTGATTGTGATGGATTGCATCAAGGATGGCGACCCCGAGCCGATGGTGATGTTCAACCCGGAGGTTCTTGCCTCGTCGGATGAGACGAATGTCTATGAGGAAGGCTGTCTTTCGATTCCCGAGCAGTTTGCCGAGGTCACGCGCCCTAAAGAAGTGCGCGTGGGATGGATCGATGAGAACGGCAATCCGCAGGAGAAGGATTTTGACGGGCTATGGGCGACTTGCGTGCAGCACGAAATCGACCATTTGAACGGCAAGCTTTTCATTGATTATCTCGGCCCGATGAAGCGCCAGATGATGACGCGTAAATCGCAGAAGATGAAACGCGAACGGGCACGGGATTAGGCCTGTGACGGTTCGCAAGTGCATCCCGTGGCCGGACAAACGGTTGCGCAGCCCCGCCGTGCCGGTTGAAGCGATTACCGAAGCAGAGCGTGCGGTCTGGGACGATTTGATCGACACGATGGAGGCGATGCCCGGCGTTGGCATGGGCGCGAACCAGATCGGTGTGATGCAGCGCCTTGCCGTGGTTGATGCGAGCGAGGAGCGCGGGCAGGTGGTTCGTATGGCGAACCCGGAAATCCTTCATGCCAGCGTGCAGTTGCGCGAACACGACGAGGCGAGTCCGAACCTTCCCGGTGTCTGGGCGACGATCCAGCGGCCGCGCGCCGTCACCGTGCGGTATATGGATGAGCATGGTGTGGTGGTGGAGAAGGATTTTGTCGGTCTCTGGGCGACGAGCGTGCAGCACCAGATCGATCATTTGAACGGCAAGATGTATTTCGATCATTTGAGCCGGACGAAGCGGGCGATGCTTCTCAAGAAGGCCCAGAAGGGGCGGTAAGGAGTAAGGCGATGCGGATTGTTTTCATGGGCACGCCCGAGTTTTCCGTTCCTGTTCTGGATGCGCTTGTTGAGGCGGGGCATAAGATTGCCGCCGTCTATTGCCAGCCTCCCCGCCCGGCGGGACGTGGTAAGAAAGAACGCCCGACGCCGGTTCATGCAAGGGCCGAGACCTTGGGGTTTGAGGTGCGTTATCCGGTGTCGCTTCGCAATGAAGAGGCGCAGGCCGAGTTTGCGGCGCTTGAGGCGGATGTGGCGGTTGTGGTGGCCTATGGGTTGATCCTGCCGCAGGCGGTATTGGATGCGCCCGAGAAGGGGTGTCTCAATATCCACGCGAGCCTTTTGCCGCGCTGGCGTGGGGCGGCACCGATCCATCGCGCGATCACGGCAGGGGATGCGGAGACGGGCGTTTGCATCATGCAGATGGAAGCGGGGCTTGATACCGGTCCGGTGTTGCTTTGCAAGGCCACGGAGATCGGGGCCGAGGAAACCACCGCGCAATTGCATGATCGCCTGTCGGAGATGGGCGCAGCGGCGATTGTTGAGGCGTTGGGGCAGTTGGATAGCTTGATACCTGAGGTGCAGCCCGAAGAGGGCGTGACCTATGCGGCGAAGATCGACAAGGCCGAGGCGCAGGTTGATTGGAATGCGCCCGCCCAAGAGGTTGATCGCAAGATCCGCGGGCTTTCGCCCTTTCCGGGAGCATGGTGCGAGGTTGATGGGCAGCGTGTGAAGCTCCTCGCGTCGCGCCTGGCGGATGGAAATGGCGCAGCGGGCGAAGTTCTTGATGATGCGCTTACCGTGGCATGTGGCGAGGGGGCGGTGCGGCTTCTGCGCTTGCAACGGGCGGGCAAGGGCGCGCAGGATGCGGATGTGTTCCTACGCGGGTTTCCCGTCGTAAAGGGCGCACGGCTCTGAGCAGGAGATAGCCTATGTTCTTTACCTTTTTCGGAACGGTCGTGATCGCGGGGATCATCGGCTATGCCTCGGAGCGGTCGGGGTTCACGCGCAATGGCTATATCCCGTCGATCATCATTTGCGTGGGCGGCGCGTTCCTGTTCTTCATGGTAAGCCGGATGTTCCAGATCAGCTTTGGCAGTCCCGGCCTGAATGCGATCATTTCGTCGATCGGTTCTCTTATTATCGTGCCAACGCATTTCAGAAAGTAATTCGCGGCGACGCTTTACGCAGCGAATCACACGCGCTACAGTTGTTCTTATAAAACGCGGCCGTTCAAATGAGCCGCACGACATATGAGGCAGTAGCAGTGTCTAGCATCAATTTGGGCAGCGGGAAATCCGCGCCAAGAGTCACGGTTGTCACCACGATGAAAGACGAGGGGGCATATATCCTCGACTGGGTGGCGCATTACAAAATGCTTGGGGCGACGGATATTGTCGTCTTTACCAACGATGTGTCGGATCCGACGGATCATATCCTGCGGCGGCTTAATTGTATGGAAGAGGTGCATCACCGGTTTAGCCGCGTGATGAAGCGTGGGCCGCATAAGAGCGCGCTCATGTGGGCCGAACATGAGCCGGTGGTGCGGGATGCGGATTGGCTCTTCGTGGTCGATGTGGACGAGTTCCTTGATATTAAGGTTGGCGATGGGACCTTTCAGGACCTGATCGAGGCCAACCCGGAAGCGGATGCGATTTCCTTCCCGTGGCGTATCTTCGGCAATGCCGGGGTCGAAGAGATCACCGGGGAGAGCGTGCCTAAGATCTTTACCCGGGCGCAGAGCGCCAAGGGCGCGCCGGGCGAGCATCGGTTCTTCAAGACGCTTTTCCGCAATGACATGACGCGGTTCAACCGGATGGGCGTGCATCGTCCGTTTCTTGCCAAGGACCATGCGCCGATCCATTGGTGCCTGCCTGATGGGACACGTATCCTTGAAGGGGACACGGGCGGCGGGCTTCATGCGGTTGAGCATTATGGCTATGAGGCGGCGCAGCTTAACCATTACGCGCTTCGGTCGCTTGACGCGTTCCTCAATAAGCAAAAACGCGGGCGGGCGAACCATCATCGCGGCACCATCGAGATGTCCTACTGGCAGAGGTTCGACCAGAACGCCGAAGAGGATACCTCGCTTGCCGAGAAGTTCTTTGCCGCTGAGGCTTATCGTCGTCGCCTTCTGGCGCAGGATGAGATCCTCAAGCAGCACCATGAAGCGGCGCTTGAATGGGCGCAGCGCATGGCGCGCAAGGTGCGGCGGGATCCGATTTGTAAGACATTCCTTGAGCAGTTGGATGACTTGAACGTCGCATCGGACAACACGGGTAGCAAGGTCGCGTGACGCCCCAGCCTTTTATTTGAACGGTGCCATTCCGGCTCGCGCAAGTTCATCGGCGCGTTCATTTTCGGGGTGGCCCGCGTGGCCCTTGACCCATTCCCACGTCACGTCATGGCGCGCCTGTGCGGTATCGAGGCGTTGCCAAAGCTCGGCATTTTTGACCGGCTTTTTGGCGGCGGTTTTCCAGCCGTTTTTCTTCCAGCCGTGAATCCAGCCCGTGACGCCGTTCTTCACATAGGTAGAATCGGTTATTACGGTGATTTTTGAGGGTTTGCTCAGGGCCTCAAGGGCGCTGATCGCGGCCATGAGTTCCATCTGGTTGTTGGTCGTACCGGGCGCGCCGCCGGAGAGCGTGCGCTCTTTCAGGACGGTTTCGCCCTCCACGGCACGCATGAGAACGCCCCAGCCGCCGGGGCCGGGATTGCCGGAGCAAGCTCCGTCGGTATAGGCAAAAAGATCAGGCATGGGCGATGCTTACACTGCTGGTTTGCGGATCGCCAGAGCGATTGCGGATCAGGCACGTGCCGCCAGTGTGAGCCAACCCGCTATCACCCCGTCGAGCCCTTTGGATTCACCGCGATTGGCGGCGAAGGGGGTGAGGCCCGCGTCTTCGAGGAGGGCGGTCAGTTCGGGTTCGGTATAGTAGGTATAAAGCCGCCCGAGGGGATCGCGTTTGGAGCCGGTGCCCGTCTTGACGCCGATATGGAACCGCCCGCCCGGTTTCAGAGCGCGGGCGATGGCGGCAAGGTGGCGGGGCATGGCATCGCGTGGGGCGTGCAGTAGCGAGAAATTGGCCCAGATGCCATCATAGAGTGTCTCTCCGGTGATGTCGTCGAAGGTGGCCTGATAGGCGGTGACGCCTTGTTGGGCTGAAGCGAGGGCAATCATTTCGGCGGAGGCGTCTGTGGCCGTTACCTTGAGGCCATGGGATGCCATGAGGGCGGAGGATTGGCCGGGGCCACAGCCGAGATCGAGCACATGACCGCCCGGCGGCATGTCGGCGATAAAGGCGTCGAGCTGTTTGTCGCGCGCTTCGCTTTCGGTCAGGGCGGCGTAGTCGGCGGCCTGAGCGTCATAGACGGAAAGGGTTTCGCGATCTCCGCTCATGCGCGTTCGAGGGCGAGGCGGCCTGCAAGGGCGACGAAGATCGCGGCAAAGCCTCGGTTGAGCCATGCCATGACCCGTTCGCTCCCCAAGAGGAGGTCGCGGGCGCGGGCGGCGAAGAGGCCGTAGAGGACGAAGACGGCAAAGGTCATGGCCATGAAGATGGCGCCAAGGCCAGTCATCTCAAGCGTGGCGGTGGCCGGGTTGCCCGACAAGAAGGGCGGCAGGAGCGCAAGGAAGAACACCGAGAGTTTGGGGTTCAGAATATTGATGAGTGCGCCGCGCCGCGCGATGGCGAGGCCGGGGCGGGATTGGGTTTCGCCGCTGACCGAAAGAGCACCGCCCGAGCGCAGGGCGGACCATGCGAGATAGAGGAGGTAGGCGACGCCCGCGAATTTCACCGCGTTGAAGAGAAGCGCCGAGGTATGCAGCACGGCAGCAAGGCCAAGCGTCGCGGCGGCAAGGTGCGGGACAATCCCGAAGGTACAGCCAAGCGCGGCCCAGAGTGCGGCGCGTCGTCCTTGTCCAATCCCCATGGCCAGTGTGTAGATGACGCCGGTGCCGGGGGCGATGACGACGACAAAGGCGGTCAGGAGGAATTGGACAGAAAGCATCAGGCAGTTTCCCTTAAGACGCGCGGAACCTTGAAATTTACGCGCTCGACTGCGGTTTCGACGGTTTCGACGGTGACGTCATAGCGATCACGAAAGGCGTCGATCACTTCGTTTACAAGGATTTCGGGGGCGGAGGCGCCAGCGGTGATGCCGACGGCTTTGGCGCCGTCGAGGGCGCGCCAGTCGATGTCGCCCGACCGTTGCACAAGTTGCGAATAGGCGCAGCCATTCTTGGCACCGACTTCGACAAGGCGGCGGGAATTGGACGAGTTCGGCGCACCGACGACAAGGATCGCATCGACCTTGGGGGCGACTTCCTTGACGGATTCCTGACGGTTGGTGGTCGCGTAGCAGATGTCCTCCTTATGCGGGCCGACAATCTCGGGGAAGCGGGCGCGCAGGGCGGCGACGATGCCGATCGTGTCGTCGACCGAGAGCGTGGTTTGCGTCACGAAAGCAAGTCTCGCCGGATCGCGCACCGCGATGGTTTCGACGTCTTCCTCGGTCTCAACAAGGAGGACTTCGCCTGCCGGGAGCTGGCCCATGGTGCCGATGGTTTCGGGGTGGCCGGCGTGGCCGATCATGATGATCTGAAGCCCGTTTTCAGAATGGCGCTCGGCCTCGATATGAACCTTGGAGACCAGCGGGCAGGTGGCATCGACATAGACCATGTTGCGCCGTTCGGCCTCGGCCGGGACGATTTTGGGGACGCCATGGGCGGAAAAGATCACCGGGCGGTCATCGGGGCAGTCGGAGAGTTCCTCGACAAAGACCGCACCCTTGTCGCGCAGGCTATCGACGACGAATTTGTTATGCACGATCTCATGGCGGACATAGACCGGCGCGCCCCATTTTTCGAGCGCCATCTCAACGATCTTGATCGCGCGGTCGACCCCGGCGCAGAATCCGCGCGGTGCGGCGAGGTAGATGGTCAGGGCGGGTTTTGTCATGCGCGCATCCTCTTGGCTTGGGTTCAGAGGTAAGGCTTTGCCATGGCGAGGTCCAGTCTTGGCTGGTCGCGAATTTGTGACTATCCTTCCAGCGTTGGGAGGGTTTTAGGTAGAATCTCTCATTGCGGAAGGAAAATGAACGTGTGGAAAAATACCATGGCTGTTTTTGGGGCAGCCGTTGTTTGTCTAGGGACGCAAACCGGGATGGCGCAGGCAGATGGGCGAGGGTTTCTCCCCTATAGCAATGCGGACTCCGTGGCACGCGGGGCGCAGGTCTACGAGGAAAATTGCGCGAGTTGTCATGGTGCCCGGCTTGAGGGCGAAGAAAACTGGCGTCAGCCGGGCGCGGATGGGCGTTTGCCTGCGCCGCCGCATGATCCGTCGGGGCATACATGGCACCATTCGGACATGGTTTTGTTTCGTCTGACGAAATTCGGGCCGGCGGCGCTTGTCGGGAAAGGGTATGAAAGCAATATGCCCGGCTTTGACGGTATCCTTAGCGATTTGGAAATCGCCGAGGTGCTTGCCTATATCAAGAGCACATGGCCCCAAGACATCATTGAGGCGCATAACGCGCGCAACTAGGCGCAAAAGAAAACCGGGGCGCTTGGCCCCGGTTCCCTGATTAGTCGGCGTTGTATTCCGTTTCGCGCTCTATCGGCGAGGGGTCGCGCGGAGGGCGACCGATGACTTCGCGCAGGCCATCCAGTTCGATAAAGTTGTCGGCCTGACGGCGCAGTTCATCGGAGATCATGGGCGGTTGGCTACGGATGGTGGAGACCACCGAGACGCGCACGCCCTGACGCTGCAGGCTCTCAACGAGCGGCCGGAAATCCCCATCTCCGGAAAACAGCACGATATGATCCACATGCGGCGCGAGTTCCATGGCGTCCACGGCAAGCTCAATATCCATGTTCCCCTTGACCTTCCGGCGACCTTGGGAGTCGGTATACTCCTTGGCCGGTTTGGTCACCATGGTGAAGCCGTTATAATGCAGCCAGTCCACAAGCGGCCGGATCGGAGAGTATTCATCATTCTCCAGAAGGGCCGTGTAGTAGAACGCACGCAGCATTTTGCCACGACGCATGAACTCCTGCCGCAGGAGTTTGTAGTCGATGTCGAACCCGAGTGATTTTGCGGCGGCATATAGGTTAGAGCCATCGATGAACAGCGCGAGCCGTTCGTCCTTGTAAAACATAAAATTCCCTTTCTAATGTCGCGACGCCCTGAAAAATTCCGTGAGTGTGAGCAGAATAGGCGTCAACGTCGCGTAAAGGTAAAGCTTTTTGCAGGTGCTTCAAGATACACACAGCAACAATATTACCCGGGGGGAGCGGTAAATGGGCGGCAAACGGCATCTTTGGATATTGGCGCTGGGGGGAAACCTGTCCTCGCAAGAAGGTTCGCCGGAAAAAACGCTGCGGGCGGCTCTGAAACGGCTTGATGAGGGAGAGTTGCGACTCAGTAAAGTCAGTCGTTTTTTTGAGAC
>JAAEZB010000008.1:34708-43111 GCA_018223085.1 Paracoccaceae bacterium
GATCGGCTGATTCTACCGCATCCGCGGATGCATGAGCGGGCTTTTGTCCTCGTGCCGGTCAACGACGTCGCGCCGGAGTGGATTCACCCGGTTTTAGGGCAAAGCGTCGCTGAAATGCTCGATGCCTTGCCAGAAAGCGCACGAAAAGAGGTTCGGCCCCTTTGAAACTAGGCGATTGTGGGGTTGTCACCGGCTCTGATCCCTTTTAGATACTCGGTTTCTGACCCGTCCCAGACAGAATGGAGTCCCCCATGGCCCGCGTGACCGTTGAAGATTGCGTCGACAAGGTTCCGAATCGTTTCGAGCTTGTAATGCTTGCCGCACATCGTGCGCGCGAGATTTCGGCGGGTGGCGAGATCACCGTAGATCGCGACAACGATAAGAACCCGGTCGTGAGCCTGCGCGAGATTGCGGAAGAGACCCAGACTGCGGATGCCCTGCGCGAGCGTCTTATTGAAAGCTACCAGACCCAGATCGAGGTCGACGAGCCGGAAGAAGATCGCATGGCGCTTCTCATGGGGGCCGAAAGCGACGCGCCCGCAGAGGACGATATGTCGGAAGAAAAGCTTCTGCGCGCCCTGATGGAAGCGCAAGGCCAAGGCTAAGCGCGAGAGGCGTTGGTAGGAGAGAATGGATAAAGAATTCGAGCTTTTCCCGGTTGATGAGCTCGTTGAACGTATCCTCACCTACAACCCGAAGACCAATGAAAAGCTGATCCGCGAGGCCTATGAGTATGGCCGCGAGATGCATGAAGGGCAGACCCGGCATTCCGGGGAGCCCTATTTTTCCCATCCCATCGAAGTCGCCTGTATCCTGACCGAGCAGCATCTTGATGATGCGACGATCATTACGGCGCTTTTGCACGACACGATCGAAGACACCAAGGCCTCCTATTCCGAGGTGGCCAAGCGGTTTGGCGACGAGGTTGCGATGCTGGTGGATGGGGTGACGAAGCTCACCAATCTTCAGCTCTCCTCAAGCGAAACGAAGCAAGCGGAGAACTTCCGCAAGTTGTTCATGGCGATGTCGAAAGACCTTCGCGTGATCCTCGTGAAGCTTGCCGACCGGCTGCACAATATGCGCACGATTAAGGCGATGCGTCCCGATAAGCAGGTCCAGAAAGCGCGCGAGACGATGGATATCTTCGCGCCGCTTGCGGGGCGCATGGGGATGCAATGGATGCGCGAAGAGCTTGAGGACCTGGCGTTCAAGGTGCTCAATCCCGAGGGGCGTGCCTCGATCATGCGCCGTTTTATCACGCTGCAGAAAGAGACCGGCGATGTGATCGAACGGATCACCGGCGATATGCGTGGCGAGTTTGCGGAACTTGGCATTGAGGCAGAAGTCGTCGGGCGGGCGAAAAAGCCCTATTCGATCTGGCGCAAGATGCAGGCCAAGGATCAGGGGTTCTCGCGGCTTTCAGATATTTACGGATTCCGGATCATCACCAAGAACGAGGTCGATTGCTACCGGGCGCTTGGGGCGATCCATATGCGTTGGCGCGCGGTGCCAGGGCGGTTCAAAGATTACATCAGCCAGCCTAAATCGAACGGCTACCGGTCGATTCACACCACGGTCTCAGGACGCAACGGGCGGCGCGTTGAGGTTCAGATTCGCACCCAGCAGATGCATGATGTGGCCGAATCCGGCGTGGCGGCGCATTGGTCCTATAAGGACGGTGTGCGCGGCGAGAACCCGTTTGCCGTCGATCCGGGCAAGTGGATCAATACACTGGCCGAGCAATTCAGCGCCGAGGACGATCACGACGAATTCCTCGAAGCGGTGAAGCTTGAGATGTATTCCGACAAGGTTTTCTGTTTCACGCCCAAGGGTGAGGTGGTGAAGCTGCCGCGTGGGGCGACGCCGCTTGATTTTGCCTATGCGATCCATACACGGATCGGGCATGCCTGTGTCGGGGCCAAGATCGACCATATGCGCGTGCCGCTCTGGACACGGATCAAGAACGGTCAGTCGGTCGAAATTATCACCGCCGAAGGGCAGGCGCCGCAGGCGACGTGGCTTGATATTGCGACGACGGGCAAAGCGCGGTCGCAGATTCGGCGCGCCCTGCGCGAGGTGGATCGTGAGCGGTTTATCAAGCTTGGCCGGGAACTTGCGCGGGCAGCGTTCGAACACGTAGGCAAGAAGGCGACCGACAAAGTTCTTGAAATGGCGGCAAAGTCACTGCGGCTTGAGGATCGTGACGAGCTTTTGGCGCGGATGGGCAGTGCGGAGCTAACGGCGCATGAGGTCGTGCAGGCGGTTTATCCCGATCTGATGCCGGACGAGGGCGACGAGATCGCGATCGACCGGGCGGTGATCGGTCTTTCGGATGGGCAGAGCTTTCATCGCGCGCCCTGTTGTCAGCCGCTTCCGGGGGAGCGGATCGTCGGCATTACCTATCGCGGTCAGGGCGTGGTTGTGCATGCGATCGACTGCGAGTCGCTTAGCAATTACGAGGACCAGCCGGACCGCTGGATCGACCTGCACTGGAGTTCGGGTAAGCACAAGGCGGTCTATACGGTGATTCTCAACGTGACCATCGGCAATGATGCTGGTGTGCTTGGGCGGGTGTGCACGTTGATCGGCGAGCAGAAGGCGAATATTTCGGACCTCGAATTCGTCGATCGAAAGCCAGATTTTTACCGTCTTTTGATGCATGTTGATTTAAGAGACGCAGAGCACCTGCATTCTCTCATGATGGCCCTTGCGGCCGAGAGCGATGTGGCGGAAATAGAACGGTATCGGGACCCGAGTCTGGCCAAGGCTCCGGCAGGATCAAAGTAGCAAGGGACGCACAAAGGTGGTCTTCAAGCGACGGGACAGGCGGCCGATCTATCAGATCGTGTTCGACTTCTTCTGGCCCAAGGGGGGCTGGGCCCGTGCGTTTTACTATGTCCGCCATCGGCTGCGCCGTCTTCCGGGCACGCCAGAGTTCATTGCCCGCGGGGTTTGGGCCGGGGTCTTCACCACCTTCACGCCGTTTTATGGAATGCACTTTGTTGTTGCCGCGATCATTTCGCGTATCGTGAATGGCAATCTTTTGGCGGCGCTTCTAGGGACGTTTTTTGGCAATCCGCTGACCTATCTGCCGATTGGGGTCATTTCCCTCAAGACCGGGCATTTCCTTCTGGGGACAGAGTTTGACGAGGGATCGCATCAATCGCTTGTTGGCAAGTTTGCCAGTGCGGGGCTTGATCTCTGGCGCAATATCGGGGCGCTTTTCACGGATCGGGATGCCGATTGGGCCGGGCTATACCTATTCTGGAACGAGGTTTTCTTTCCCTATCTCGTGGGAGGCATCTTGCCGGGGATTGTCGCGGGGACGGTGGCTTATTACCTGAGCGTGCCGGTGATTAGGGCCTATCAGAAACGTCGGACCGCCAAGATTCAGAAGAAAATGGCTGCGCTGCGCGAGCGCGCCCGTGAACAGGCGGTGCTTCGAGCGCAGGAAGATGGCGGTCAGGGCTGAGAAACGGGTTTCGCCCGTCGCGCCCGCGCACTAGATTTCCCAAGAATCCAAACAAGGGAGCTGCGACATGCTGCGACTAGGGGTGAATATCGATCATGTGGCCACGGTGCGAAATGCGCGTGGTAGTGCCTATCCCGATCCGGTACGGGCGGCCAAGCTCGCCGAGGAGGCGGGGGCCGATGGGATCACGGCGCATCTGCGCGAAGATCGGCGCCATATTCGCGATGCGGATATTGACGCGCTGATGGAAAATCTCACGGTGCCGCTCAACTTTGAGATGGCGGCGACCGAAGAGATGCAGAAAATCGCCCTGCGCCATGTGCCACACGCGGTTTGTATCGTGCCGGAAAAGCGCGAGGAGCGGACCACGGAAGGCGGTCTTGAAGTGGCGCGTGAGGAAAACCGGATTGGCGATTTCATCGCTCCGCTGCGTGAAGCGGGATGTCGGGTATCGCTTTTCGTGGCGGCGGATCGTCCGCAGATCGAATCGGCGGCACGGATCGGGGCGCAGGTTGTGGAGCTTCACACCGGGGCCTATTGCGATTTTCACTATGAAGGACGGTTTGACGAACGCGACGCCGAGCTTGAGCGCCTGCGCGAGATGTCGACCTATGCGCATTCGCTTGGCCTTGAGGTTCATGCGGGACATGGGCTGACCTATGAGACGGTTAAGCCAGTTGCCGCTTTCCCGGAGGTGATGGAACTCAACATCGGGCATTTCCTCATCGCAGAGGCGATCTTTGTTGGCCTCGGCCCCGTGATGGCGGAAATGCGCCGTCTCATGGATGAGGCGCGCGCGTGAGATGATCCTCGGCATCGGTACTGATCTGGCCAATATCGACCGAATCTCGAACACGCTTGAGCGGTTTGGGGACCGGTTTCGCAACCGTGTCTTTACCGAGGTCGAACAGGCCAAGGCCGAGCGGCGGCGCGACACGGTGGGCACCTATGCCAAGCGTTGGGCCGCCAAGGAAGCCTGCTCCAAGGCGTTGGGCACCGGGCTTCGCATGGGGATTTCGTGGCGCGATATGGCGGTTTCAAACCTGCGCACCGGGCAGCCGGTCATGGAGGTGACGGGCTGGGCGGCGGAGCGTCTTAGAGAGATGACGCCGGAGGGGCATGAGGCGATCATTCATGTGACGCTGACCGACGATCATCCTTGGGCGCAGGCCTTTGTTGTCATTGAGGCAAGGCCGCTCGTGTAGCCGGGTTGACACCCGAGCGTGCGGCACGCATGTAAACTGCATCATTCAGCACCCCGAGAGGCAGGCAAATGGCAGGCGAAGCCAAGAAGCAGAACGCGTTCATCGAGACCGTGAAGACCATTGTTTACGCGCTTTTGATTGCGGGCGTCTTTCGGACTCTGTTCTTTCAGCCGTTCTGGATCCCGTCGGGGTCGATGAAAGACACGCTTCTGATCGGGGATTTCCTGTTCGTGAACAAATTCGCCTATGGTTACTCCTATGCGTCTTGCCCGTCTGTGCGCATGCCGCAGTTCGGGGTCAACATTGACGCCAAAGACCTCTGTGGCGTGTTTGACGGCGATAACAACCGCTTTATGGGCTCTGAGCCAGAGCGCGGCGATGTTGTGGTTTTCCGCCATCCGGCGACTGGTTTTGACTATATCAAGCGGCTTGTGGGCCTGCCGGGCGACAAGGTGCAGATGAAGGCCGGGGTGTTGCACATCAACGGTACGCCAGTGAAGCTTGAGGATGGCGGCATCTTTGAAGAGACCGCCGGGCCGCAGGGGCCGCAAGGTTTGCGGCCACGTTGTGCCAATGGGCCGGTGGGCGATGGCGGCACCTGTCTCAAGGCGCGTCAGATCGAAACCCTTCCGGGTGGTGTCACCCATTCGATCCTCAATATCGCGAACCAGTCCTCGGACAACACGGGCATCTATACTGTCCCGGAGAAGCACTATTTCTTCATGGGGGATAACCGTGACAACTCGACCGATAGCCGAGTGCCGCAGGTGGCGCGCGGGGTTGGGTTCGTGCCCTATGAAAACCTGATCGGACGTGCGGATCGGGTCATGTTCTCATCGGCGGGGCGGTCCATGTTCTTCTTCTGGACGTGGCGCGGGGATCGTTTCTTCAAGGCGATTCAGTGAAACTTTCGGCGGAACTGAAGGCGCTTGAGGCGCGGATTGGGCATCAGTTTTCCCGGTCTGAACTCCTTGTGCGGGCAGTGACGCATTCTTCGATGTCTTCGCCGACACGAGACGATAACCAGCGGCTTGAGTTTCTTGGCGACCGGGTGCTTGGGCTTGTCATGGCCGAGGCGCTTTTGGCGCAGGATCGCAAGGCGACAGAAGGGCAGCTTGCGCCGCGGTTCAACGCGCTTGTGCGTAAAGAGGCTTGTGCCGACGTGGCGCGCGAGATTGCGCTTGGCGATGCGCTGAAGCTTGGCCGGTCGGAAATGCTCTCGGGTGGACGGCGCAAGCAGGCGCTTCTGGGCGATGCCATGGAAGCGTTGATTGCGGCGGTGTACCTTGATGCCGGGTTTGAGCCGGCCAAGGAGATGGTGATCCGTCTTTGGGGCGCGCGGGTGCATGAGGTTGAGGCCGATGCGCGCGATCCCAAGACCAGCCTTCAGGAATGGGCGCAGGGGCGCGGGATGAAGCCGCCGAGCTATGAGATGGTGAGTCGCACCGGACCCGATCATGCGCCGGTGTTCAATATCGTGGTGCGGATCGACAGCGGCGAAAGTGCCCAAGCCAGCGACAAGTCCAAGCGCAAGGCCGAGCAAGCGGCGGCTAAAACGCTTTTGGCGCAGCTAGAGAAAGCCTAAGCGGGTGGCGGGCTGAAGCCCGCCCTACAAGGTTGCTGTTCAGACGCTTTCCTATGGCGCGTCGGGCGGCTATCGTTTAGGAACACGGCTTCACGTCATCCTGGAAGGCCTCACATGACCACACGTGCCGGATTTGTCGCCCTGATCGGCGAACCCAACGCAGGGAAATCGACGCTCACCAACCGTATGGTGGGGGCGAAGGTTTCGATCGTGACCCATAAGGTTCAGACAACCCGCGCCCGTATTCGCGGCGTGGCGATTGAGGGTGAGAGCCAGCTTGTCTTTGTTGACACACCGGGCCTTTTCCGTCCGCGTCGGCGGCTTGACCGTGCGATGGTTGCGGCGGCTTGGGGCGGGGCGGCGGATGCCGATATCATTGTCCTTCTCATCGAGGCGCATCGTGGCATTACCGAGGGTGTTGAGAAAATCCTTGAAGGGCTTGGAGAAATGCCCAAGGGGCGCAAGGTTGCGCTGGCGATCAATAAGATCGACAAGGTGAAGTCAGAGGTTCTGCTTGGCCTCTCCAAGAACCTCAACGAACGGTTCGATTTTGCCGAGACCTTTATGATTTCCGCCGAGAAGGGGCATGGGGCGCAGCATCTTAAAGAGTGGCTGGCCCAGCAATTGCCGGAGGGCCCGTGGCTCTACCCGGAAGACCAGATTGCAGACTTGCCGATGCGGATGATCGCGGCGGAGATGACACGGGAAAAACTCACGCTGCGCCTGCATCAGGAATTGCCGTATCAGCTCACCGTGGAGACCGAGAACTGGGAAGAGCGCAAGGATGGCTCGGCCCGGATCGACCAGATTGTTTACGTGATGCGCGACGGGCACAAGGGGATCGTTCTTGGCAACAAGGGTGAGACGATCAAAGCTGTGTCCAAGGCGGCGCGCGAGGAACTTGAAGAGTTCCTTGGTCGCCGGGTGCACCTATTCCTTCAGGTGAAAGTGCGTCCGAACTGGCTTGAGGAAAAAGAGCGCTACTCCGAGATGGGGCTCGATTTCCGCGACGGGAATGCATGAGCCGGCTGGCGGCGAAATTCTGGGTGCAGGCCTATATGGCGCGGCTCGAATTTGCCGGGATACCGGCCTATGTCGTGGCGCATGGGGATGACACGGCGGGCGCGGTGCTTGTGAAGCTCGCGACGCTTGATGGGCAGGCCGTGGTGTTTCAACGCTCTTTCGATTTGATGTCTGGGGACCGCAAATGGATGGTTCTTTCCGAGGGAGAAGAGCCTTCGGTCGATGCTGCGTTACGTCGACAGAGGGAGTTTGATCCGGATGTCTGGGTGATCGAGGTCGAGGACCGGCAGGGACGGCATATGCTTGATGAGCCGGGGTTTGAGGCCTGATGGATTGGCGTGATGAGGGGATCGTTCTGAGCAGCCGAAAACACGGCGAAACCTCGGTGATCCTTGATGTGTTCACGCCGGAGCATGGCCGACACGCGGGCGTTGTGCGCGGTGGCACGAGCCGCAAGATGACCCCGATCCTGCAGCCGGGCGGACAGGTTGATGTCACATGGCGGGCGCGGCTTGAGGCGCATATCGGGTCATTTACCGTGGAGCCGGTGCGAAGCCGGGCAGCGGCCTTGTCGGACCGGATGGCGCTTGCCGGGTTGAACGCAGTGACGGGGCTTTTGTCGTTTTGCCTGCCTGAGCGCGAACCGCATCCCGCACTTTATAAGCGTAGTGAGCAACTCCTTGACCTACTTGGCCATGTGGAGGTCTGGCCGCTGGCCTATCTGCGTTGGGAGCAGGCGCTTTTGGAGGAGTTGGGGTTTGGCCTCGATCTTACGAGTTGTGCGGTCACGGGGGCGACAGAGGGGCTTTGCTATGTCTCGCCCAAGAGCGGGCGGGCCGTATCGTCGCAAGGGGCCGGGGAATGGGCGGATCGTCTTTTGCCCTTGCCGCCTTGCCTTCTTGGAGAAGGGGACGCGGCGGACGCAGAAATCCTTATCGCGTTAGGGACGACCGGGTATTTTCTTGAACAAAAGCTTGCAACGGAGCTTGGCCACAAGCCTCTACCGGAGGTTCGGGGGCGGTTGATCGACGTTTTTAGTCGTCGGATCGGGGCGCGGTAAAGACCATCTTACGCCCGTCTTCGTTGCTCAGGATCATCACATCGCCGCTTACCTCGAC
>JAAEZB010000008.1:43376-46568 GCA_018223085.1 Paracoccaceae bacterium
AAACAGGCGGATAGGATTAGGGCTAGAGAGAGACCAAGGGCAAGGCGCAACATGGATCAACCATAAAGCGCGAGGATCAGGTCCACCAGTGTGCCAAGGGCGTTCTTGTTGTCGATCCCGTCACGGCCCGACATTTCGGCCATGCCAAGGCGCGCGCCATAGAGGATGCGCGACAGTTCCGGGTTGGACAGTCCGATCTCGGCGAGGAGCTTATCGAGCGCCTCCATCCGACGGGCATCGACATGGGCAACCGCAGCGGCGGCGTCCTCGTTCTCGTGTGCCCAAGCGCGGATCGCAGGTTCAAGTGTGGTGCCATGAGCGGCGAGACCATTTTGCGCCTTGGGATCGGACTGGGCAAAATGGCGCAGACGCTGTACCGCGCTTCCTTCACCGGCCAGTGCGGCCTCAAGAGCGGCAAGGCTCGCCTCTTCCCATTGCTGTAGCATCGTTCCGTGAAAAGCGGGAACATCTTTGAAATGCCAGTAGAAGCTCCCCTTGGTCGTTTGAAGACCACGGGCAAGTGCCTCTGCCTTGAGAGCAGAAGGGCCCTGCGCCACGAGCGCCTGGAAGCCGGCCTTGATCCAGCTATCGGGAGAGAGACGGGTCGCTGTCATGGGTTAGGGGTAGGAGAGATGCGGGTCATTATGCAAGCGCAGCATTGCCACACTGTGCGGTTGCAGCAAAACTGTGGCGGATTCACACAAAAAACCCCGGCACAAGGGCCGGGGTTCGTCGGTTTTCAACAGGAAGTTGCGTTCTAGCCGAGAAGGCGGCGCGCAATGACCTGTGCCTGAATCTCTGCGGCACCCTCGAAAATGTTGAGGATTCGTGCGTCGCAGAGGATGCGGCTAACCTGATATTCGAGGGCAAAACCGTTGCCGCCGTGGATCTGAAGCGCGTTATCGGCGCTGGCCCAGGCGATGCGGGCGCCTAGAAGTTTCGCCATGCCGGCCTCAAGGTCGCAGCGCTGGCCGTGATCTTTTTCCCAAGCCGAGAAGTAGGTCAGCTGACGGGCGATCATGATTTCCACGGCCATCATGGCGAGCTTGCCAGACACACGGGGGAAGTTGATGAGCGATTTGCCGAACTGCTTGCGGTCCTCGGCATATTGCATACCGACCTCAAGCGCGTTCTGAGCCACGCCGATGGCGCGGGCGGCGGTCTGAATGCGGGCCGCTTCAAAGGTCTTCATGAGCTGTTTGAAGCCCTGACCCTCGACGCCGCCAAGGAGGTTCTCGCCCTTGACCTTGAAGCCGTCAAAGCCAAGCTCGTATTCCTTCATGCCGCGATAGCCGAGCACCTCGATTTCGCCGCCGGTCATGCCTTCGGTCGGGAAGGGGTTTTCGTCGGTGCCGGGAGTCTTCTCGGCGAGGAACATCGACAGCCCCTTGTGATCGGTCGTGTTCGGGTCGGTGCGCGCCAGAAGGGTCATGACATGGGTGCGAGCAGCGTGCGTGATCCAGGTCTTGTTGCCGGTCACCTCGTAGTTGCCATCTTCGGTTTTGACCGCGCGGGTGCGCAGGGAGCCAAGGTCCGAGCCTGTGTTCGGTTCGGTAAAGACGGCGGTTGGCAGGATTTCCGCCGAGGCCAGCTTGGGCAGCCAGTGCTGTTTCTGCTCTTCGGTGCCACCTGCCTCGACAAGTTCGGCCGCGATTTCGGAACGGGTGCCGAGAGAACCGACGCCGATATAGCCGCGCGAAAGCTCTTCGGAGACGACGACCATGGAGGCCTTGGAAAGGCCAAGCCCGCCATATTCCTCGGGGATCGTTAGGCCAAAGACGCCCATTTCGCCAAGCTCTTCGATGATCTCCATCGGGATGAGTTCGTCCTTGAGGTGCCATTCATGGGCATTCGGAACCACGCGTTCGTCGGCATAGCGACGGAACTGTTCGCGGATCATCTCAAGCTCTTCGTCGAGGCCGGTGGCACCAAAGGTGGCGTGGCCCGCGTTGTCCTGCATCAGGGCGACAAGTTCCATGCGCGCGGCTTGGCTATTGCCTTTGGCCATCAGGGTTTGAACTTCTTCGCATTGGAACGGTGCAAGCGCGTCCCAGCCGAGGCCAAGGTCAGAGAGGCGGAACATTTCGTTCTGGCTCATCGGGATGCCGCCGGCGATATGGTTGAGATATTCGCCGAAACCGATCTGGAGGATGAGTTGCTCCATCTTGCCGAACTTGCCCTCTTCGGCAATGCGTTCGGACCATTTCTGCATCTGGCGCAGGGCTTCGACATAAGTCGCGAGCCAGGAGAGGCCATGCGCGGCGGTCTGGTTGGCTTCGATCAGGCCCGCAGAGACGCGACCATCCTTGGTCACAAGCGCGCGTAGGGCGTCTTTTGCGGTTTCCATGACTTGCTCGGCAGGGGCCACCGCTGCGGCGGTCAGCGCTGTCAGGTTGGGGAGGAGAGCGGAATTTGTCATCGTCAGGTCCTGTCCATCATGGGCCATGAATCATGGCCGTCAATTTGCTGCAGTGTGACATAATCTTTTTGCAGGTGCAGCGCAACATTGATGCCAAGTTTTGTTGGTATTTGTTCGTTTGTTGCGCGTTGATTTTTTGCGCTGCGGCGCTAAGACACATATAGCTTGGGGATGGAATTTGTCCTCGCTGATATGTCACTGACCATGTTCATGGTTGCTTGCGGGATCGCCTTCATTGCGGGGGTGGTCAAGGGGATGGTGGGATTCGCCATGCCGATGATCCTGATTTCGGGGCTGAGTTCGATTATGGCCCCCGAGCTGGCGCTGGCGGGGTTGATTGTGCCGACGTTGGTTACCAACGGGATGCAGTCCCTAAGGCAAGGCGTGGGAGCGGCGGCGGCGTCGGTTCGCAAGTTTCGGGTCTTCCTTGGGGCCGGGTTTGTCATGCTTCTGGTGTCGGCGCAGTTCGTGCGGGTTTTGCCGGGGGATGTGATGCTCCTGATCATTGGCGTGCCGGTGACGGTTTTTGTTCTGATTCAGCTTGCCGGGGTGCATTGGCATCTTGAGGCGGCGTCGGCGCGGCTTGAAATTGCCATCGGTGGTTTCGCAGGGATCATTGGTGGGTTGTCGGGGGTTTGGGGGCCGCCGACAGTTCTTTATCTCACGGCGCTCAATACTGAGAAGACCGAGCAGATCCGGGTTCAGGGCGTAATATACGGCCTTGGGGCGGTGGCGCTTTTTGTGGCGCATATCGTGTCGGGGGTGCTTGGGGT
>JAAEZB010000008.1:46835-65672 GCA_018223085.1 Paracoccaceae bacterium
AAAATTTCCGGTTCTTCCTTGAGAACGGCGCGGGCCACGCCCCCGGCTAATGCGATGCCATCAAGCGGCAGATATTGAGCGGCCAGCGTGGCACATAATATGCCAATTAAGGCGGAATAGTCTCTGATATTGCCGCCTCGTGCCCGGAACGCGGCAAGGCCCCGGCCACTGAATAAATCCTCTACGGTTGTTGCGCTGGGAAGGGCGTTCTGAAGGGGGGCGGGGAGGGGGGTGTGGCCGTATTCTGTTGGGGGGCCTTGGAGGGGGCAGACGTTCATGCCGGTGCCGATTCCGACGGCGAGGCGTTGGCCATTGGTGGGTGCGTCGGGGGAGGCGACGAGGAGGCGGCTTGCGGGGTTGAAGGGGAGTGAGAGAGCAAGGGCTTCGAGGTCGTTGAGAAGCAGGGGGCGACAGCCGAGCAGGGGTGCAAGAGCGTCCGGATCAATGATCCAGTCGCGGTTGGTCAGGCGCGGGGGGCACGCGGAGACGGGCCCGGCCATGGCGATGCAGGCGGCCTTGGGGTGGGTGCCGGTTTCGGTGAGGTAGCTCCGTAGGAGCGCGGGGAGATCGGCGAAATTCTCGTTGTCGTAATGGCGGCTTGTGGCGGTCAGGAGACCGGTCGTGTCGGCCAGTGTCAGGCGGCTATGGGTGCCGCCGATGTCGGCCAGAAGCCACATCACTCTGATGAAGTTGGGGCGTCGAACCACGCCAGAAGCGCCGCGGGGGTGGGCGCGACGGAAGTGGCGATTCCGCCTGAGAAATCAAGGAGTTTTTCCTCGTTCATGGGGTTGGTTCCGACGAGGACGGCGGCCCCTTTTTCAAGCGCCTCGCCAATCATGTTGCGAAAGCCGCGCCCGTCGGCCTCTTGCTTGCCAAACTTGTTGAGGATGAAGATGTCAAAGTCGCCTTCCATGGTCTGGGAGACCTTCGCGGCGGCGGTTTCGAGGGCGTCGGGGTTGAGGCGGCAGCCCTTGGATTCCTTGCCCAGATATTGCGAGATGCGGACCTTGGGGCCGTCGGGCAGGATCAATACATCCATGTCGCAGCGATGCGGTGTTTCGGTCTCGGTATTGATCTGCACGATGCCACAGGTGCGCACGCCGCGCGCCTTGAGGGTTTCGGCGAAATCGGCCAGCAGGAGGTCAAGCTCCCCCCGGCCTTGGGTCATGGTGTAGGCAATCTTCATGGGCACTTGTCCTAGCGCGGGGCGGGCATCGGGGGAACAGAATTCTATGCCCGGAAGGGCCAAAAACAGGGGTATGTATCGCGTCTGTATCGCGTATGCATCGCGGTGGTGCGAGTTTTCGCCCTAGAGCAGGGCCTTGCCTTCGCGGCAGAGACCCCGGACGCTATCGGCAAAGAGCTTCATGTCGATGCCGACGGCGACAAAGGTTGCGCCCGCATCGAGCCATTTGCGCGCGGGCTCTGTCCCGGAGGTCAGGATACCGGCGGCCTTGTCACTCGCCGCGATTTTGCGGATGGCGGTTTCAATGGCTTCCTGCACCTCGGGGGCGCCGGGGTTGCCGGGATAGCCCATATCGGCGGAGAGATCGGCAGGGCCGATAAAGACTCCATGTACGCCGTCAACGGCGAGGATTTCGTCGAGATTATCGAGGGCTGCGCGGCTCTCGGCCTGAACGATGAGGCAAACCTCGTCATTGGCGGTCGCGACATAGTCTTCGATCTCGCCAAAGCGCGAGGCGCGGGCCCCGGAAGCGCCCATGCCACGGATGCCTGCGGGTGGGTAGAGCATGGCGGCGGCCATGGCGCGGGCCTGTTCGGCGGTATCGACCATGGGAACGAGGACCGTCTGGGCACCTGCATCGAGCACCTGTTTGACCATCCATGCCTCGCCAAAGGGGATACGTACGACTGCGTGGCTCTCGGAGCCATTGAGGGCGGTCATCGCGTCCTTGAGGCTTCGGATATCGTTGGGGGCGTGTTCGCCGTCGAGCACCAGCCAGTCAAACCCGGCGGTGCCGATCATCTCGGTCATGGAGGGTTCGGCGGTTACGACCCAGAGGCCGATCTGCGGCGTCTTGGAGGCGAGGGCGGCTTTGAAGGCATTCTTGGGCGCGGGCATGGGCGTTTCCTTGGGCACAGTGGTCTACGCCAGAATGATGGCGCGGCGCGGCGTTTGTCCAGCCCGGCGGTCAGGGCGCGATGATGGGTTGGGCCTTGAGGGCGCTATCGCGGGTTTCGGCCCCGGCAAAGAGCGAGCCATGTTCAAACCACGAGCGCGGTGCGGGGGCGCCCCAGAGGGTTTGACGCTGGGGGTCTTTGAGGTCCCATTTGATGGGTTCGAGATCGGGATCGACGGTTTGATAGTCGGAACAGTAAATCTCGATCCGGTGACCATCGGGGTCGAGGATATAGAGGAAGAAGGCATTCGAGATGCCATGCCGTCCGGGGCCGCGTTCGATATTGTCGACCCAGCCGGTCGTCGACATGAGATCAAGCAGGTCGATGATGTTGAGCGGGGTCGGCACCCAGAAGGCGGTATGGTGCAGGCGCGGGCCGGTGCCGTTGGTAAAGGCCACGTCATGCACGCCGCCTTTGCGGTGCATCCATGCGGCCCAGACTTTGCCGGTTTCGGCGTCTTCGGTGTATTCGGTCGTGCGGAAACCGATGTCGTTATAGAAGGCGACCGAGGCATCCACGTTGGACGAGAACATGTTGAAATGGTCGATGCGGAGCGGTTTTACGCCTTTATAGAGACTGTATTTCTGATGGATCGGGGGGAGGCGGTCCATCTTGACGTAGAATTCAAGCGGGATACCCCAAGGATCGCGGGTGCGCAGGGTGCGACCCATATGGGGGCGCTCGACCCATTCGACGGGGAGGCCACGGGAGGCGAAGAATTCGGCGGCCTTGTCGAGGTCGGGTTCGTCAAAGAGCTTAAAACCCAGTACGCCGACATTGGCCTCGTCGGCCTTTTCGAGGACGATACAATGGTGTCCACGCTCTTCCATGGCGCGCAGGTAGATGCGGGTTTCGTCCTCAAACGTGACCTGAAGCCCGAGCGTATCGACATAGAACGCGCGGGATTTGGCAAGGTCCGTTACGCGGTATTCCACGTGGCTTAGGCGGACGATGTTGAACGGTGGATACAGGTTCGGCGCGGGCACGGGCATGGGTTTTCTCCTCCAAGATAGTTCACATGTTAATTAAAGTGAACAAGCCGGTCAACAGGCGGAGCGTATACCCGGAAATCTGCTCAGGCCAGCAATCGCGCCTCATGACGTTTGAGGGAGAGGCGGGCGGCGGTGTAGTCCTTGATGCCTTGTGTGGTTTGCAATTCGGGGAAGAGCTCAAAAATCTCGTCGCGTTGCGGCGATTGCAGGCCCTCAAGGGTTTGGTCGCCGGGTTGAAAGCTCTCGGTCCAGACGTTGTTGGCGAGGACGATTTCGTGGCGGTCGCACATGAAGTGCAGGTAGCTGACGCCGCCCTTGGCGACGGTGGCAATCCCGTCGCGGTGGGTCAGGTGTTTGGCCGCGGCGAGGACCTCGTATTCGTCGAAATAGAGCACCGAGCGATCCCCGGTCAGGAGCATCCGGTGATGCGGCGAGACCATCATGTCATGTTCGGGAAGATTGTCGCCAAGGCTTCCGGCACGGATCAGGACCGGGCGCAGATGTGGGGCGATGTCGAGCTCATATGGAGCAAGGTCACGGCAACCAACCCAGCGGATTTCCTGTAGCCCGTTGTCGCGGGTGATGACGCGATCGCCGACGCGCAACTCCTCAACGGGGACTTCGCCGCGTGCCGTGGCGATGCGGGTGCCGGGGGTGAAGCAGGGCGCGAAGGCTTCGATGTCATCATAGTTGATGACCATCGATTCGCCGGTGGCGTAGTTGTAGAGCTGAATCTGACCGCTGTAGCCCGCGTTGCCGTTGCTCTCGGGGTTTTGCGTCATGTTGGTGATGACGAACCCTTGGTCGATCAGAGGCGAGATGTCGAGAATGTCGTGGTCGTCGCCGCCAGAGCCACCTTGCACCACCGTGCCCGAGGAGGAGGATCCGACGGAGTTGATGATAAAGCGGTCGGCCCCGTCACCGCCGACAAGCGTATCATTGTCACCGCCGCCAAGGATCGTGTCGTTGCCAGCACCACCGTCGACATAGTCGCGGTCAGCGCCTGCCTCGATGCTATCATTGCCGGAGCCGCCAAGGATTGTGTCTTCGCCGGCGCCGCCGATGATCGTGTCGTCATCCGCGCCGCCATCAAGGTAATCGCCGCCGCCGCGCCCGTCGAGGTAATCGTTGCCAGCACCGCCCCAGAATTCATTGGTATAGGCGTCGGCAGGATTGGTGCTCGACCCGTTATAACCGATCAGCGTATCGTCATGGGACGAGCCCACGATGGCGTCGACGCCACCGGCATTGGTATCGTTGTCAGCATCCCCGCCGGAGAAATCATTGGTCGTCAGGTTGATCGAAACGCCGGAGTCTGAGGCGGAATAGTCGATCGTGTCCTGACCCGAGCCGCCGCTAAACGTATCGGCCCCTTCGCCAGCGATGAAAAGGTCGTCCCCCGAGCCGCCGGACAGCACGTTGTTGCCGGAATCACCCTGAAGTACGTCATTACCGTCGCCGCCGTCGAGCGTATCGTTGCCGCCGCCGCCGGTCAGGGTATCGTCGCCCCCGAGGCCAAGCAGTTCGTTGGCGGAAGAGTTGCCGGTGATGGCGTTGTTACCGGAGTTGCCGCGTACATGCTCGAAATTTCGAACGACCGAACTAAAATCAGTCGTGGTGGACGTGCCGTCGTCATGGAGCGTGATGCCCATGTCAAAACTGTCGGTGGCCGCAGAGTCAAAGGCTATGGTATCCTGCCCGGTGCCGCCATCGAGGATATCAGGGTCGCCTGAGGTGAAATAGCCGACCTCGGCATAATCATTGCCGTCCTGGAGGTAGACATCATCGGAGCCCGAGCCGGTATCCCCGGCAAGCCAGACGTCGTCGCCTGAACCGGCATAGACCGTATCTTTGCCGGCTCCACCACCATCCGTGATCGTGTCGTTGCCGTCCCCTGCGAGGATCAGATCGTTGCCCCCACCGGCCGAAATGACGTCATCGCCGCCATAACCCCGGATCGTGTCGTTATAGTTCGTGCCGTTGAGCGTATCGTTAGAATTGCTACCGTTTACCGTTGCCATCTTACTACTCGTCTTCCCCATGCATTCGGGCGTTCCAAAGGCCTAAGTCTCAGCAGGAAAGGGTAAAAATATGGACAAACGGGGAAATTTCTTCCTGAAATCCGACAGGAATAAGGCCCGTCCGTAAGCGGCGGGCGGAATCGTGGGGGTTGATGGCGATTTCAGGGCGGTCGTCATGTCCTTGCCGTAATCCGACGGCAAGGCAGTTCCCTATCGAGGGGATCAGGCGGGCAGTGATTCCTGCCCGCCTGTATTCTGTTTATTTCACGAGGAGGTTGGCCTCGTGCCGCTTGAGCGTCACGCGCGCAGCGGAGAAGTCTTCGAGCGCTTCACGGTTACGCAGCTCGGGGAAGAGGCCATAGATCTCTTCGCGCTGGGCGGTGTCGATGCTGCCCATGGAGTATTCGCCGGGCTGGAAGCTCTCGCTCCAGGCCCCGTTGGCGAGCACGACCTCGTGGTTGTCACAGAGGAAGTGAATATACTCGACGCCGACCGTGTCGATCTGTTGAACACCGTCCATGCCAATCAGGTGCTTGGCAGCCACGAGGACTTCGCTTTCCTCAAAGAGAAGCTGGGCCTGCTGGCTCACGAGAAGCATACGGTGGTTCGGCGAGACCATCATGTCGCGCTCGGGCAGGTTCGGACCGAGCGAGCCAGCGCGGATCATGACCGGGCGCAGTTTCGGACGCGAGAGAAGATCGCGGCCCGAGAGCTGTTTCTTGCCAACCCAGCGGATCGTTTGCAGACCGTTGTCGCGGGTCACGACCGTGTCGCCGACCTTGAGGTCTTCGACAGCGACCTCGCCCGAGGGCGTCAGGATCGCGGTGCCCGGTGTGAAGCAGATGATCTCTTCGATGCCGCTGAAGTGCAGGACTTCACCGTTGTCGAAGGTCACCGTCCCGGTCAGGGCGCCTGCGTCATTGGCGTCTGCGGTGGCGTTGATGGTGCGCGAGCCGGAACCCGTAAGGTCAAGCACGTCGTGGTCGGTGTTCTCATCGGGGCCGGAGCCGCCGCTGATTACATCGCCATCGCCGTGGCTACCGTCGGTGACATAGAAAGTGTCGTCGCCGTCGCCACCGGACATGTTGTCCGCGCCCTGGCCGCCGATGATCTTGTCATCGCCGTCTCCGCCAGAGATCAGGTCGTCGTCCACGCCGCCGTCGATATAGTCATCGCCGGAGCCGCCCATGATCGTATCGTCATCATCCTGACCATAGATAGTGTCGTTACCGGCACCACCGTCGATCAGATCACGGCCATTGTCGGTTTCGGGATCGGGATCGCCGACCGAGCCATCATTGGGGATGTTGAGGTAATCCGGGTAGGCCGGATCAAGGCCACCATAGATCACATCGTCATCATCGCCGCCGTCGATGGTATCGTTGCCTTCGCCACCGATGATCGTATCCGAACCAGTGCCGCCTTCGATGAGGTCTTCGTCCACACCTGCGTCGATCAGGTCGTCGCCGGAGCCACCGATGATCGTATCGTCATCATCGCCGGTGACGACGGTATCGTCGCCTGCGCCTGCATCAACGAAGTCTTTGTCGTTGTTCGGATCGGTGTCGGCCGGAACTTCCGGGAAGCCCATGTAGGACGGGAAGCCGAGGTCCGGCAGATCGACGAAATCATCGGAGGACGCGTCGATGCTGTCGTTGCCAGTGCCGCCGCTGATCGTATCCGAGCCGTCATTGCCGGTGATCGTATCGTCGCCGCCCTGGCCGTAGATGACATCGTCGCCTTCGCCACCGATCAGGGAGTCGCCTGCGCCATCGTCGCTACCGGTGGTGCCGGTTGTGACATCAAAGGCGATGTCGGTGACGTTGATGCCGGAATTGTCGTGACCGTCCTGTTCATGGACGATTTCCCAACGGCTGACCGGACCTTCGATGCTCACGAGCACGGAATGCTCGGGGTTGCTATCGCTGGTATAGTTGTTGTCGGTGCTTTTGGCCGTGTCGAAGCCAGCCACGCCATCGGTATCCAGCAGCGCGAGACCGGAGCCTGCGTCGCTCAGGGTGACTTCGATGGGGTTGCCGTTTTCGTCATAGGCGCGCACCACAACGCGGCCATCGCCGTCGATGTCGTTAATGCGGAATTCGACGTTCTCGACCGGAGTATCAGCTTCCCACTTATAGGATGCCGATTCATAGTCGCCATACAGGTCCGAAGAGAGAGACGAGTTTTCGCCAACTTCGGCATCAAGCTCGCCCGTGTCTTGGGTCGTGGTCTCGTATTCGGTGTCCGCATGATAGGTCTGGTGCACCGTGGTGAAGCTAATATTGGCCGTGCCAGTATTCTGGGTGAAGTTCGGGGTGTCGCCGCCATTGTAGAAGCCGGGGCCTTCGGACCATTCGAAAATCTCACGTTCAGTGGTCGTGGTGTCTTCGCCACCGCCGCCATAGATCGTGTCATTGCCTTCTTCGCCGTCGATCGTATCGGAGCCTTCCTGACCATAGATCAGGTCATCGCCTGCGCCGCCAAAGATCACATCGCCTTCATCCACGCCGCCAGCGGCCAGATCGCCGCCTGCGTCAAAGAACACATCGGTGATGTTGACGTGGCTGCCATCGCCGCCATCGTTGGAGTGCGTGACTTCGATACGTGCAACCGGACCGGCGATCTCGACGAGGATAGAGTTGTCATCAGCTGTATTCGAGCCGGAGTTGCCGGTTGCGCTTGCGGTGTCGTCGCCCGCCACACCATCGGTGTCGCTCAGGTTCAGATCGGTTGACCCGCTCGCGGTGAGGGTCACCGGAATCTGGTTCCCATCGGCGTCATAGGCGACAATATTGATGACCGAGTCATGGTCGATGTCGTTGACGCGGAAATCGACATTGGACACCGGATCAGAGAAATCGAGCTTGTAGGTCGCGGTTTCATTGTCGCGGTTGGTTTCGGATTCAAGCGAGCTGTTGTCGTTGATCGTCTCAGAGCCGCCGTCGATGCCGTCGATATTCTGGGCATCCTTTTCGAAATCCGTCTCGACGCCATAAGAATTGACAATTGTGAAGGTGACATCGACAGAGCCGGTATTCTGAATCTGGCCGCTGGGGATATCTTCGCTATCGCTCAGGGAGCCACCACACTTGTCGGCAAGCTCGCTCCAGTTGAAGCTCTCACGGACTGCTTCGGGCGCCTCTTCGCCGGTGCCGCCATAGATCGTGTCGTTGCCGTCGTCGCCCGTGATCGTGTCACTGCCGCCTTCGCCATAAACGAGATCAGCGCCGCTCGAAACACTATCGCCGTCACTATCGGTATAGCCGGCATCAATTACGTCGTCGTTTTCGGTGCCTTCAACAACACCAGGACCGGTAGGATCAGCCATCATAACCTCTTCAATTTCCAACGCGCGAAACGGCAGGCCTGACCTCCTCAGGGCGCAACGATAAAACCGCTACAGCCCGGTCACAGATCAACCGGTCGCATCACGCAGATGCATTCAAATTTTCAACAGGCCGCCCCGAGCCACCTTTTCGTCCCCCAGTCGGACGTGCCCTAATAATGCGGCAAGTGCGGTATTAACGAAACCAAAACCTGTTCAAACTCATGAAAATCGCTCGAAATGATTAACAGACAGGCGTCCGCACTTGCCGTTTGTTTCTTATAAAAACATCCTCATTGTTTCCCCAGAATGTGACAAAGCTGAGCCGGCAATAGGGAGAAATCGGCGATTTTTGACGGTAATTTCAGGGGAAAGCGCGATTTATGGGGTGATTGGAAACGGTTTGGCGAGAATGTGTTTCCATTTGAGAACCAATCTTTGACGCAATTTCCCTAACGGCATGTTGTGTTCACACCACAGGTGGTGCTGGCCCCGCCCCCTAAGCGCGGAAACAATTCAGCATTGTTTTGGGTCTTTTTGGCGCAACTGGAAACAAAGGCGATTCGTTCCAAGGGGTTAGGCGAATCGCTTTGCCTTTGGATCAAGGCTCGTGCGCGGCCTTTGGCGAGGGGTATGTTAGCAGCAGGCGGTCACGCACGACCTCGTCTTCGAGGGTCTTTCCGTCCATCTGAAAGCGGCGCAGCATGGAGCGGCCGATATTGACGAAATGCTCTTCTTCAAAAAGACCGTCGGGTAAAGGGATGTCGCAATAGGTATTGCCGGACTTTTTTGTGCCGTCGATTGAGAGCGCTACATAAACGCCACGGTCGCGGGCATCAGAGATGGCAGAGAGCAAACGGTCGAGGCGGAAGGATTGCGCGCCGTAAAGGATGCTTTGAGAATGGCTATAGGGCGGATCGCAATAGACGAGATCGCCGGTGCGCGCGCATTCAAGGGCATCGAGGTAGTCGAGTTGTTCAAAACGCGCTCCGGCAACACGTGGGCGCCACATGGCGACGCGGCGGGCGAATTTCTCGGGTTTGACGACGGGGTGTGAGCCGAGCGGTGTCGACATCAACCCGTCTTTCTTGCGAAAGCGCACCACGCCACCATAGCAGGCACGGCAGAGGAACAGGAGGTCGGCGCCGTTTGGTGCGGCGTTGAAGCGGGAGCGGATTGTCTCGTAGCGTTCCTGCCGATCCCCGGCATGGAACCATGTCCAGCGCTCGTCATACCAGGAGATAAGGCGCTCCGGGTCTTCGGCGAGACACTGCCAGATTTCCATTAACGGACCGTAAACATCCGAACCGAGTGCACGGGGCGGGGCGAGATTGGCCATGACCCCGGCAGAACCGAGGAAAGGTTCGAAATAGGTTCCGAAGCTGGTTGGAAAATGGGCGATGATCTGATCGGCGTATCGCTGTTTGTTGCCGACCCATTTGATGAGCTGGGTCTTGAAGGGCGTGACCTCTGGCGTCTCAAGCGCGGTCAGGTCGGAAAACAGCGAGGGTTGGTGCATCGCGCGATGGGCTCCGGTCGGGGTTTGGCCACAATCGCGCGGCTAGGTCGCGGCGGCAAGGGGGCAGTGCTCTCGCAACCGGCGCGCGGCTCGTGTAAGACAGGGGCAAGGCAAGAGGAGGTCGCGCCGTGGCAGAGCCGAGGCAGGTATCGTTCAGAACCATCCTGAAAGATTTGCAGGGACCGCATGTGCGCGATGAATTCCGCACCTCTTGGGCGATTGCCCTTCTTTATAGAATGACAAGCCCGCCTTTTGTTTGGGTTTTATTGCGGCTTGGGCTTGGGCCGATGGCTGTTACGGCTTTGGGGTTTGTGCTTGCGCTTAGTATGCCAGCGCAGGCGTATTTCCTACCGATTGAGATCGCGGGCTGGGTCTTGTTCGTGAGTGGGGTGTTGTTTCAGATCCTTGATTGCGCGGATGGGATGATGGCGCGGCTGACGGGGCGAACATCGCTTCTCGGGGCGGATCTCGATTACCTGTCAGACATGGTGCAGCACGGGTTGTTTTACACGTCGCTTGGCCTTTTGGCCGATCGCACGCTTGGTACGGGGTTTGGCTGGACCGCTTTGGCGCTTGTGGCGGCGTTTCTGCGTCTTTTGGCGCGGCTGGTGCGTGAGCAGGTCGGGCAACGTGTTGAAAAAGGCGAGCCGGGGCCGATCCGCATTGTCGATTTGCCGGTGATCTTTTTTGAAGGGCTGACCGGGCTTATCCCGTTTATGGCGCTTGCGGGCGGGTCTCTTGGGGTCATGGTTGTGGCGCTGTTGGTTTATTCACTGCTTGATATTGGCGATGCTTTGGTGCCGATGACGAAACCGCCCTATCGCGGGGGCGAGGAGTAATGCGGTTTCTCGTGTTCTCGGATCTCGACGGCACGTTGCTTGACCATGAGAGCTATTCCTTTGAGGCGGCGCGTCCGGCGCTGAAAGCGTTGGCGGATATGGGTTGTGGCGTGGTGCTGGCCAGTAGCAAGACCGGGCCGGAGATTGCGCGACTGCGCGCGGCGATGGGGCTTTCGCAATGGCCAGCGATTGTTGAGAACGGCGCGGGGCTTCTTGAGGCCGGGGCCGAGCCGGAAGCGGGCGGCGAGGAGTATGCGCGGCTCAGGGCGTGGCTTGGGGCGTTGCCGGAAGAGATGCGCGGCGCGTTTTGCGGCTTTGGCGATATGAGCGATGCAGAGGTCGCCGAGGTGACGGGACTTGCGCCCGAGGCAGCAGTTTTGGCGCGGCAAAGGGGATTTACCGAGCCGGGGCTTTGGCAGGGCGATGAGGCGGGGCTTGAGGCTTTCCTTGCGCGGGCAAAGGCCGCAGGCATTGCGGCACGTAGTGGCGGGCGGTTCCTGACCCTGTCCTTTGGCGCGACCAAGGCCGACCGGATGGCGGAGATCGCGGCGCGCTATGGGGCCGAGACCACAATTGCGCTTGGCGATGCGCCTAATGATGTGGAAATGCTCGAAGCTGCCGATATTGGCGTCATCGTGCGAAACCCCAAGGCACCAGCTTTGCCGAAACTGCCCAAAGAACAGGCAGATCGCATTTTTCGCACGCAGGAATGCGGGCCGGACGGTTGGAACCGGGCGGTGCTCTCCATAGTCTCGGAGGCGAACGACATTTAGGAGGCCGAGAGCCGCATGGCCGATTTTCATCAGAACGGCAATATTGCCACGATGCATAACCTGCGCAGCCGTTCGATTGAGGAACTTACCTACGAGTTGGAGAGTTTTTCGCAGTCGCGGCGGATTTCGCTCATCCTGCCGAGCCTGTACTCCGAGCTTGAGGGCGATGCCCTGCCGAAAATCCTCGATGAGCTGGCGCAGGTGCCATATCTGCACCGGATCATTATCGGCCTCGATCAGGCCAATGAGGAACAGTTCCGCCACGCCAAGCAGTTCTTTTCGCGATTGCCGCAGAACCACATTGTGCTCTGGAATGACAGCCCGCGGATGCGTGCGCTTGGTGAGAGGCTGGATCAACACGGGATCGCGCCGCAAGAACCGGGAAAGGGCAAGAATGTTTGGACCTGTATGGGGTATCTGATTGCCTGCGCCGATAGTGCGGTGATGGCGATCCACGATTGCGACATTGTCACCTATGACAAGGAGATGTTGGCGCGGCTGGTCTATCCGATGGTGGCGCCAACTTTCCCCTATCAGGTCGCCAAGGGGTATTACCCGCGCATTGGCGATGGCAAGTTAAACGGGCGGGTGACGCGGTTGTTGGTGAGCCCGCTTCTCATCGCGCTCAAGCGCACCATTGGGGATCGCGATTATCTCGATTACTTGCGCAGCTTCCGCTATCCGCTCTCGGGGGAGTTCGCGATGCGGACGGGGGTCTTGCCCGATCTGCGCATCCCGAGCGATTGGGGGCTTGAAATCGGGGTCTTGTCTGAAGCGTGGCGCAACCTTGCGCCCAAGGCGGTGTGTCAGGTCGAGATTTCGGACCGCTATGACCACAAGCATCAGGAGCTCAGCCCGGAAGATGCGAACAAGGGTCTGAGCCGGATGAGCACGGATATCTGTAAGGCGATCTTCCGCAAGCTCGCGTCAGACGGGACGGTGTTTACCAACCACGTCTTCCGCACGCTCAAGGCAACCTATTATCGGTCGGCGTTGGACCTCCTTGAGGCCTATTACAACGATGCCAAGATGAACGGGCTGGCGATCGACCGGCACAAGGAAGAGCAATCCATCGAGCTTTTTGCTGAAAATATCATGCGGGCGGGGCGGATATTCCTTGAGAACCCGCATGAGACACCGTTCATCCCGACATGGAACCGGGTCCACGCGGCGGATGCGGGGTTCCTCACCGACCTGCGCGCGGCAGCGGCGGCGGATGATAAGGAGTTTGGGTAGGAAACTAGCCCCGGTTGGCGATCCAGCGGCATTGGTAGGGTTCGAGGGGGATGTGCGGGCCGGTGGCGTGGATTGGTTCGCCGGTTAGCAGGTCGTGCCAGTCCTCATCCTCAATCAGGTTGATCGCGGTGATCGGGATCAGGACGACCTCGTCGCTTACGTTGTGCAGGGCAAAGATGGATTGTTCCCGCTCAAGGCTCTGACGCCAGACGCCGAAGACACGTTCATCCAGTGTTAGGGTGAATTGCGTGGCGTTGGGGTGAAAGGCCGGTTGTTGGTTGCGGATTTTGAGACGTGACGACAGGGCCGACAGAACGCGCGATTGTGTCGAGGCGGGATCGTTGAGTTTTTCAAGCAGTGTCGGGTAATCCCAGCGGTGGCGGTTGATCGCCCGGTTCATGCCGCGCCGTTCGACGGCGTCGTGGTCATTGGGCGTCGCGAGGAGGGAATGGATATAAAACGCCGGAATGCCTTCGAGGGACATCACGATGGTTTGCGAGCAGAGGAAGCGCGCCATGTGATGGGCGTCCTCGCCCTTGAAGGTGCGTTTCATCGCCTCATAGAAGGTCGTGTTCAGTTCATACGGCGCCTCGCCGCCATCGGGGAGGGCGCGCATGGAGACAAGGCCGCCAAGGGCGCGCACCGTGTCGATGACTTTTTCTTTTTCCTCGTCGGGAAGGACGCCCTCGGCCGGGCGCATGCCGATGCCGTCATGGGAGGCGGTAAAGTTCAGGTAGGCGCAGCCAAGCTGGGCCGGGGGCATGCCGCTCTGCCAGGCGTTGAGGTATTTGGCGGTGCCCGACATCATCGCATGCAGGACGAGCGGCGGCAGGGGGAAGTTATAGACCGCGTGGGCCTCGTTCCGGTTGCCAAAATACGAAAGGTTCTCGGCCTTGGGCACGTTGGTTTCGGTTAGAAGAACCACTGTCTCGGTCGCGAAATCCGCCAAGAGCCGCATCAGGCGGACGATGGCGTGGGTTTGGGGGAGGTGGATTGAGGGCGTGCCAACCTCTTTCCATAGGAACGCCACCGCATCGAGGCGGATGATGCGCACGCCCTGATCTACATGCAGGCGGATGATGCGGAGGAATTCCAGAAGCACCTCGGGGTTGCGGAAATCGAGGTCGATCTGGTCGTGGCTGAAGGTGCACCAGACATGGCGCGGGCCATTGACCGTTTCGACCTCTTGCAAGAGCGGCGTGGTGCGGGGGCGCACGACCTGAGAAAGATCATCTTCGGGCGCGGCCTCGAAGAAGAACTTGTCAAAGGGGGCTTGTCCCTGCCGGTAGGCGTTGAACCATGTGCCTTGAGAGGAGACGTGGTTGAGGACAAGATCGCTCATCAAGTGAAAATCCGACGCGATGCGCGAGATGTCAGGCCAGTCGCCAAGCTGGGGATTGACGGCGCGGTAGTCGGTTACGGCAAAGCCGTCATCAGAGGTGAACGGAAAGAAGGGCAGGATATGCACCCCGTTCACCACCCCCTTGAGCCGGGCGAGCAGGAAGTCATGCAAAAGATCGAGCGGTTTATGCGCGCCATCGACAAGCGAGTTGCCATAGGTAATCAGGACGGCGTCTTTTTCCGACCAAAGATTATTGCCCGGCGCGCGGGCGCGTTTGCGGCGATGTGCGCCCTCGGGCCAGAAGGCGTCAATCACCTTGGAGGCAAGGATGTCGCTATCGAGGTCGGGATAGATCTCGTGGAGAAGCTCGGTCAGCTTGATGCCGAAGGAATTGTTTTTCTCAGTCATAGTCGCGTGTTGCGCGCCTTTGCGGCTCAAATGGGCTTTGCTTTGCATAGACTGTCCGGCGGGCGGGGAAAACAAAAGCGGTTTTCTATGGGGCGGCTCTTTGGCAGGTCACTTTGATTTTGCCTCATTTTTGGGCGAAGGCGGTGGCGGTTTGTGACGGCGCTTGCGCGGGGGGCTGGGCGCGGTAGGGTCGGCGGGAATGATCCCAGCATGGAGGCCGAGATGAGCGACCCTTTTTACCAGCCGATTTCCGGTTTTGATCTGCCCCGTTTTGCCGGGGTGTCGACCTTTATGCGCTTGCCGCATGTCACGCTTGACGATGCGCGGTTGCCTGAGGTGCAGGTCGGGTTGATCGGCACGCCTTGGGATAGCGGCACAACGAACCGTCCGGGGCCGCGACACGGGCCGCGCCAGTTGCGCGATATGTCGACGATGATCCGGGCCCAAAACGGCGCGACGGGCGTGCGGCCTTTCGAGATGGTGAACTGTGCCGATCTTGGCGATGTGGCGCCGAATCCGGCAGATGTCATCGACAGCATGGAGCGGATCACGGCGTTTTATGATCGTGTCGTGGCGGCGGGGATTTTGCCGCTTACGGGCGGGGGCGATCATCTGTGCTCATTGCCGATCCTGCGGGCAGTGGCCAAGGCAGGGCCGGTTGGCATGGTGCATTTTGATAGCCACACGGACCTTTTCAAGGATTACTTTGGCGGCACGCAATATACTCATGGCACACCGTTCCGCCGCGCCATCGAAGAGGGGCTTCTTGATCCCAAACGCGTGGTGCAGATCGGCATTCGCGGCACCGCTTATGATAGCGAGGATCGCGATTTCGCCGATGCGGTTGGCGTGCGGGTCATTCCGATCGAAGAATATTTCGCCCGTGGTCTTGAGGATGTGATGATCGAGGCGCGCGAGATTGTGGGCGATCAGGAGACCTATGTCTCCTATGACATTGATTTCATCGACCCGGCCTTTGCCCCCGGAACAGGCACGCCTGAGGTCGGTGGGCCGAACAGCTATGAGGCTTTGCAAGTGGTGCGCAAGCTTGAGGGGCTCAATATCGTCGGGGCCGACCTTGTCGAGGTTTCGCCGCCCTTTGATCAGAGCGGCGCGACAGCGTTCCTTGGCGTATCGGTGATGTTCGAGCTTTTGTGTCTGCTGGCGCAGAAGGCGGCAGCCTAAAAATAAGCCGGGGCGGCTGGGGGCAACCCCGGCTGCGGTCTCGGAGGGGACGTCGGCCGAAGCCCGACAAGACCGAGTGCAGGGCGCGCCCTGCCGATCAATTCTACATTACAGTGGTGGAATGTTTTCTGATCTGAATCAATGGAGCGAAAAACATTTCGGGCGGACAGGAGCGATTGAAACCGCCGTTACAGGCCGGGATTTTTGAGTGTTTTGGGAGGTTCCGGTGGTGCTGTGAGGGAGGATTGAACTCCCGACCTCACCCTTACCAAGGGTGCGCTCTACCACTGAGCTACCACAGCATTACCGTGGCGCGGGATTTAGACTCAAAGTTTGAGCAGCGCAACCCCAATCTGGACCCTTTTTTGCGCCTCATGTAAGGAAAGGACATGGAACAAGATCAACCCCGTAAAAAACAAAACTCTGGCACCACGTCGCGAGAGGATCGGCTCAAGGCCGCTCTCAAGGCGAATATGGGGCGCAGGAAGGCTCAGGCGCGAGCTCGGGCAGGGGCGGATCAGGCAAAAGACGGCGATAAGAGCAGCGAAGGCTAGGGTATATGGATTCGATTATTGTGCGGGGAAATGGCCCCCTTAAGGGTGAGATTCCCATCGCGGGGGCTAAGAATGCTTGCCTCACACTGATGCCGGCGACGCTTTTGAGCGAAGAACCGCTGACGCTTACCAATGCGCCGAGGCTTTCGGATATTCGCACCATGACAGAGCTTCTCAGCTCGCTTGGGGCCGAGGTTTCGGCGTTGCAGGATGGCAAGGTGCTGGCGATGTCGAGCCATGATCTCGATAACCACGTCGCCGACTATGACATCGTGCGTAAGATGCGCGCCTCGAACCTTGTTCTTGGGCCGATGCTGGCTCGTTTGGGCCAAGCGGTTGTGTCGTTGCCGGGGGGCTGTGCGATTGGGACGCGGCCGATGGATCTGCACGAAAAGGGCCTTATGGCGCTGGGCGCGGAGATTGAGCTTAAGGAAGGCTACCTCCACGCCAAAGCGCCGAAAGGCCTTAAGGGGACGGTGATTGACCTTGATTTCCCCTCGGTGGGGGCGACGGAAAATATCCTTATGGCGTCGACACTTGCCAAGGGTACGACGGTCATCAACAACGCCGCGCGCGAGCCGGAAATTGTTGATCTCGCGACCTGCCTGCGGGCCATGGGGGCGCAGATTGAGGGCGACGGGACGAGCCGGATCGAGGTGCAGGGGGTTGATCGTCTGCATGGGGCGACGCACCCGGTTGTCACCGATCGGATTGAACTTGGGACCTATATGCTTGCCCCGGCGATCTGTGGTGGCGAGGTGGAATGTCTTGGCGGGCGGATCAGTCTGCTTGGGGCGTTTTGTGAAAAGCTTGATGAAGCGGGGATCTCGGTTGAGGAAACGGAACGCGGCATCAAGGTCGCGCGCAAGAACGGGCGGGTGAAGGCGGTGAACGTCACGACCGAGCCGTTTCCGGGCTTTCCGACCGACCTTCAGGCGCAGATGATGGCGCTTATGTGCACCGCCGAAGGCACCTCGGTTCTTGAGGAAAAAATCTTTGAAAACAGGTTCATGCATGCTCCTGAGCTGATGCGGATGGGGGCGGAAATCGAGGTGCATGGGGGCACGGCGACGGTCACGGGGGTTGAGCGTCTGAAGGGCGCGCCGGTGATGGCGACGGATCTGCGGGCCTCGGTGTCGCTTATCCTTGCGGCGATGGCGGCAGAGGGCGAAACCGTGGTGAACCGGGTCTATCACCTTGATCGCGGCTATGAGCGGGTCGAGGAAAAGCTCGGCAATGTGGGGGCCCATATCGAGAGGGTGAAAGTCACGTGAGCGAAGACGCACGGTTTGAAGACGGAGGTGAAGCGCCGCTGAACCTTGGGGCGCTGGACGCGGAGGACCTTGCGGTTCTCTCGTCCCTTACGCAGGACGCGGTGTTTCCGGCGACGGAAATGCAATGGCATGCGCAGGAGCGTAGATTTGCGTTACTTCTCAATCGGTTCCGTTGGGAAGATGCGCCTAAGGCAGAGCGCCGGGGGCGTGCCGTGGAGCGGGTTCAGGCGGTTCTTGTCGTTGATAATGTGCTTGGCGTGGCCTCGCATGGGATCGCGCGTAAAGACAAGGATGTGATCCTCTCGCTTCTTTCGGTGACGCTTGAGCCGGGCGAAGATGGCGAGGGATTTGTGCTTTTGACGCTGGCAGGGGACGGGGCGATCCGTCTCAAGGTTGAGGCGCTGGATGTGACGCTCAAGGATGTGACGCGCCCCTATCAGGCACCGTCGGGCATGGCACCGACGCATGACGTTTGAGCGCTGGACTTAAACTCGGGCCGAATCACGGTTAACGCGCTGATTTTCTGCGAAAACGCACATATGCATCGCGTCGGTATTACGTCGGTATCGCGTCGGTGCGGGTTTTGAGGATTCCGGGGTTAATGTATCGACCGTTGCGACGGAACGGCGTTCGGCGCACGTTGAAAGCATAGTTTATTCATTTTCAAGGATTGCTTTCATGCGCGCTTTGCTTGCCGTTTTGGCCCCTCTCTCTCTGCTCCTTTCCGGGGCGATTTTCGGATTTTTCTATGCTTGGGTCTGTTCGACCATGTGGGGGCTAGATCAGCTCCCGCCTGAGACAGCGGTTGCGGCGATGCAGGCGATGAATGCCTCGGTGCGGAACGCGGTTTTTGCCCCAGCATTTTTTGGCACGCCCTTTGTCCTTTTGCTCACCGGGTTTGTTGCGTGGCGGATTGGCGCGGCGCGGGCCGGGGCGGCGTTTGGGATTGGCGGGGTGATCTATCTTGTCGGGGGGATGATCCTTACGGTGAGTGTCAACGTGCCGATGAACGAGGCGCTGGCCCTCGTCGATCCGAATGTGGCAGAGGCCGGGGAAATCTGGCGCGCCTATTCCGAGCGCTGGCAGGTTTGGAACATCGCGCGGACGGTGGTGTCTGGTGTGACATTGTTGTTTGTCGGGGCCGGGATTTGGGGCTTGGCGCGGGCGTCGCGGGTGGTGGGTTGAAAACCCACCCTACGGTATGTCTCCCCGTTGCGCCCCTTTGGA
>JAAEZB010000115.1 GCA_018223085.1 Paracoccaceae bacterium
GACGCCCCCTTGACCTCAAGCACCCCGATCACCTCACAGGACAGGGTCTTGATCCGGATATCCTCGCCAATCGGGTCCGCCGTGCCGAACAATTCATCCACCACCGTCTGACCCAAGATACAGACCGACCGCCCCCGCTCTTCCGCCGAGGTAAAGCCGCGCCCGCTCGCAACCTCCCATTCCGACGCCACGAGATAGCGTGAATCCGTGCCGGTGACCGTGGTGCGATAGTTCTCGTTGCCATAAACCGTAACCTGCTGTGACGAAGCCGCTGGCGCGGCTGTCTCAATCGACGACAGTTCCGCCGCCAACTGATCCACATCGCCAAGATCAAAGGCCCGCGCCGTCGTCCCGGTGCTACCCGGCCCCATGCGCTCCTGCCCGGGCGTGAGCATGAGCCGTTTCGCCCCGAGCGTTTCCACATCCGAAGTCACCTGCGCCGAGGACCCGGCCCCGATCGTGACCATGGCGATAACCGCCGCCACCCCGATCACAACCCCAAGCACCGTCAGGAAAGACCGCATCGGATTGCGCAGGATCGCCTGCACGGCAAGTTTGAACGTCTCCCAGAGCATCACTTGCCTCCTTTTGCGGTGGCCCGGTCAAAGGCAACCTTGCCATCCACCATCCAGATCAACCGATCCGCATATTCCGCCATGTCTTCCTCATGGGTCACCATGACAATGGTCAGCCCCTCATCGCGGTTGAGCGCCTGCATGAGTTCCATGATCTCGACCGAGCGTTTGGTATCAAGGTTCCCGGTCGGCTCATCGGCAAGGATCACCTTGGGATCCCCCGCAAGCGCGCGGGCAATCGCCACCCGCTGCTGCTGCCCCCCCGAAAGCTCGGACGGATCATGATGCGCCCGCGCGGCCAATCCCACTTTCTCAAGCGCCTCCATCGCGCGCAGCTCGCGCTCCTCGCGTCCCATCCCCTTATAGATGAGCGGCAATTCCACATTCTGAAGCGCCGTTGTGCGCGGCAAAAGATTGTAGCCCTGAAAGATAAACCCAAGATAATGCCGCCGAAGAAGTGCGCGCTGATCCTGATTGAGCGTCGCAACCTCAACGCCATTGAACGAATAATGCCCCGATGTCGGACTATCGAGACAGCCAATGACATTCATCGCCGTAGACTTGCCCGACCCCGAAGGCCCCATGACGGCCACGAACTCGCCCGGACGCACCTCAAGGTCGACCCCATCCAGCGCGCGCACCTCGGCCTCGCCCATACCATAAACCCGCGTGATCCCGCGTAGCCGGATCAGTGGCTCATCCGATTTACTCTGCATCAATCCGATCCGTGATGACCATGTCGCCCACCTCAAGCGCCCCCTCAAGGATCGCTGTCACGCTGCCATCGCTGTCGCCGGTCACAACCACGACCTCAGCCGGCCCCTCGTCGCGCAGCACCCAGACGGATTTCCCCGCCGTGTCCGTGCCTGCCCCGTTGCCGTTCGACCGGCGTGGCATAATCATCCCCACAAGACCACTGCCCCGGCTTTCGCCCTCTTCCTGCACCTGCGCAGGCGGGCTGTAGCGCAGCGCGGCATTGGGCACCACGAGCGTATCCTTGACCGAGGCCACCACAATATCCGCCGTCGCCGTCATTCCCGGACGCAGCGCCATATCGCTATTGTCGAGGGTCAGGATGCCCTTATAGGTCACCACCCCGTCGACCGTCTCCGAGGCATAGCGCAACTGCGAGATTTCCGCCGGGAAACTGCGATCATCATAGGCATCGACGGTGAAAATCGCCGTCTGACCGACCCGAACCCGGCCAATATCCGCCTCGTCAATGTCCACCTGCAGTTCCATCCGCCGCAGGTCTTCGGCCACCTGAAACAGGATCGGCGCCGAGAGCGAGGCCGCCACGATCTGTCCGGGGTCCACATCTCGGTCAAGCACCACGCCCGCCACCGGCGAACAGATACAGGACTTGTCGAGATCAACCTGCACCACGTCAAGATTGGCCTTGGCCAGATCGCGTGCCGCCTCGGCAGCAAGCAATTCTGCCTTGGCTCGCGCATAGGTCGCCTCCTGCCCAATCAAGGTCTGCGTCGTCTCAACCCCGCGCTTTTCAAGCTGCAATCCGCGTTCGTAAGTGTCGCGGGCTTCCTTGACCGTTGCCTCGGCCACCACGATCTTGGCTTCCGCCGAAGCAAGCGAGGCCTTCTGCACCTCAAGCTGCGATTCGAGACGCGACGTGTCGAGGCGCGCCAACACCGCGCCAACCGCGACCGAGTCGTTGTAATCAACCTCCACCGACTCGATCGTGCCCGAAAGCTCGCTCGAAATCTCGACAAGGTCCGTCGGCTCGACCGTGCCCGTGGCCGCAACCGTGACCTCGATATCGGCCTTGCGCACTGCGTCCGTCACATAGCTGACCTTGGTGCTGCCCGCATCGCCCTGCAACATCACCCACAAGCCAACCGCCGCAACAGCCACAACGCCAAGCCCGATCCAACCCCAAGGGCGACGCTTCTTTTGCCCGATCCCCAGAATGGCCGCGATATCGTTATCCTGCTTCGTCATCTCTCGCCTCTCGACTGCGCCAGCCCTCTGGGCCGGAAAAATACCCTTTAGCCTTTAACGGGTGTCGCTGCGGATTCCGCCGCGCCAAATGCCCTCACTGACGCTAGGTCATCTACTTCCTGCCCGACAACGAAAAAGAGCCGCCCTTGCAAGGCGGCCCTTCTCAAATCCGTTTCAACAGGCACTTAGCCCTTGTTGAGCTGATCTTTGACCATCGGGCCAACCTGCCCGAAATCCATCTGCCCGGTATATTTCGACTTGAGCGCGCCCATGACCTTGCCCATGTCGCGGATCGACCCGGCTCCGATCTCGGCAATCGCAGCCTCAATAGCGGCTGCGGTCTCGGCCTCATCCAACTGCTTGGGCAGGAATTCCTCGATCACCGTGATCTCGTTAAGCTCGCGCTCTGAAAGATCGAGACGCCCACCCTCTTCATAGGTGCGGGCGCTTTCCTGGCGCTGCTTGACCATCTTCGACAGGATCGCAAGAACCTCGTCCTCGCCCACCCCGTCTTCCCGGCCCTCGCCGCGCGCGGCAATGTCCCGGTCCTTGATCGCTGCACTGATAAGGCGTAGCGTCGAAAGCCGCTCGGCGGCACGATCGCGCATCGCCTGTTTAAGCGCGGTATTGATCTCGTTTCGCAATGTCATCCCGTCGACCATCTGCTTGTGCTGTCAAAGACCGCACCATATCCAAGGTCCTCCCCCGAGGCAACCAGCGCGACGTTTTCACAAGTTATTGAAAATAAAGGAAAAGCAAATTCCGCGCTCCCTTGACGCAGACCCGCGCTCGACATAGTTTCCCGACAATTTGTCAACCGGAGAGTCGCGCCATGGTTCACGAGACCAACCCCAAGCCCACCGCCTGCCTTGCCCTTGCCGATGGCACCGTGTTTTACGGGCGAGGTTTCGGAGCAACCGGCGATGCCGTGGCCGAGCTTTGCTTTAACACCGCCATGACCGGTTATCAGGAGATCATGACCGACCCCTCCTATGCGGGCCAGATCGTGACCTTCACCTTCCCCCATATCGGCAATACCGGCGTCACCCCCGAGGATGACGAAACCGCCGACCCCGTCGCTGCGGGCATGGTCGTCAAATGGGACCCGACCGAGCCTTCTAACTGGCGCTCGACTGAAACGCTGTCGAACTGGCTCGCCGCACGCGGCCGCATCGCTATCGGCGGTATCGACACTCGTCGCCTAACCCGCGCCATCCGTCAGCAAGGCGCGCCGCATGTGGCGCTGTCGCATGATCCCGAAGGCAATTTCGACATCGAGGCTCTGGTGGAAAAGGCCCGCGCCTTCTCCGGCCTCGAAGGGCTCGACCTCGCCAAAGACGTGACCTGCGCCCAATCCTACCGTTGGGACGAAATGCGCTGGGCATGGCCCGAAGGCTATAGCCGTCAGGAAAACCCCAAACATAAAGTGGTCGCCATCGACTACGGCGCCAAACGCAACATCCTGCGTTGCCTCGCTTCGGCGGGCTGCGACGTGACCGTGCTGCCCGCTTCCGCCACTGCCGCTGAGGTGCTGGCCCATAACCCCGATGGCGTGTTCCTCTCCAACGGCCCCGGCGACCCGGCCGCAACTGGCGCCTATGCTGTGCCAATGATCCAGGAGATCCTCAAAGCCGATCTGCCTGTCTTCGGCATTTGCCTCGGCCACCAGATGCTCGCCCTCGCGCTCGGTGCCAAGACCGTCAAAATGAACCACGGCCACCACGGCGCCAACCACCCGGTGAAAGATCACGAGACCGGCAAGGTCGAGATCACCTCGATGAACCATGGTTTCGCCGTCGATAGCCAAACCTTGCCCGAAGGCGTCATGGAAACCCATGTCTCGCTCTTTGACGGCTCCAACTGTGGCATCCGCATGAAGGACCGCCCGGTCTACTCTGTGCAGCACCACCCCGAAGCCTCGCCCGGCCCGCAGGACAGCTTCTACCTTTTCGAACGCTTCGCCGCCTACATGGCCGAGCGCGCCTGAGGC
>JAAEZB010000116.1 GCA_018223085.1 Paracoccaceae bacterium
GAAGGACTCGAACCCTCAACCTGCTGATTAGAAGTCAGCTGCTCTATCCAGTTGAGCTAAGGGACCGCTTGTGCCCTTTCCTAGTCCAACCGTTCGGTTTTGCCCAGAGGGTTTTACCCCCTGACCGGACGTATCGGGCCTTACTCGGGCGCCTCTTCGGCAAGGACCTTTTTCGCAGCGCGGAAACATTCGAGCGCCTGTGGCACACCGCAATAAATTCCGATCACATGGATAATCGCGCGGAGTTCCTCCTGGCTAACCCCATTCCTGCGCGCACCGCGGCAATGGGTTTCCCATTCCTGCATCTTACCCAGCGCCCCAATCATCGAGAGGTTCATCATGCTGCGCGTTTTGGCATCGATCACCTCATCGCCCCAGCCGAACCCCCAGCACCATGCCGTCATTGCCTCCTGAAAGGGGCGGGTGAACTCGTCCGCTGCTGCGAGGTTCTTTTCGACATACTCCGCCCCAAGCGTCGCCTTGCGCGCCTCAAGCCCCTTTAGGAACAGATCCTCGTCAAACGTGTTCATCCCCTGCCCTCCCTCTTCTCCGGCATATCGGGAATAGTATGGAACGTCCGCGCCCGCTTGCCTAGCGGCACGCCGCGACTGCCCGCGCGGCCATCTCGACAATCGCCTCGCGCGATCCGGCCACCGCAATGAACCGCGCCGTGTGGCAGAACTTCGCCCCCTTGACCCCCGACGCCTCTTCCAACGCCGCATCGGTAAGACCGGCCCAAGCCTCGGGAAGATCGGCGCGGGCCTCAAACGTGCCGCCGCTCTTGCGGATCGTGTTAAGCGCCCAATCTTCGCCGCGCGGATGGATCACAAACAGGAGGTGATCCGCACCGGCCTTCTCGACCGCCGGGCGAAACGGCATCCCCATGGGCAACTCAAGCACCGGGGACTCCCCCGCCGCTTCAATCGCCTGCATGACGATGCTCTCGGCCCGCGCCTTGGCCGCTTTGCCCTTGATCGCCGCCTCAACAAAGGCGCGCGCCACCGGCAAGGCCGCCATGAAGGCCGCGTCGTCAACGCCCTCGCCACGCTCGTCGAAAACCGGCTTCAACGTCTCAAGCAGCACAGGCAAAGTCATCCCCGCCAAGGGCCCCGCAACCGACGGCTCCAACGCGCCATTGTCCATAAGGTCCACCGGCAGCACAAACCCCTGATCAAAACTCCGGTGAATGGCCTCGATATCGCCCTCCGGCACGTCCATCGCCCGCAAGTAATCGCGCCCATACTGGCGCCAGATCAGGCCAAAGGAGCTATAGGGTTTCCCATCTTCACGTTCCGGCGTCGGGCGCTGGTGATGGTCGAAAATCCCCGCCTCCGGGTCATACGCCCGGCCCACATCGTAAATGATCTTACCCGCCCCCGGCGCGATCCACGCCGCATCCCGGCTACGCACAATCTCCGCCTCCGGGAAAAGCCGCGTCAGGATCACCGACGACAAAAGCTCATCGGCGTGAAACCCGCCCGAATGGGTGACAAGATGGGTGATGGTCATAAACGGCCTCTTTCAAACAAAAAGGGCGACCTGCGGGCCGCCCAGCATCTCTTCTCTGCATTCTGGCCCTTAATGGGTCCAGGGGACGCGCCGATTGGTGGCGAAATTATCGCCATACCCGCCGGGGCGGATATTGGGCTTGCGCTTATGCGGCTCGATCACCTGCACCTCGATGCCGTGGTCGCGCGCATAGTCAAGCGCGGCTTCCTTGGTCTCGAACCGCATCTTGACCTGGCTCTGCATGTCGCCCGATCCGGTCCACCCCATAAGCGGGTCAATCTCGCGCGCCTCGGACGGCCCATATTCAAGAACCCAATCATGGGTCTTGGCGGTGCCCGACGTCATGGCGTTGCGGGCGGGCTGGTAGATGCGTGCGATCATTTCCGACTCCTTGATAACCCCTGCTTTATCGGGAATTTGCCCCCTGCGGGCAAGCGTGGAAATCGCCGCATCACACAAAAAGACACGCAAATTCAGCGTTTTTCGGGCCTATCAGGGGATATGCAAGCAGCCTTGGCTGTCAGCCGACCCGCGGGGAGCGAGGGGTGTGAATGCGGGCTTGCGACAACCAAGTCTGCTGCTTGCATATCCGATCTTATAGAGGGGCGGACTCCGTTGACAAGACGTTTCGGGGAAAAATATTTCACCAAACACCACCGTATGTTTTCAAATATTACCAATTGGATAGGCATCCTAACCAATTTGCAAAATTTACCCCACGTAAAGCAAGCCGGACGCCTCCTGCGACACTGCGCGCCACAATCGTCAAACGGGGCTTGCACAAGAACAAAAAGGGATCACATTAGAGGCAACCGGAGGATCTGCCTTGCCCTATGCCCATTCCGATAAATCCATGCCCATGATGCAGGACCTGCCCCCGCGCGAAAAGCTTGAGGGCGGCAAGCATTTCGTCATGCATACCCCCTTTACCGCCGCCGGCGACCAGCCCACCGCCATCGCCGAGATCAGCGCCGCCATCAAGGAAGGCGAGCGCAATCAGGTGCTGCTTGGCGCGACGGGCACGGGCAAGACCTTCACCATGGCCAAGGTCATCGAAGAGACCCAGCGCCCCGCCATCATCCTCGCCCCGAACAAGACCCTCGCGGCCCAGCTTTATGGCGAGATGAAAGGCTTTTTCCCGGAAAACGCGGTCGAATATTTCGTCTCGTTCTATGACTACTATCAGCCCGAAGCCTACGTGGCGCGCTCCGACACCTATATCGAGAAAGAATCCCAGATCAACGAACAGATCGACCGCATGCGCCACTCCGCAACGCGGGCCCTTCTCGAACGCGATGACGTGATTATCGTCGCCTCCGTGTCCTGTATCTACGGCATCGGCTCGGTCGAAACCTACTCTGCCATGACGCAGGATCTTGAGGTCGGCAAGGAATACGATCAACGCGCCATCATGGCCGAACTTGTGGCCCAGCAATACCGCCGCAACGATCAGGCCTTCCAACGCGGCTCTTTCCGGGTCCGGGGCGACTCTCTCGAAATCTTCCCCGCCCACCTCGAAGACCGCGCCTGGAAACTCTCCTTCTTTGGCGAAGAGCTTGAGGCGATTACCGAATTTGACCCGCTAACCGGCGAACGCACGGGCAGCATGGAGAAAATCCGCGTCTACGCCAACTCCCACTATGTGACGCCCAAACCAACGCTCAATCAGGCCGTCATCTCGATCAAGAAAGAACTGCGCCAACGTCTCGACATCCTCAACGGCGAGGGCAAACTCCTTGAGGCCCAGCGCCTTGAACAACGCACCAATTTCGACATCGAAATGCTAGAGGCCACCAGCCATTGCAACGGGATCGAGAACTATTCCCGCTATCTCACCGGCCGCGCCCCCGGTGAGCCGCCGCCAACGCTTTTCGAATTCATCCCCGATAACGCCATCGTCTTTGCCGATGAATCCCACGTCTCCGTGCCCCAGATCGGCGGCATGTATAAGGGCGACTTCCGCCGCAAGATGACCCTTGCGGAACACGGCTTCCGCCTGCCGTCCTGCATGGACAACCGCCCGCTTAAATTCGAGGAATGGGACGCCATGCGCCCGCAATCCGTCTTCGTCTCGGCAACCCCCGCCGCGTGGGAGCTTGAACAATCCGGCGGCGTCTTTACCGAACAGGTCATCCGCCCCACCGGCCTCCTTGATCCACAGATCGAAATTCGCCCCGTAGAGACCCAAGTCGACGATCTCCTCGACGAAATCCGCCATGTGAGCGAACAGGGTTTCCGCACCCTCGTCACCACGCTGACCAAACGCATGGCCGAAGACCTGACGGAATACCTGCATGAACAGGGGATCAAGGTCCGCTACATGCATTCCGACATCGACACGCTCGAACGTATCGAAATCCTGCGCGATCTGCGCCTCGGGGCGTTTGACGTGCTCATCGGCATCAACCTCCTGCGCGAAGGCCTCGACATCCCCGAATGCGGCCTTGTCGCCATTCTCGATGCCGACAAAGAGGGTTTCCTGCGCTCGGAAACCTCTCTGATCCAAACCATCGGTCGCGCCGCCCGCAACGCCGAAGGCCGCGTCATCATGTATGCCGACAAGATCACCGGCTCCATGGAGCGCGCCATCGGCGAAACCGACCGCCGCCGCAACCGCCAGATCGCCTATAACGAGGAACACGGCATCACCCCCGAAACCGTGCGCAAAAACGTCGAAGACGTCATGGCCGGCCTCTATCAGGGCGACACCGACATGAACCGCGTCACCGCCCAAATCGACAAACCCCTCCACGGCGCCAACTTGGAGGCCCACCTCGACGGGCTGCGCGCCGACATGCGCAAAGCCGCCGAAAACCTCGAATTCGAAGAAGCCGCCCGCCTGCGCGACGAGGTCAAACGTTTGGAGGCGGTGGATTTGGCAGTGGCCGACGACCCCCTCGCAAGACAAAGCGCCGTCGAAGCGGCAGGCGAAGCCGCCACCAAGGCGCGTGGCCGCTCAACGGCTGGACGGCCGGGGCAAAG